>JBHYDO010000043.1:0-21365 GCA_051860645.1 Roseococcus sp.
CAGCGCGGCCGCCGTCAGCCAGGGGCGGCGCGGCGGCAGACCTACGCGCGGCGCGCCGCGCACCGCCTGGCCTGTCAGGAAGCCGATGACGAAGAGAAGCTGCCAGGCCAGCGGGTTGAAGAACCAGCTGCCCTCTTCCCATCGCGGCAGGTTGAAGCCCGCCGCCCGCACCCCGGCCCAGAGCGCCACCGACAGCCCGAGCAGCAGCCAGGGCCGCGCCCGCAGCAGCAGCGCGGGGATGAACAGCGAGAGGATGACGATGTAGAGCGGCAATATGTCGAGGAAATGCGGCTGGAAGCGCAGCAGCAGCGCCTCCATCAGGGCGCGGTAGGGCTGTTCGGAAAACGGGTCCAGCGCCAGTTCATCCAGGAAGGCTGCGCGGTCGAGGGCGGCAGCCGAGAACCCAACCTGCGCCGCGAACACCACCAGCAGGAAGATGTGCGCCACATAGAGCTTGCCCACGCGTTGCACGACGGAGGCCGCAGCCGGCAGCCAGCCCAGCCGGTCCGCCTGGCCGGCATAGGCGAAGGCGGCGGCGTAGCCGGCCAGCAGCACAAAGGCCTCGGTGGCGTCGGCCAGGGCGAAGTTGCGCAACGTCCAGTCGCCGGCCACGTTGCCGGGGGTGTGGTTCACCATGATCATCCACAGCGCGAGGCCGCGGCAGATGTCCGCCCGGGGGTCGCGCGGGACGGAGGCGCGGGGTTGCGTGGCGTTGTTCATGGAGGGTCGCTATAAGGTGAGAATGCGTCAGCTTCTGGCCCTGCTGGTTTTGTCGGCCATCCTCCAAACCGGGGTCGGCCCCGCCCTTTCAGCGCCCGCCCCCGCCCTGCCCGGTGCGGAGTGCCCGCGCGCGCGCTTGGTCCTGCCGCCACTGCCCCGCCTGGAGCAGGAACTGCGCATGGGGGGCCGGCTCGTGATCGTGGCCTTGGGCTCATCCTCGACCGAGGGGGCCGGCGCGTCCGGCCCGCACGCCGTCTATCCGGCCCGGCTTGAGGCCGCCCTGCGCCGCTCCCTGCCCGATGTCGCGCTGCGCGTGGTCAATGCCGGCCGTTCGGGCGAGACATCCGACGAGATGCTGGCGCGGCTCGACGCCGACGTGCTCGTGCATCAACCCGATCTGGTGATCTGGCAGGCCAGCGGCAATGAGGTGTTGCGCGACCGCGCGCCCGAAGGCTTCATCGCCGCGATGCGCGCCGGCATCGCCCGGCTGCGGGCGGCCGGCGCCGGCGTGCTGCTGATGGACAACCAGCGCGCCCCGCGCCTGGAGGCCGCGCCGCTCAGTGACCGCTTCGACCGGGCCATGCAGGAGGTGGCGGCGCTGGAGCAGGTGCCGCTCTTCGCCCGCTCCCGTCTCATGCGCGCGTGGCGCGAGGAGGGGGTGCCGGCCACCGCCGTTCTGGCGCCCGACGACCTGCACCACAATGACCGCGGCTATGCCTGCCTGGCCGCGGCGCTGGCCGCCTCCCTGCTGGACGCTGCCCTGCCCGAACCCAGCCGCCTCCTCGCGGCCCGTTGAGGAACGAGACCCCGCCATGACCGCCGTGAAGCCGCTCGCCCGCATCCATTGCCCGCCGCGTTCCGCCATGCAGGCCGGCCGCGCGAACACGCAGGAATGGGTGCTGGAATACGCGCCCTCGCCGCAGGCGCTCGATCCGCTGATGGGCTGGGTGGGCCGCGGCGACACGCGCAACCAGGTGCGGCTGAGCTTCCCGACGGCGGAGGCCGCCATCGCCTTCGCCGAAGCACGCGGCATCTCCTACGAGGTCGAGAAGGCCCGCCCCGCCAAGCCGATCAAGCCCAAGGTCTATGCGGAGAATTTCCGCTATGGACGAACCGAGAACTGGTCGCACTGAGCCCATCCTGATCCGCGCCCTTAGCTCAGTTGGATAGAGCAGGAGCCTTCTAAGCTTCAGGCCGGTGGTTCGAATCCACCAGGGCGCGCCACATTGCCTCTGCCTGCGGGCGCCGGACGGCGGCCCCTATGCGGCACGGATGCCGGAGTGCGCGTCCATCGGGATGCGAAGCAGGGCAGAATAGCCCTCCGGCGCATAGCTCTGCGCCAGCGTGCCGCCCAGCGCGTGCGTCACCTGGCCCTGGATGAGCTGGCTGCCGAAGCCCTGCCGGGTGGGCTTGCGCGCCCTGGGCCCGCCATGCTCCTGCCAGGAAAGCTCGAGGAAGGCGGCATCGGCCGCTTCCGCCAGGCTCCAGGTCACCGTCACGGTCCCGGTGTCGTTGGACAGCGCACCATGCTTCACCGAATTCGTGGCCAGTTCGTGCAGGATCAGGCCGAAGGTCACGGAGGTGCCGGGCTGCAGCTCCACCGGCGGCCCCTGCACCAGCCCCCGCGCCGTGTCGGTCAGGTGCGGCGCCAATTGCTCGTTCACCAGCCCGGCCAGGTCGATTTCCCCCCAGGATTTGTGCGAGATGAGCTGATAGGCCTTGGACAGCGCCTCCATGCGCCCGACCAGCGCCTCGCGCAGCCGGGCGACCGGCTCGCCGTCGCGCAGCGTCTGCTGGGTCAGCGCGATCACCACGGTGAGGATGTTGCCCACGCGGTGGTTGAGCTCCGCGAGCAGCAGCCGCTGGTGCTCGGTCTCGCGTGATGCCTCCTCGAGCTGGGTCACGTCCACGAAGGCCGCCAGAACCCCGTCCACCGTGCCGTCGGCGACGCGGTAGGGGACGAGGCGCAGCAGGTATTGCGCTGCGCCGTCGCGCCGGTCCATCCGCCGCTCGCTCGGCTGGCCGGTGTTCAGCACCTCGCGCGCCCGGCGCAGGATCTCGTCGGTGTCGAGCGCGCCCGCGATGTCCGACAGCGGCCGCGCATGGTCGGAGGGCAGCAGGTTGAACAGCCCCGCCACCGCCGGCGTGAAGCTGCGGATGGCGAGGTCGCTGTCCAGGGTGATGGTGGCCACGCGCGTCGCCTCGAACAGGTTCTTGAGGTCGGCGATGGCGCGGTCCAGCTGCTCGACCTTGGTCTTCAGCTCCTGGTTGACCGTCTGGAGCTCCTCGTTGACGGATTGCTGTTCCTCCTTCGAGGTTTCCAGCTCCTCATTGGCCGATTGCAGTTCCTCGTTGACCGAGACCAGCTCCTCATTGCCGGCGCGCAGCTCGGCCACGGCCGTCTCGTATTCCTCGATCACCGTCTGCAGCCGCTCGCGCATTTCGCGCAACTCGCGTTCGGCGAGGATGGCGGCGGGCTCGTCCGGCTCCGCCGGCGCGGCGGCATGCCTGGGCGGCGGCTTCGCCTCCGGCTCGGTCAGGACGATGAGGAACAGCGGGTCCGCCGGGTCCGCCTCGGGCATGGGCAGCACCGTGACGGTGGTCTGCCGAATCATGTCGGCCCCGATGGGGGCGGCTCCAAGCCGCGTCACCGCCCGGCGGGTTCGCAGCGCCTCCTCCAGCGCGAGGCGGATGTCGAGGCGCAGCCCGGGCCGGGCCAGCGCCAGGAGGCTGCGCGTGGGTTCGCCCGGCGCGGCCTCCAGGTAGCGGCCGGTGCGGGACGAGTAGTGAACGACCGCGCCGTCCCGGTTCACCACCACATGGGCCGGGCCGAAGCGCTCCAGCACGATGGCTTCCGCCGCCTCGCGCACGCGGCGCGGCGAGTTCGCCTGGCCCGCAGGCGGCGGCAGGGAAAGGCCGCGCGCCTCCACCACCCCGCGCGGGATCGGAAAGCGCGGCTTGCTCGCGGTGTTGTCGCGGCGCTGGTAGAGGCGGTGGTGCTTGTCCAGCGGCGTGAACAGGTCGCTGAACTGGACCGCGCTCTCGGCCGTGCCGAGGAACAGGTAGCCGCCGGGCCGCAGGGCGAAGTGGAACATCGGGAACAGTTCCCGCTGCGCGCCGGCATCCAGGTAGATCAGCAGGTTGCGGCAGGAGATGAGATCGAGCCGCGAGAAGGGCGGGTCGCGGATCAGGCTGTGCGAGGAAAACACGCAGATGTCGCGGACTTCCTTCGTGATGGTGCGAATGGGCCCGTCGCCGTCGAAGAAGCGTTCCAGCCGTGCGGGGGAGAGATGCTCCAGCAGCGCCAGTGGGTAGCGTCCAGCGCGACCGGCCAGCAGGGCGTTCTCGTCGATGTCGGTGGCGAAGACGCGCAGCCTCGGCGCGGCGCGTCCCGCCGGCGCGTGCTCACACAGCAGCATGGCGATGGAGAAGGCCTCCTCGCCGGTGGCGCAGCCCGGCACCCAGACGCGCACCGTGTCATCGGCGCCCTTGTCTGCGAACATCCTTGGGATGGCCTGCGCGGTCAGCGCGGCGAAGGCGTCCTCATCACGGAAAAAGGACGTGACGCTGATCAGCAGGTCGCGCAGCAGGGCCATGGCCTCGTCATGGTCGCGGTCCAGTTGCGCGACGTAGGCCTCGAGCGAGGCGCTGTGCAGCACCTGGATGCGCCGCTGCACCCGGCGCATGAAGGTCTGGTGCTTGTAGCCGGAGAAGTCATGCCCGACCTCACGCCGCAGGATCTCGCAGATCCTGGCGCGCGCGGACTCGATGGGGTTTTGTTCGCCGGGTTTGGTGCCGGTCGGCTCCGCCGTGAGCGCGGCCAGCTTGTCCAGGCTTTCGGCATAGGCCACGAGCCTGGCCGTGATGTCCTCGGCGGGCACCACCAGGTCCACCAGGCCCCCGGCGATGGCGCTGTCAGGCATGCCGCTGTGGCCGGGCCGGGTGCCATTGCTGCCCTGCGCCATCGCCAGGCCGCCGAGCTCCTAGATGGCCTTGATGCCGATGGTTCCGTCGGTGCCGAAGCCCGACAGCACGACGCCCACGGCGCGGTCCTTGAAGGCACGCGCGAGGGAGGCGAACAGCACGTCCACCGAGCGGGGATCATGGCTCGTCGGCGGCGCGTCCGAGAGCAGGAGGCGCCCGTCCTCCACCGTGGCGAGCTTGCCCGGCGGCACCACCTGCACCTCATCGGCGGCGAGCAGCACGCCATCCACGGCGGTCACCACCGTCAGCGCGCAGTCGCGCGCGAGGATTTCCGTGAGCAGGCTGCAACGGCCGGGGTCCAGGTGCAGCAGCACGACATAGGCGATGCCCGCCCCGCCGCGGGCCTGCCGGAAGACGCTGCGAAGCGCCTCAACTCCGCCCGCGGACGCGCCGATGGCTGCGACGATCAATCATGTTCCTGACTTTCCGTGCGATCCGACGTTATCAAAGACATCGATAATTACAAAGTCTTTTCTGAATTAACCTGCAATTAACTGGATGTTGAAAAGTCTGATCCTGAAAATTGAAAGAAATTAATATTTAGTAGGGAGAAGTTATCTTGGGTTGAATACTGGGGTGTGTTTTGCGAGTGAGCGATGCGGGGGCCTGGAGCACAGGCAATGGTCTTCTTGACCAATGCACGCAACCGCGGCGTCCCCTGAGGACGCCCCACGCGACGCGATATCCGGCACAAGCCGCGGCCCGATCATGCGCCCGGCCGCGCAGGGCGATCCGTCGCACCGCTCGGTTGCGGGCGGCATGGTTTCGCCACCTTTGCCCGGTTTCATGCCGCGTTTGGAGTGCCTGCGTGACCCCACCCCCTGCCACCCCACCCCACCCCGCCTGGGCCGGCGCGCTTGCCGCGCTCGCCGGCGCGGCCAGCATCATCGTCGTGTTCGGCTGGCATGTGGTGCCGCCGGGGAACGAGCACTGGATCCTGTCCGGCATGATCGGCCCCGATCCGGTGCAATACTGGCTGGGCTGGACCTTCTTCCGCGAGGCGCCCTGGGGCTGGCCGCCCGGCTTGAACCCGCGCTACGGCATGGAACTGGCCTCCTCGATCTTCTACGCCGATTCCATCCCCCTGCTGGCCTTCCTCTTCAAGGCACTGCGCGGGGCGATCGAGGTTCCGCAATACTGGGGATTGTGGCTGGTGGCCTGCGGGGCGTTGCAGGCCTGGCTTGGATGGCGGCTGGTGGGCCTGGCCACCGCCGACCCGGTGGCACGGCTGGCCGGCGCGCTGCTCTTCGTGCTGCAGCCCATGATGCTGAACCGGCTGGGCGGGCATTTCGCATTGGGTGCGCATTGGCTGCTGCTGTGGGGGCTCTGGCTGGCCCTCACCCCGGGCGGCAGGGCGCGGCCGTTGGCCTGGGCGGGGCTGGTGCTGGCCGCCTCGCTCATCCACTCCTACCTCTTGCCGATGGTGCTGGCCCTCTGGACCGCCGATGCCTGGGGGCGGCGCGGCCATGGCTGGCGCTTCTGGGCGGAACTGGCCCTCGTGCCGCTGGCGGGGCTGGCGGGGCTGTGGGCGGCGGGGTTCTTCCTGCTCGGCGGCGGCTTCGCCGGCACGCGTGAGCGATTCGGCGAAATGCAGCTGGACCTGCTCGCGCCCTTCAACGCGACCGTCTGGGGCGGCATCCTGCCCACCCTGCCGGACACCGGCCATGTCGAGGTCAATGGCAGCTATGCCGGGCTGGGCGCGCTGCTGCTGTCGGCCTTCGCCCTCCTGGCGCAGCCGGCGCGGCGCCATCTGCCGCTCATGGTGGTGCTGGGGCTGATGCTGGCCTTTGCCATCACCCACCGGCCGAGCTTCGCGGGCCATCAGTTCACCTTGCTGCCGCTGCCCGAACGCCTGGTAGAGCTCGCCTCCGCGCTGCGCGCCTCCGAGCGCTTCTACTGGCCGCTGGCCTATGCGCTGATGGTGGCAGGCGCGGTCGGGCTGGTGCGTGTGGCAGGGCCGGCGGTGGCGGGCCTCATCATGGCGGCACTGGTGGTGGTGCAGGTGCTGGATCTGCAGCCGGGCTTCCGGCGCGTGGCCAGCTATTTCCCGCCCGATGCCCCGCAGATGGCCGTGCAGCTTCAGCACCCGTTCTGGACGGCCGCAGCACCTCATTACGGCGCCATCCGCGCCGTGCCGGCCGCGAACCAGGGGCCCTATTGGGAGCCCATCGCAGTCTTTGCCGCCCAGAACCGCATGACGACCGACGCCGTCTATCTCGCCCGCAGCGACGAGGCGGCCAAGGCGCGGCTGCGCGCCGAGGTGTTGGCCCGGCTCGCTGAGGGGCGCCCGGAGCCTGGCACCCTCTATGTCCTGCGCGACGCCGAGAGCCTGGCCGCGGCGCGCGCCGGTCAGCGCGCCGGGCGCGACGCACTGTTCTTCCTGGATGGGCTTCACGTCCTGGCGCCCGATTGGAGCGTAACCAGATAGGGGAGGTGGGACGAAGCCACCCCAGGACGCCCACCCGAACACAGGAGCCATGCCATGCTGATCCGACGCCGCCGCGGCTGGGAATTGCCCGAGACCGCTGCCACGCCACAGCACCTGGTGCTGAACCGCCGCGCCCTGATGGGGGCGGGGGCCGCGCTGCTCCCGGCCGCGGGCTTTGCCTCCACGGCCCATGCCCAGCGCGTGGCGGACCTGCCGGCCGGCCCGCCGCTGCCAGCCCATACCCGCAACGAGCGCTACGTGGCCGGGCGCGACCTCAGCCCCGAGCGCGACGCCACCACCTACAACAACTTCTACGAGTTCGGGACGAGCAAGAACATCTCCCGCGCCGCCCAGCGGATGCCCACGCGCCCCTGGACCCTGAAGGTGGAAGGGATGGTGGCCCGCCCGCGCGAATTCGACATCGACGACCTGATCCGCCTGATGCCCATCGAGGAGCGCGTCTACCGCCTGCGCTGCGTCGAGGCCTGGGCGATGACGGTGCCTTGGTCGGGCTTCGAGATGTCGCACCTGCTGCGTCTGGTGGAGCCCCAGGCCGGCGCCCGCTACGTCACCTTCGAGACCGCCGCCATCCCCGGCGTCATGCCCGGGCTGCGGCAGAGCTGGTATCCCTGGCCGCATGTCGAGGGCTGCACCATCGCGGAGGCCGCCAACGAGCTGACATTCATGCCAGTGGGCCTCTTCGGCAAGCCGCTGCCGCAGCAGAATGGCGGGCCGCTGCGCGTGCTGTTCCCGTGGAAATACGGCTTCAAGTCCGGCAAGTCCCTGGTGAAGATGACCTTCACGGCCGAGCGCCCGCGCACCTTCTGGCCGGTGATCCAGGGCTCCGAGTACGGGTTCTGGGCCAATGTGAACCCCCAGGTGGCGCATCCGCGCTGGAGCCAGGCCACCGAGCGACTGCTGGGCAGCGGCGAGCGCGTGCCGACCCAGCTGTTCAACGGCTACGGCGAGTTCGTGGCCGACCTCTACACCAACCTGCAGAACGAGCGCCTCTGGGCCTGAACTGGCCCGCAGAGCGGGGGAGGCTCAGGCGGACGGAAGCGCGTCCGCCTCCTCCATCTCGTCGCGCGGGATGCTGAGCGTCATGATGTGGGCCTGCCAGTCGGCCCGCACATCGAAGCAGGGGCAGGCCTTGGCGGCGAATTCATTATGGCCGTGCACGGTGGCGCCGGGGAACTGCGCCAGCAATTGCTGGGTGAGCTTGTAGAGCGCGGCCCGCTGCGCCGTCGTCCGCGTGTCCCGCGCGCGGCCGCCGGCGTCGGTGCCGCCGACATAGCAGATGCCGATGGAATGCGCGTTGTGGTTGATGACGTGCGCACCGATGCTGGCCAGCGGGCGTCCGTCCCGCACGCTGCCATCCAGCTCGATGACGTAGTGGTAGCCGATGTCTTTCCACTTGCGCTCCTGCATGTGGAACCGGCGGATATCGGCCAGCTTCACGTCGCGCCCCTCGGGCGTCGCCGAGCAGTGCCAGATGATCTTGTCAATCTTGCGCATGAGGGCCCTCCTGCCGGGGGGCGCAGGCTAGAACTCAACCGCCGCTGCGCGCAACCTCCACGTGTCCGGCAGGCCCCGGAGGTTACCCCGCCGTGAGCGGCATCCCCAGGGCGGCCGCGCGCTCGGCGAAGCGGGGCTTCACCTCCGGGTTCACGATGCGCGGCGGCATCCGGCCCGATGCGAGTTCGGAAAACGCCAGGGCGGCGATGCGCGTGATGTTGGCGCGGCTCTCATGCGTGACGCCTGCCGTGTGCTGGCTGGCCAGCACCGCCCGATGGTGCAGCAGGGGGTGGTCAACCGGCGGTGGCTCCTGCTCCCAAACATCAAGGCCGGCACTGGCCACATGGCCGGATTCCAGCGCCGCCAGCAGCGCCGCCTCGTCATGGATGGAGCCACGCGCGGTGGTGATGAAAACCACGCCGGGCTTCATCGCGGCGAAGGCCTCGCGGCCGATCATGCCGCGGGTGGCCGGCGTCAGCGGGCAATGCAGGCTGACCACGTCGGCCTGGGCGAGCAGGTCGGCCATCTCCACCTTCTCGGCGCCGCGGGCGGCCAGGGTCTGCGCGTCCACGAAGGGATCACAGGCCAGCACCCGGCAGCCGAAGGCGGCGCGGAGGATTTCGGCGACGCGCATGCCCACATTCCCGCAGCCCACCAGCCCCACCACGCGGCCGCGCAGCTCGCGGCCCATCAGCCGGCCGCGGTCCTGCGCCTCGCCGGCCTTCATGGCGGCATGGGCCTCGGGCACGCGCTTGAGACAGCCGAGCATCAGGCCGACGGCGTGTTCGGCCACGCCTTCCGCGTTGCCGCCCGCCTGGTTGACGAGCGCCACACCGGCCGCGGTGCAGGCGTCGGGGTCGCAGGTGTCGTAGCCCGCCCCCGTGCTCGCCACCATCAGCAGGCGGGGCAGCTTGGCCAGCAGCGCCTCGGTCACGTGCAGGTGGCGCGGCAATTCGTCGCGCGAGGCCATGGCGTAGTAGCCGTGGCAGGAGGAGAGGATCTGCACCGCCTCCGAGATGTCCGCCTCCAGGGGCACCCGCACCACCTCCAGCGCCGGATCGGTCGCGCAGGTGTCGAAGAAGTTCTGATGTGGCACATAGCCGACATAGCCGATGCGAAAGGTCATGGTGTGGCGTTCTCTCCCTAGGGGCGCAGACTGCCGAGGGGGGCGGCGCTTGCAAAGGGGGGCGGCTGCCATAGGCTGCGCGGCCACGCCGTCGGGGGAAAGCGCATGACAGGAGGAAAAGGGCCGCTCGCCGGCATCCGCGTGCTGGACATGACGACGGTGCTGCTCGGCCCCTATGCCACGCAGCTCATGGCCGAGATGGGGGCCGAGGTCATCAAGCTGGAGTCGCCCGAGGGCGATGTGATCCGCCTCATCGGCCCCATGCGCAACAAGGGCATGGGGTGCATGTACCTGACGCTGAACCGCGGCAAGCGCTCGCTTTGCCTCGACCTGAAGCGGGCGGAAGCGCGGGAGGCCGCGCATGCCGTCGCCGCCACCTGTGACGTCGTGGTGACCAATATCCGCCCCGCCGCCATGGCGCGCCTCGGCATGGACGCCGCGACCCTGCGCGCGGCGAACGCGCGGCTGGTCTACGCGGGCATCGTGGGCTTCGGGCAGGCCGGGCCCTACGGCAGGCTGCCGGCCTATGACGACCTGATCCAGGGCTTGGCCGCCTTGCCGCATCTGGCGCAGCGCCAGGGGGCGGACGCGCCGCGCTACACCCCGCTGGCATTGGCCGACCGGGTCACCGGGCTGCACACCCTCTCGGCCGTGCTGGCGGCGCTGGTGGAGCGCGGCCGCACTGGGCTCGGCCAGGACATCGAGGTGCCGATGTTCGAGGTGATGGCGAGCCTGACGCTGGGCGACCACCTCACCGGCCTCACCTACGACCCGCCCCTGGACGCGGGCGGGTATCCCCGCCTGCTCAGCCCCGACCGCCGGCCCTACCCGACGAAGGATGGGCATCTCTGCGCCATGATCTACAATGACGCGCAGTGGCGCCGCTTCTTCGCCGCCATCGGCGAGCCGGAGCGGTTCGACCGCGACCCCCGCATGGCCAGCCACACCACCCGCACCCAGCACATCGACGCCATCTATGCCGAGCTGGGCGCGATCCTCGCCACCCGGACCACGGCGGAGTGGCTGGAGGTGCTGGGCCGCGCCGACGTGCCCTGCGCGCCCGCGCATACGCTGCAGAGCCTGCGCGCCGACCCGCACCTCAACGCCGTCGGCTTCTTCCAGGAGGAGCAGCACCCGAGCGAGGGCAAGCTGGTGCGGATGGCGGCCCCGGTGCGCTTCTCCAACCACGGCGACATCCCGCGCGCGCCGACACGCCGCCTGGGCGAGGATGGCCGCGAGGTGCTGCGCGAGGCGGGGCTGGACGAGGCGCGCATCGGCGCGCTGGTGCAGACCGCCGCGCTGGTCCTGCCCGAGGACGTTCGCGATCAGGCGCCAGGCGGCGGCGCCCACCCCGCCGTTCAGGCGGGCATCACCCCGTAGAGGCTCTCGAAGGCGCTTGCGTCGAAGGCGGCCGCCGGCGCCTCCAGCAACAGGGCCCCATCGCGCAGCGCCACCACCCGGTCCGCATATTGGCGGGCCAGTTCCACCTGATGCAGCGCGCACAGCACCGCGATGCCCTCGTCCCGCGCGATCCGCCGGAGCAAGGTCAGCACGTTCGCCGCTGATTGCGGATCGAGCGAGGAGACGGGCTCATCGGCCAGGATCAGCCTCGCGCGCTGCGCCAGCACGCGGGCGATGGCCACGCGCTGCTGCTGCCCGCCGGAGAGGCTGTCGGCGCGCTGGTAGGCGCGGTCGAGCAGTCCCACCCGATCCAGCGCGGCCAGGGCGACCTGCCGGTCCTCCGCCGGGAAGGCGCGCAAGACCACGCGCCAGGTGGGCACATGCCCCATGCGCCCGGCCAGGACATTCGCCATGGCCGACATGCGGTTGATCAGGTTGAACTGCTGGAAGATGAGCCCGACCTCGCGCCGGGCCTCCCGCAATGCCCGCCCGCGCAGCGGCGCCATGTCGCGGCCCAGCACCTCCACGCGGCCGGCATCGGGCGCGACCAGCCGCGTGACGCAGCGGAACAGGGTGGATTTTCCCGCGCCTGACGGGCCGAGGAGGGCCACGAACTCGCCGGGTGCCACGTCGAAGGAGACGTCGCGCAGCGCATGGGTGCCGCCGTAGCGCTTGCCCAGCGCCGTGATCCGCAGGGATGCCGGGTCAGACAAGGCGGCGCCGCAGCCAGGCGGAGAGCTGGTCGATGAGGGTCACCATAATCAGGACGATGACGGAGAGGGTCAGCAATTTCGGAAAGTCCAACAGGTCGATCGCCGCCTTGATCTCGATCCCGATGCCCCCCGCGCCGACGATGCCGAGGATAGTCGAGGTCCGCACATTCGCCTCCCAGACATAGAGCGAGATGGAGGCGAGGTTCGGCAGCACCGCCGGCAGCATGGCGTAGCTGACCACCTTCGTCCGGTTCGCCCCCGAGAGCGAGGCGGCCTCCAACGGTGCGGGAGGCAGGGTTTCGATGGCCTCCGCGTTGAGTTTCGCGATGACGCCGATCGAGTGCACCACCATGCCCAGCACGCCCGCGAAGGGCCCGAGCCCCACAGCGGCGACGAACAGCAGCGCGAACACCACCGTGTCGATGCCGCGGAAGCCGTTCACCACCCAGCGGATCGGCAGCGCCAGGGCGGGAAAGGGCGTGACGTTGCGCGCGATCAGCACCGAGAGGGGGAAGGCCAGGATCGTCGCGACGCCGGTGCCCACCACCGCGATGGCCACCGTCTCCAGCCCCCGCAGGGCAAAGGCGTCGAGGTCCTCCAGGAAGGGCGGCCAGGCGCGGGCGCCCCAGGCCATCAGGCGCGGCAGGCCCTCGACCAGCGCCACCGGGTCCACCTCGGCCATCCAGACCGAGGCGGCGAAGACCAGCGCCACGAGGCCGCCGGCGAGGATGCGCAGCAGGTTCCGTGCGGACAGCGGGTCGAAGGCCGGCTCGGCATACCGGCCGTCCGGGTTGCGCCAGGGCGCCTTCACGAAGCCCGCAGGACGCCCAGGTCGTGGCCCATCCGCTCCAGCACGGCGTAGGGCTCGTGGGTGGCCGGCACGAAGCCGGTGTAGGGCCAGGGGAGCATCCTCTCCCGCTCGGCGGGCGTCAGCGCGGCCAGGGCCTCGCCCAACTGGACGCGGGCCGCTTCGTCATAGCCCTTGCGAACGACGACGCATTCATTGGGCAGCGGCGCCGATTCCCAGATGATCTGGTTGGAGTCCGCGCGGATGGTGCCGTTGCGGATCATGGTGTTGCGGTGCGTGTCCCAGCCGGTGGCGAGGTCCACCTGGCCGTTGATGGTCGCCATCTGGGCGGCCGCCGCCGAGGCCCCTTCGGCGTAGCGGCCGAAGAAGCTGGCGGGGTCGATGCTTTGCTGACGGAGAAAATGCGTGGGCACGAGCCAGCCCGAGGTCGAACCGCGGTCCAGCATCTGCATGGACATGCCGCGGGCGCCTTCGGGGAAGCGGGCGATAGTCAGGCCGGGACGGCCCACGATGATGGCCTTGTAGGTGGGCTCGCCATTGACCAGCATGGTGGCCGCGATGCGCGCCCCACCATTTGCGCGGGCCAGGATGTAGCCCCAGGGGCCCATTTGCGCGATGTCGATCTGCTCATTCGCCAGGGCCACCGAGATGCCGGCCCAGTCATTGGCGACGTTCAGGCGCAGTTCCAGTCCCAGGCGCTCGGCCACCTGGCGATAGAGCGGTTCCCACACCCGGCGGGTGTCCTGCTGGGTGGGCTGCTGCGGACCGAGGCCGACGCGCAGCACGCCGCGGCTCTGCGCGCCCGCCTGCCGGGCAGTCGCGAGGGTGACGGGGGCCGCAAGGAGCGCCCCGCGGCGCGAAATGGAAACCATGATCAACCTCGTCCTGTGTAACGAGGTGTCCAATGGGGTGCCAAGGTGACAAGGGCTTTGTGACGGGATGAAGCTTGGATGAAGCCGGGCCGGATGACCCCTCACATCCGGGCGAGCACGCGCTCCACGAACAGCCCCGCACTGCCCAGGTAGCTCTCCGGCTCGCACAGCGCCGCGACCGCCGCCGCGTCGAGGCGGCTGGCGACGGCCTCCTCCTGCAGCAGCGCCTCGGTGAGCGGGATACCATGCGCGATGGCGGCGTCGCAGGCGCGATTGACGATGTGGTGCGCCTCGCCTCGGCCGAGCACGGGGGCGAGGCCCATCATCACCTGCTCGCCCGCGATGAGGCCCCCCGTCGCGGCCAGGTTGCGGCGCATGCGGTCGGCGTCCACCACCAGCCCCTCGGCCAGGAAGCGCGCCTGGCTCAGCGCCCCATGGGTCAGCACCAGCGCCTGGCCGAGCACCAGCGGTTCCGCCTGCCAGGGGCCGGTGCCGCGCTCCAGATCCTGCGCCATGGCCGCCAGCATCTGCCCCACCAGCGCGTGCACCCCTCGCGACTGGGCCAGGATATATTCACAGCTGATCGGGTTGCGCTTCTGCGGCATGGTGCTGCTGCCGCCGCGGCCGGTGACGTGGGGTTCGGTCACCTCGGCGAGTTCGGTCTGCATCATCAGCATCACGTCGGTCGCGATCTTGGACAGCGCGCCGCAGAGCAGGCCACAGAAGGTGACCACTTCGGCCAGGCCGTCGCGCGCCACATGCCAGGTGATGTCGGCCGGCGGCAGGCCGAGTTCGCGCGCCAGTTCCTCGTGCACGGCCAGCCCCTGCTCGCCCAGCGAGGCCAGCGTGCCGGCCGCGCCGCCGAATTGCAGGCGCAGCGCGCGGGGTTCGAGCTGGTCCAGCCGCTCCAGCATCGAGATCAGCGGCGAGAGCCACACTGCCACCTTGTAGCCGAAGGTGACGGGCAGCGCGTGCTGGAGGTGGGTGCGCCCGGCCATGACCGTGCCGCGATGGGCGCGCGCCATGCGGGCGAAGCCCTGGTTGGTGGCGACGAGGTCGGCGCGGACCAGCGCCAGCGCCTCGCGCAGTTGCAGCACCACGGCGCTGTCCATGATGTCCTGGGTGGTGGCGCCCCAATGCGTCCAGCGCCCGGCATCCGGCCCGGCCAGCGCGCTGAGCTGCTTCACCAGCCCCACCACCGGATAGCCCGTGTTGCGCGTGGCGGCGGCCAGCGCCGGCAGGTCCAGCGCTTCGGCGCGAGCGGCGTCGGTGATGGCGGCGGCGGCTTCGGCCGGCACGATGCCCAGGTGCGCCTGGGCGCGTGCGAGTGCCGCCTCCACATCCAGCATGCGCTGCAGGAAACTCATCTCGCTCATCACCGCGCGCATGGCGTCGGTGCCGTAGAGCGCGCCCAGCACGGGCGCATCGGCGGGATTCACGGGCATGTCAGATATCCAGGAAGACGGTTTCGTTCTCGCCCTGCAGGCGGATGTCGAGGCGCCACTCGCCGGGCGCCGCCTCCTGCGCGATGAGGGTGGGGCGGCGCTCGGCCGGCACCAGGGCCAGCAGCGGGTCGGCGTCGTTCAGCGGGTCGCCGGCGAAGTAGAGGCGGGTGGTGAGGTGCGCCAGCAGGCCGCGCGCAAAGATCGCAACCTGCACGTGCGGCGCCTGCATGCTGTTGCCGCGGCCGGGCATCGGGCCGGGCTTGAGCGTGCGGAAGCGGAAGCGCCCCTCGGTATCGGTCGCGCAGCGGCCGAAGCCGTGGAAGTCGCCCTCGTAGCTTCCCGCCGCATCGGCCTGCCAGATTTCCACCATGGCGTCGGTGACGGGCGCGCCGGTGCCGTCGGTGATGGTGCCGGTGAGGGTGATGGCGGGCGCCGCGTGGTCGCGCAGCAGGTCCGCCCACTCTGGAAAATCGATCAGGTGCCAGTAGGGGCCGGCGGTCTGGTGCGCGGTGGTCATTCGAAGGGGGTCGCCGCGGGCCCGCGCAGTGTGATGTCGAAGCGGTAGCCGAGCGCGAACTCGGGCTGCGTCACGTCGAGGTCGAAGCCTGCCACCAGGCGCTCGCGCGCCGCGGCATCGGGCGTGGCCTGGAAGATGGGGTCGAGCGCCAGCAGCGGGTCACCGGGGAAATACATCTGCGTGATGAGGCGCTGGGCGAAGCCGGGGCCGAACAGGCTGAAATGGATGTGCACCGGCCGCCAGGCATTGTGGTGGTTGCGCCAAGGGTAGGCGCCGGGGCGGATGGTGGTGAGGCGGTAGTTTCCCTCCGCGTCGGTGAAGAGCCGCGTGCGCCCCTCGAAGTTGGGGTCGAGCGGCGCGTCATGCGTGTCGCCGGGGTGGTGGTAGCGGCCGGCGGCATTGGCCTGCCAGATTTCCACCATGTGGTGCGCGACGGGCCGGCCCGCGCCATCGGTCACGCGGCCGGCGACGATGATGCGCTCGCCCATGGCAGCGCGGCCCTGGTGCACGGACATGTCGGCGTGCGGCGGGAAGCGGGCCGGGTCGAAGCGCGGGCCGCTCGTCTCGGTCAGCGTGTGCGGCGCGCGGATGGGCGCCTGGGCCGGGGCGCGGTGGCGCGTGCTGCCATAGGCCGGCACATCCAGCGGCGGCTGGCTGCCTGGGGCGGGGCGCGCGAAGGGGGCGGGGTCGCTCATGCGCGGCAGCCTATGTCAAAAGCCGCACCAGCCAAAGGCTCAGCGCCGGGAAGGCCACCAGTACCGACAGGCGCAGCAGGTCGGCCGCCACATAGGGCAGCACGCCGCGATAGGTGTCGAGGATGGGCACGTCCTTCGCGATGGCGCTGATGACGAAGACGTTCAGCCCGATGGGCGGCGAGGTGAGCCCGATGCCCACCACCACCAGCACCAGGATGCCGAACCAGATCGCCGTCTCCTCGGTCGTCAGCCCGAAGTCGAGCGCGGTGATCACGGGGAAGAAAATGGGCAGCGTCAGCAGGATCATGGCCAGCTCGTCCATCACCGCGCCCAGCACGATGTAGGCCAGCAGCAGCACGACCAGCACGCCATAGGGCGGGTAGCCCTGCTCGCCCACCCACAGGCCCAGCAGGTCCGGCGCCTGGGTAAGTGCGAGGAACGCGTTGAAGATCTCGGCGCCGAGCAGGATGGCGAAGATCATGGCCGTGGTCTCGGCGGCCGAGAGAATGGCCGAGCGCACCTCCGCCAGCGGCAGTGAGCGCCGCGCGAGCCCGACGGCAAGCACCGCGATGCAGCCGACGCCCGCGCTCTCGGTCGGCGTAAAGACGCCGCCATAGATGCCGCCCACCACCACCACCGCGATGCCAAGCACGGGGATGACGTTGAGGAAGGCGCGCCGGCGCTCGGCCGCGTCCAGCACGGGGCCGGGCGGGCCGAGGCCCGGGTTCAGCCACATCCGCAGCCAGATCACCCCGAGGTAGGAGAGCGCCGCCAGCAGCCCCGGGATCAGCGCCGCCATGAACAGCTTCGCGATGTTCTGCTCGGTGCTGATGGCATAGACCACGAGGATGACCGAGGGCGGGATCAATATGCCCAGCGTGCCGCCCGCCGCGATGGTGCCGGTGGCGAAGCCCGGTGTCGTGCCATAGCGCAGCAACTCGGGCAGGGCGGCGCGGCCGAAGGTGGCGGTGGTGGCAACCGAGCTGCCGCAGACCGCGCCGAAGGCCGCACTCGCGCCGATGACGCTCATGGCGAGCCCCCCCGGACGGCGGCCCATCAGCGCATTGGCGGCGGCAAACAGGTCGCGCGCCAGCCCGCCGCGCTCGGCCAGCGCGCCCATCAGGATGAACAGCGGGATGATGGTCAGCGTGTAGTTCGCGAACAGGTGGTAGGGCGTGGTCTTGAGGTAGTTCATCAGGGCCGCGGCATCGAGCACATGCACATAGCCAGCCGCCCCCACCAGCAGCATGGCCAGCGCGATGGGCGCGCGCAGCACGATCAGCGCCATCAAGGCGGCGAAGCCCGTCGCGGCCAGCGCGAACTCAGGCGCCATTCAGCGCCCGCCCCGTATCAGCCGCGGCAGCCAGGCCAAGGCCGCCATCCCCGCCAGCGCGAAGCAGGCGGCGCCGATGGCGATGGCCCACCAATAGGGGAGCGCCAGCAGGCCGATGGTGCGCATGTTGTTGGCCCAGGTCTCCCAGGCGCCCTGCATCATGCGCTCCGCGATCAGCAGCAGCATCAGCGCCCAGGCCAGCGTCCAGAAGGCGTCCAGCAGCCCTGTTGCGCGGCGTGGCAGCCACTGCGTGAAGGTGTCCACCAGGATATTGGCGCGCATGGCGCTGCCATAGGCGAGCGTGCCCAGCACCGCGAGCCCGCCGCCGATGGAAACCAGTTCGAAATCACCCCGCACCGGCTGGTCCGTCAGCCAGCGCAGCAGCACGGAGACCACCGTCAGCAGGGCCGCCGCCAGCAGCACCGCACCGCCGGCCAAGGCCGCGCCGGCGGCGAGGCGCGCCAGGAGCCCCTCCGGCTTCAAGGGCTCAGGCGACCCCTTGGCCGTATTGCGCGATCAGCGCGCGGGCGCGCTCCAGCAGCGCCGCCCCCTGGACGTTGCGCTCGCCCATGGACCGCACCCAGGCGTCGATGACGGGTTGGGTGGCTGCGGCCCAGCGCCGTGCCTCGGTCTCGTCCAACTCCACGATGCTGTTGTTCGCGCGGCGGCGGACCATGGTCTCCACGCTCGGCCCCTGCTCGTCCCAGACGCGGGCGGCCATGGTGGCGGCGGCCTGGCCGGAATTGGCGTCCATGACGGCCTTCAGCTCGGCCGGCAGGGCGTCGTATTTCGCGCGGTTCATCGCGAGCACGAAGCTCGCCGTGTAGAAGGTGGGGCTGCCGGCGAATTGCGTGTGGTGGCGCAGCGTCTCGTGCAGGCGAATGGCGGGCACCACCTCCCACGGCACCACCGCACCGTCGATGACGCCCTGGGCCAGCGCCTCGGGCACCTGCGGGATGGGCATGCCGATGGGGGCAGCCCCCAGCGCGCGCAGCGCCTCGCCCGCCTGGCGGGTGGGGAAGCGCAGCTTGAGGCCGGACATGTCCTCCCTGCGGCCCACCGCACGGCGGGCATGGATCACGCCCGCATCATGCGCCCAGGCGCAGAGGATGTGGGTGTCGGCGAATTCGCGAGCGAACACCTCGTCGTGCAGCTGCTGCACCACGCGGGCGTTCACGCTGGCCCGCTTGTGCGCGACGAAGGGCAGCTCGATCACCTCTATGGAGGGAAAGCGGCCGGGCGTGTTGCCGGGCAGCGTCCAGACGATGTCCGCCACGCCGTCGCGCGCCTGGTCGTAGAGCTGCGGCGGCGCGCCACCCAGCTGCATGGAAGGGAAGATCTGGATGCGCAGGCGGTTGTTGCTCTCCTGCTGCACCTTCTGCGCCCAGGGCGTCAGGAAATGGCGGTGGACGTTGGAGACGGCGGGCAGGAAGTGGTGCAGCCGCAGCGTCACCTCCTGCGCGGAGGCGCGGCCCGCGGCCAGCACGGCAGGGGTGGCCAAGGCGCCCAGCAGCAGGGCACGGCGCGCGGGGTGAACTTCCCCGGCCTGAAGCGGATGCGTCATGACGTGTTTGTCCCCCAATGGTTGATTAATAGTTTCTCTCGAAACTGTTTATCCGGCTTCGCCCGAAGCTTCAACCAGCTTTGGGCGCCGACGCGGAACGGGCGCCATTGGCCTATGGACGCCGCTTCGCATCGCGCCGAAGCTGTCCGGATGGACGCCAAGGCCAAGCCCCGCTGGTTGATCCTGGCGCCCTTCCTCTTCGTGACGCTGTGGTCCGGCGGGTTCACCGCCATCGCCGTCAGCCTGCCGCATGTCGAGCCGCTGACCTTGCAGGTGCTGCGCTATGCCGCCGTGGTGGCGCTGCTGGCGCCGCTGTGGCTGGTCCTGCGCCCGGTCTGGCCGGACCGCGCCACGCTGTGGCACCTGACGCGCATGGGGCTGCTCGTGCAGTTCGCCTATTTCGCCTCGATGAACCTCGCCATGAAGGCGGGCATGGGGGCGGGGACCATCGCGCTGCTCATCGGGCTGCAACCCGTGGCGGTTGCTGTCCTGGCGCCGCGTGTCACCGGCGACCCGCCGCTGGACCCGCGTGGCTGGGCGGGGCTTTCGCTCGGTGTGCTGGGAGCGGCGCTGGTGATTCTCTCGGGCTCGGGGTTGGCCGCCAGCGGCTGGGTCGGGCTGTTCTTCGCCATGCTGGCGCTGGCCACCATGACGGCCGGCGCGCTGCTGGAACGGCGGGGCGGTCGGGCCACCCACCTCGTGACCGCCAACCTGGTCATGTGCGCGGTGGCGCTGCTGGCCACCCTGCCGCTCGCCTTCCTGCTGGAGACCATGCGGGTGGCCTGGGCGCCCGGCCTCTTCGCGGGGCTGGCCTACCTTGTGCTGGTAAATTCTCTGATCTCGCTTTCGCTGCTGTTCGCCATGCTGCGCCATGGTGAGGCCGCGCGCGCCTCTTCCGTGTTTTTCCTGGTGCCGCCGCTCGCCGCGCTCATCGCCTGGGCTGTGATGGGCGAGGGCATGGCGCCGCAGGCGCTGCTGGGCACCGCCGTCGCCGTGCTCGGGGTTGCGCTGGTCGTGCGCCGTTGACCGCGCCCCATTGCGGGGCCAGCCTTTCCCAAACCTTCCGGGAGTGCGCCCCATGCCCCATGCCGGCCTGAACTTCGGCATCTTCCTCGCCCCCTTCCACCGGCTGGGTGACAACCCGACCCTTGCGCTCGGCCGCGACCTCGACCTGCTCGTGGCGCTGGACCAGCTGGGCTATGACGAGGCCTGGGTGGGCGAGCACCACTCCGCCGGATGGGAGACCATCGCCAGCCCCGAACTGATGATCGCGGCCGCCGCCGAGCGCACGAAGCACATCCGCCTGGGCTCGGGCGTCACCTCGCTGCCCTACCATCACCCCTTCCTGGTGGCGCAGCGCTTCGTGCAGCTCGACCACATGACACGCGGCCGCACCATGCTGGGCTGCGGGCCGGGCGCCCTGGTCAGCGACGCCTACATGATGGGCATCGAGGCGCGCACGCAGCGCCCGCGCATGGAGGAATCGCTGGCCGCCATCATGGCGCTGCTGGCCTGCGAGGCGCCGGTCACCATGAAGGCCGACTGGTTCGAACTGCGCGACGCAAGGCTGCACCTGGCGCCCTACACCCATCCGCGCTTTCCCATCTCCGTCGCTTCTTCCACCACGCCGGCCGGGGCGCTGGCGGCGGCGAAGCATGGGCTTGGCCTGATTTCGCTGGGCGCCGGACTGCCCGGCGGGCCGCAGAAGCTGGCCGAGCAGTGGCGCATGGCCGAGGCGGAGGCCGCAAAGCACGGGCAGGTCATGGACCGGCGCAACTGGCGCCTCGTCGTCAACATGCATTGCGCCGACGATGACGAGCGCGCCTTCGCCGACGTCCGCCTGGGCGAGCGCCTGGAGACCGAGACCTATTTCGGCGAGACCCTCGGCCGCCCGCCCACCCGCAGCGAGGACCCGCTGCGCGACGGGCTGAAGGCCGGGACCACCCTGGTCGGCTCGCCCGACACCGTCGCCCAGGGCATCGAGCGCCTGCTGGCCTTCACCGAGGGCGGCGCGGGCGGCATCCTGTTCCGCGCCCATGAATGGGCCGATCGCCGCCAGACGCTCCACAGCTTCGAGCTGTTCGCCCGCTGGGTCATGCCACGCTTCCAGGGCTCGCTGCGCATGCCGGCCGAAAGCCGGGAATGGTGCTACCAAAACCGTGAGGGCATCTTCGCCCCCAACCTCCAGGCGCTGAAGCAGGCCTTCGTGGATGCGGGCCAGTCCGTGCCGGAAATGGAACGCCT
>JBHYDO010000044.1:0-21365 GCA_051860645.1 Roseococcus sp.
GGCTTCCTCGGCGCGCCCATGGGCTATGAGGTTGTTCGGACGCGGCTGATGGCGCTGTCGGGCTTCGACGCGGCCATGCTGGACGAACTGTTTGCCGCCATGCGCGCGGAGGCCGAGGCGGTGGTGCGCCAAGGCACCGCGGCCCCGCTGGTCGAGACGCGCATCGCCTTCATGCGCTATCGCGGCCAGGGGCACGAGGTGCCGGTGCCGATCCCCGCGCAGGCGTTCCATGCGCAAGGTGAGGCGCAGCTCCGCGCCGCCTTCGAGGCCACCTATGACGCGCTCTATGGCCGCACGATCCCGAAGCTGGAGATCGAAGCGCTGACCTGGACGCTCTCGCTCGCCGAGGATCGCGGCCTGCCCGCGCGCCTGCCCGACGCGCCCCCGGCCGACGCGCCCGAACCTACCGGGCATCGCCGCATGACCGACCCCGGCACCGGCGGCGAGGTGCTGGCCGCCCTCTACGAACGCGCCGCGCTGCCACCCGGCGCGCGGGTGGAAGGCCCCGCCGTGATCGTGGAAGCCGAGACCTCCACTCTCATCCCCAGGGGCTTCCGCGGCGGCCCCAACGCGGCCGGCCACATCCTGATCGAGAGGATCCGGGAATGAACGAAATAGAAGTCCAGATCCTGTGGAACCGCCTGCTCTCGGTGGTGGAGGAGCAGGCACAGACCCTGGTCCGCACCGCCTTCAGCACCTCGGCGCGCGAGGCGGGCGACATCTCGGCCGGCGTCTTCGACATGCGCGGGCGGATGCTGGCGCAGGCGGTGACGGGCACGCCCGGGCACATCAACTCCATGGCGCGCTCGGTGGTGCATTTCCTGGACGCCTTCCCGGCGGAGACGCTGAAGGCGGGCGACGTGCTCATCACCAACGACCCCTGGAAGGGCACGGGGCACCTCTTCGACCTGACGGTGGTGACCCCGGTGTTTCTTGATGGCGCGGCGGTCGCGCTCTTCGCCTGCACCACGCATGTGGTGGACATCGGCGGCCTGGGCGTCAGCGTCGAGGGGCGGCAGGTGTATCATGAGGGCCTCTACATCCCGCTCATGCATCTGGCGCGCGAGGGCCGCATGAACGAGGACCTGCTCAACATCGTCCGCGCGAATGTGCGCGAACCGATGCAGGTGGTGGGCGACATCTACGCGCTGGTCGCCTGCAACGACATGGGGGCGCGCCGCCTGCTGGAGATGATGCGCGAATACGCCCTGGCCGATCTGCACCTGCTGGGCGAGGAGATCATCACCCGCAGCCGCCGCGCCATGACGGAGGCCTTCGCCAAGCTGCCGCGCGGCAGCTGGACGTCGAGCATGACCATCGACGGCTTCGAGGCGCCGGTCGTGCTCTGCGCCACGCTCACCATCCGCGACGACGTGGTGGAGGTGGACTTCGCCGGCACCTCCGGCCTCTCGCGCTACGCCATCAACTGCCCGATGTGCTACACGGAGGCCTACACGGCCTTCGGCGTGAAGGCCGCACTCGCGCCCTGGGTGCCGAACAACACCGGGACGCTGGACGCCATCGTCATCACGGCCCCCGAGAACTGCATCGCCAACGCGCCGCACCCGGCGGCGGTCTATGGCCGCTCGGTCATCGGGCACATGCTGCCCGACGTGGTCTACGGCTGCCTTGACCAGGCCATCCCGGGCACGGTGCCGGCCGAGGGCACGTCGAGCCTGTGGAACCTCAGCCTGCTGGCCGGCCACGGGCTGACGGGCACGGAGGGCAGCGCGACCCGCGCCTTCGCCGTCACCAGCTTCCATTCGGGCGGCGCCGGCGCGCGGCCGCAGCAGGACGGGCTCTCCGCCACGCCCTTCCCCTCGGGCGTGCGCAACGTGCCGGTCGAGATCACCGAAGCCATCACGCCGCTCGTCTTCTGGCGCAAGGAGTTCCGCCAGGGTTCGGGCGGCGCCGGGCGGCAGCGCGGCGGCCTCGGCCAGCGCATGGAAATCGGCAGTCGTGATGGCGCGGCCTTCGGCATCCAGGCGCGGTTCGAGCGCGGCGTCTATCCCGCGCGCGGCCGCGATGGTGGCGGCGAGGGCGCGACCGGCCGGCTCACGCTCGGCTCCGGCGCCGCGCTCAAGACGAAGGGCTTCCAGGTGATTCCGGCGGGCGACCGGCTGGTGGTGGAGATGCCCGGCGGCGGCGGCTACGGCGACCCGCTCAAGCGCGAGCCCGCGCTGGTCGCGCGCGACGTGTGCTACGGGCTGGTGACGATGGGGGAGGCGGAAGCGCGCTATGCCGTCGGTCTGCGCGCCGATGGCACCCTCGACGAGGCCGCGACGCAGCGCCTTCGGTCGGAGGCTTCCCCCTGAGGCGCATCCAGGCCTAGCCTTTCCATCGCGACGCCACGGCCAACGTGGCGCGCCACGTCCACAGGGAGGACACGCCCATGCACCCAACCCGCCGCACGCTGCTCGTCATCGGTGGCGCGCTTGCCGCGCCCGCCATCGCTCGCGCGCAAGCCGCCTGGCCGAACGAAAGGCCCATCCAGATCATCGTGCCCTTCCCGCCGGGCGGTGGCACCGACGTGAACATTCGCGCCATGGCGCAGCACTTCCAGCGGCTGCTGCCCGGATCGCGTTTCGCCATCCTCAACCGGCCGGGCGCGGGGGCCGAGATCGGCTACACCGCCATGGCCCAGGCCGCCCCCGATGGCTACACGCTGGGCGCCGTCATCACGCCCAGCCTGCAGACCATCACCATCGAGCGGCAGCCGCGCTACAGGCTGGAGGACTTCGCCTTCCTCGGCACCATCGTGGAAGACCCTTCAGGCTTCCACATCAGCCCCGACAGCCCATGGCGCAGCGTGGGCGACCTCGTGGCGCATGCGCGCGCCAACCCGGGCGCGGTTTCGGTCGGCACGGCGGGCATCGGCTCGGACGACCACCTGCTGATGCTGGAACTGGAGCGCGCGGCAAACATCCGCCTCAACCACATCCCCTTCGCGGGGCAGGCGCCCACCATCACCGCGCTGCTGGGCAACCACATCCAGGTGGCGTCCATGAACATGGGCGAGAGCGTGGCGCTGATCCGCGACGGGCGCATCCGTCCGCTGGCCTCGGCCGGGCCCGAGCGCTTCCCGATGACGCCCGAGGTGCCGACCTTCCGCGAGGGCGGCTTTCCGCTGGAGACCGGCGTGGTGCGCAGCCTGGTCGCCCCCGCGGCCACGCCCGCGCCCATCCTGCGCCGGCTGGAGGCGTTGGTGGCCGAGACCATGCGCGACGAGGCCTGGATCGCGGAGGCCCAGCGCCTCTTCGTGCCGCTGCGCTACCGCGACGCGGCCGAGACGCGCGCGCTGGTGTTCCGCGAGGCCGAGAAGCTGCGCGCCGTCTGGGCGCAGCGCCCCTGGCGGGACCAGTGAATGCCGCGCCTCGTTGATCTCTCCACGCCCGTCCGCACCGGGCATTTCCGCTGGGCGGTGGAACGCCGCCTGGCCAAGAGCCACGACACGGGCGCGGGCCAGGCGACCTGGACGGGCTGGAACGTGCACGCCTTTACCCACATGGACAGCCCGCGCCACGTGGACCCGGACGGATTCACCACGGATGCCATCTCGCTCGACATGACGGTGGGCGAGGGGGCGGTGCTCGACGTCTCGGACGTGCCGGCGAACACGCCCATCAGCGGGGAACGCTTGGCCGCGGCGGGCGCGCATCTGCGCGCGGCCGACTTCGCGCTGATCCGCACCCGCTGGGATGAGCGCGCTAGCCTCGACACGCCCGAATTCTGGCTGAACGCCCCCTGGATGACGGCGGAGGGTTCCATCTGGCTGCGCGAGCGCGGCATCAAGGCCGTGGGCTTCGACTTCCCGCAGGACCACTGCATCCGCTTCTTCCTGACGGGGCAGGCGCGGCCGCCGCTGCCCGAGCATGTCACGCATTACCACCTGCTTGCGCGCGGCGTGATCATGTTCGAATACCTCTGCAACATGGGCGCGCTGACGCAGCCACGCTGCCAGGTGATCGGCCTGCCGGTGAAGCTGCCCGACAGCGACGGCGCGCCGGCGCGCGTGATCGCCATCGAGGACGGGCCATGAGGGGCACAGCCTTGGTCACCGGCGGCGGCGCGGGCATCGGCGTCGGCATCGCGCAGCGCTTGGCCGCCGACGGCGCGGCCGTGCTGGTGGCCGACCTTAACGCCGAGGCCGCGGCCCGCGTGGCCGGGGCTATCGTGGCGGCGGGCGGCCGGGCGCATCCCTTCGCCATGGACGTGGCCGTCCCTGAGCAGGCGGAAGCGGCCGTGGCCGAAGCCGAGGCGTGCTTCGGCCCGCTGCGCTGCGCCATCTGCAACGCCGGCATCACCGACCGCGTGCCGGTGCTGGAGATGACCCTGGCCGCCTTCGAGCGCATCATCCGCACCAACCTGACCGGCTGCTTCGTGACCGCCCAGGCCGCGGCGCGGGCCATGGCAAGGGGCGGAGAGGGCGGGCGCATCGTGACGATCTCCTCGGTTTCGGGTCAGTTCGGCGGCACGGGGCGCGCGGCCTATGGCGCGAGCAAGGGCGGCATCGAGACGCTGACCAAGGTGCTGGCGGTGGAACTCGCCCCCTTGGGGATCCTGGTGAACGGGATTGCGCCCGGCCCCACGCAGATCGCGCGCACGGCGCACGGGCCGCGCCAGCGCGCCGCCTTCCTGAACCGCATGGCGCTCGACCGCTACGCGACGCCGGCCGACATCGCCGGGGCCGTCGCCTTCCTCTGTGGGCCGGACAGCGCCTTCATGGCCGGGCACATCCTGAATGTGGACGGCGGCTTCGCCGCGGCCGGCGTGATGTACGACCCGGCGGAGGGGGCCTGACATCACGGCCTAATCGCAACTGACTCGCAACCGCATTCTCTTGCGGAAGCACTGCAATTGCGACTAGTTTGCAATATGCCCAACCCGGACAACCTCCATGACCTGAGCCCCATCGGCCTGTTCCTCATGGCCGACTGGGTGGTGCGCACGGTGATGCTCATGCTCGTCGCAGCCTCCCTCGCGGTCTGGGCCGTGGCGGTGGATCGCTGGATGCGGCTGAGGCGCCTCGCGACGGAGGCGGCGGCCCTCGACCACCATGCCGCCCGTGGCGGCCGCGCGCCCTCGGGCGAATTGCCCGAAGCCATCCTCGCCGCCGCCGCCGCCAGCCCCGAATGGCCGGGCGAGACCGCCGCCGACCGCCGTGCCCGCCTGGCCGATGCCATGCGGCTTGCCCTGGCCGACACGCTGCGCCCCGCACAGTCGGGCCTGCCCCTGCTGGCCAGCGTGGCCTCGGCCGGGCCCTTCATCGGGCTGTTCGGCACGGTCTGGGGCATCATGAACGCCTTCACCGCCATCGCCCGCAGCGGCGAGAGCAGCCTCGCCACCGTCGCTCCCGGCATCGCGGAGGCGCTGTTCGCCACGGCGCTGGGCCTCTTCGCCGCCATTCCCGCAGTGCTGGCCTACAACCGCCTGGCCGCGCTGGTGGGCGAGGCCCGCGCGCACGCCAATGCCGGCATCGCCCGCCTCGCGGCACGCCTGCCCCAGGCGGCGGAGTAGCCCATGGCCTTCTCCCCCCAAGGTGGCGGCGAGGATGATGCGCTGGCGCCGCTGTCCGAGATCAACGTGACGCCCTTCGTGGACGTCATGCTGGTGCTCCTCATCGTCTTCATGGTGGCCGCACCGATGATGGTGGCGGGCGTGCCGGTGAACCTGCCCCGCACCGACGCGCCGCGCCTGGCCGAACAGCGCGAACCGCTGGTCGTCACCCTGACGGCCGACGGCGTGGTGCGGCTGGAGGAGCGAGCGCTCGCGCCCGCCGAGGTCGCGGCCGCGCTGGCGCCGCTGGCCGCGGAGGCCCCGGAGCGCCCCGTGCTGCTGCGCGCCGACCGCAGCCTGACCTATGGCGAGGCGATGACCGTGCTGGGCGCGCTCTCCCGCGCCGGCTTCACCCGCGTCTCGCTATTGGCGGAGACCGGCCGATGAGGGCCGCGCAGGCGCAGGCCGCCCACCCCGCCGCCTGGGGCTTCGCGCTGGCGCTGCACGGCGCGGTGCTGATGGCGCTGTGGCCCGCGCCGCGGCTGGGCGGGGCACCGCCGGGCTTCGGCGTGGTGTTCGCGGAGATGGGCCAGGGCGCGCCGGTGGGGCAGGGCGCTGCGGCTGCGCTCCCTGCCGTCGCCGAGGAGGAGGCGACAACGCTTCCGCCCATGGAGGCCGCGCCGCTGCCCGCCGAGGCGCCGCCGGTGGTGGAAGCCGCGCCGTCCGTGATGGAAGCCCCGCCGGCTGTGCAGGCACCCCCGGTCGCCGAGCCCGCCCCGCCGCAGGAGAGCCCGGAGGCCGCGGTGCCGCCGCCCGCGACCGTGGCCGAACTGCCGCCCGAGCCCTTCGCCGAAGCCGAACCCATCGCCGAGCCGCCGCCGGCTGCCACGGCTTCGTCCACGCCCGCCGTGGCTCCGCCCATGCCCGTCATGGCTGTGGCCCCGCCCGTCCCCGCCCGCGTCGCGCCGCGCCCCGCGCCGGCCGCGCGGCCCCTGCCCGTGCGCGAGGCCCCCCCCCGCCAGGCACCGCCGCGCGACGCCGGCGCCGCAGCCCCCGCCGCGCCTCGCCAGGCACCGCCGCGCTCCGCCGTCGCCGCATCCACCACCGCGCCCGCCGCCACGCCCGGCGTGGTGGGCGCGGCCCAGGCCACGGCGGCGGCTGGCGTCTCCAACCCTGCCGGCACCCCCTCCGCCGCGCCGCCGACACCCCGCGCCGCCTCCGGCGCGCTGCTGCCCGATCACTACCGCGCCGGCCTCTCCGCCGCCCTGCGCCGCCACCTGCGCTACCCCGTGCTCGCCCGCGAGCGGGGGCTGGAGGGCGAGGTGCTGGTGCAGTTCAGCGTGGGCCGCGACGGCGCGGTGCACGGGGTGCGCATCCTGCGCAGCAGCGGCGTGGGCGCCTTCGACACCGAGGCCCTGGCCCTGCTGGCCCGCGTCTCCCCCCTCCCGCCGCTGCCCCGCGGCTGGCCGGCCGAGGAGGCCATGTTCGCCGCCCCCATAAGGTTCTCCCTGCGATGAACAACCGACCACGCCCTGCCAGCCCACATATTGCGAACGATTCGCAATCGCGATATACCCACGATATGACGAGGCTCTCCCCACTCCCCGCCGCCGTGCGGCTCGACAGCGCCAGCCTGCTGCGCGGCCAGGTGGAGGTGGAGATCCTCCATGGGGAGGAGGTCTACCGGCTGCGCCACACCCGCGCCGGCAAGCTGATCCTGACCAAGTAGCTCTATTTTCAGCGCGAGCGCGCACGCCAACGGGCCCCATCCGCTTCGCGCGGGGAGGGCCAGCGAGCCAGCCAGCCAGCGCCTCACATCCGCCCCGCGCGCCGCGGGGCATCGAGAGAGGACGCACCGTGCCGGGTCTGTTTCGTCTGTGGCTGCTCGCCACCCCCGCCTTCCTGGTTCTTCCCGCCCCGCTTTCCGTGGCTTGGGCGCAGGACGCCCCTGCGCCGTTGCTGACGCCGCTGGACACCATCACCACCACCGCCACCCGCACCCCCCAGGTGGCGGGCGATGTGGCCGCGCCCGTCAGCGTGGTGCCGCGCGAGGAGCTGCGCCGCCGCCAGCCCACCAGCCTGCAGAACATCATCGGCGACCTGCCGGGCGTGGAGGCCGACGGCATTCCCCGCGCCAGCGTGCAGCAGCCGCAGATCCGCGGCCTGGGCGGCGACCGCGTCATCACGACGCTGGACGGCGTGCGGCAGAACTTCAGCTCGGGCCACCGCGGCCGCTTCTTCTTCGAACCCGAATTGCTGCGCCAGGTGGACGTGCTGCGCGGCCCGGCCTCCATGCTCTACGGCTCGGGCGCCATCGGCGGCGTCATCGCGCTGCGCACCATCGAGGCGGAGGACATCATCCGCCCCGGCCGTGCCACCGGCTTCTTCCTCAGCCAGGGCTACGACACCAATGGCGGGCGCTGGCGCAGCGCCGGCGCCGGGGCCTTCCGCGCCGGCGAGTTCGACGGGCTGGTCGCCTTCGCGCGCAATGCCGGCAGCAACATCGTGGACGGCGCGGGCCAGACCATCCCCTTCACCGACCCCACGACCATGACCGTGCTGGCGCGGCTCGGCTGGAACCCGATGCCGGGCATGCGCTTCGGCTTCAGCTTCATGAACCGCGAGGAGGACCAGATCATCCCCTCGGCCGCCAACACCATCGGCACCAGCGACATCACGGACCGCACGCTGCGCGCGCAGCAATTCGCGCTCAACTTCAACTGGGCACCGCCGGACAACCCCTGGCTCGACCTGCGCGCGCAGATCTATCGCAACACCGTCGGCATCAATGAGCGCCGCATCGTCCCGCTCGACAACCGCCGCGACAGCACCGACCTCGAGACCTTCGGCCTGTCGGTTCAGAACACCTCGCGCTTCTCGCTGTTCGGCGCGGAGCGCCACGCGCTGACCCTGGGCTTCGACGGCTACACCGACAACCAGGAGGGCCGCCGGAACGGTGCGCCGCGCAACCAGTTCCCCGAGGCCTCGCAAGAGGTGATCGGCCTGTTCGTCCAGGACGAGATCACGCTGGGCGCCGCCACGCTGACCGGCGGCCTGCGCTATGACCGCTTCGCGCAGGAAGCCGCGGGGCAGCGCGACGTCACCTCCGATCGCCTCTCGCCGCGCGTCTCCTTGGCATATCGGGTGACGGACTGGATGCAGCCCTATGTCTCCTACGCCGAGGCTTTCCGCGCCCCGGGGCTGAGCCAGCTCTACAATTCCGGCGTCCATTTCCCGGTCAGCTTCTTCCCGCGCCCCGTGTTCAACGTCTTCGTGCCCAACCCGAACCTGCGGCCCGAGACCGCGCGCAACCTGGAAGCCGGCGTGAACTTCCGCTTCCGCGACACCCTCGCCACGGGGGACAGCCTGCGCATCCGCGCCTCCGCCTTCCGCAACAACCTGGACGACTTCATCGAGACCATCGTCACCGCCCGCACCACCGAGCAGCGCAACGTGACCCGCGCGCGGATCGAAGGCCTGGAGCTGGAGGGCCAGTATGAGAGCGGGGCCTGGTTCGCGGGGCTCGGCGCCTCGCTGCTGCGCGGCGAGAACCGCAGCCAGGGCGGGCCGCTCTCGCTCATCCCGGCGCACAAGCTCTCCGTCTCGCTCGGGCGGCGCTTCCAGGAGCAGGGCGTGACGCTGGGCGGCCGCGTGCAGCTGGTGGCCGAGCAGGGCCGCAAGGCCGTGGACGCGCAGACCGGCATCCGCCCGCCCCCCACGGCGGCCTATGCGCTGACCGACCTCTTCGTCACCTGGGCGCCGCCCGAGGGGCCGCTGGCCGGCGCGCGGCTCGACGTCGGTGTCGCCAACCTGTTCGACGTGCGCCACCGCCGCCTCGCCTGGGACAGCAGCAGCCAACGTTCCTCCTTCTTCGACGTGGGCCGGAACGTGCAGTTCCGCCTCTCCGCCAACTTCTGACCGAAAGGGGCCGACATGTCCGCGACACTGGAAAACGACCTCGGCGCGCGCTGGGCGGAATTGCGCGCGGCCGAGCCCCGGCTGCGCGTGCGTGATGCAGCCCAACGCCTCGCGGTAAGCGAGGCGGAGCTGGTGGCGAGCGTGCCCGGCACCACGCGCCTCCGCCGCGACTGGGCCGCATTGCTGCACGCGCTGCACGAGGCCGGCGAGGTGATGGCGCTGACCCGCAACGACCACTGCGTGCATGAGCGCCACGGCAGCTACGAGAAGGTCTCGGTGCACGGCCCCATGGGCCTGGTGCTGGGCGAGGATATCGACCTGCGCCTCTTCTTGCGCAACTGGGTCCACGCGCTGCACGTGCCGGCGGGCCAGCCTGGCAGCCCGCGCGGCAGCGTCCAGGTCTTCGACGCGGCGGGCGAGGCCGTGCACAAGGTCTTCGCCACCGAAGCGACACCCCCGGGCGCGCTGGACCGCCTGGCCCAGGCCCTGACCGAGGCGGCCCCCGCGCCCATCGTGACCGAGCCGCGGGCACCCCGCGCGGTGCCGCGCCCCGACGCCGAGATCGACGCGGCGGGTCTGCGCGAGGCCTGGGCCGCGCTGCGCGACACGCACAACTTCTTCCCCATGCTGCGCCGCTTCGAAGTGGCGCGGCGGCAGGCGCTGCGACTGGCTGGCCCCCAATGGGCGCGGCGCCTGCCATCCACCACCGTCGAGCGTGCATTGTCGGGCGCAGCCGCCACCGCGCTGCCCATCATGATCTTCGTGGGCAACCATGGCTGCATCCAGATCCACACCGGGCCGGTGCGGCGCCTCGTGCCCATGGGCGACTGGTTCAACGTGCTCGACCCCGCCTTCAACCTGCATTTGCGCACCAGCGGCATCGCGGAGGCCTGGCTCGTCCGCAAGCCGACCGAGGACGGCGTCGTCACCGCCGTCGAGGCCTTCGATGCCTAGGGCGAGGTGGTGCTGATGCTGTTCGGAAAGCGCAAGCCGGGCCAGCCGGAGGATCCGGCTTGGCGCCGGATCGTCGAGGGGCTGGCAGCATGAAGCGCCGCGCGCTTGCTGCCCTGTCTTTGGGCTTGACCGCGCCCGCCCTCGCGCAGGCAATGCCGCGCGTGGTCGTGGCGGGCGGCGGCGTGGCGGAGATCGTCTGCGCGCTGGGCGCGCGCGACGCCATCCGGGGCGCGGACAGCACCAGCCTCTTCCCTGCCTCCCTGCGCGCCCTGCCGCAGGTGGGCTACCTGCGCAACCTCTCGGCCGAGGGCGTGCTCTCGCTGCAGCCCGACCTGTTGCTCCTGGCGCATGAGGCGGGCCCGCCGCCCGCGCTGGCGCAACTGCGCGCGGCGGGGGTCAGCATCCTGCGCACGCCGCGCATCCTCTCGCCGGTGACACTTGGCGAGGCCATCGCCGTGGTGGCCGAGGCCCTGGGACGCGCGCCGCGGGGCGAGGCGCTGGCCCGCGCCGTGGCCGAGGATTTCGCCGCGCTGGCGGCCAGCCTGCCGCAGGCACCGCCGCCGCGCGCGCTGTTCCTGCTGGCGGCCGGCACCGGCGCGCCCATGGCCTCGGGCAAGGGCACCTCGGCGGAGGCGATGCTGCGCCTGGCCGGCGCGCGCTCGGCCATCGAGAGCTATGAGGGCTATCGCGCCGTCTCGGCCGAGGCCGCGCTGGCCGCCGCGCCAGAATGGCTGGTGGCACCCTCGCATAGCGTCGAGGCCAGGGGCGGCGCGGCGGCCTTCCTCGCGCAGCCGCAACTCGCCCTGCTGCCGGCGGCGCGTGCGGGGCGGCTCGTGTCGCTGGACAGCCTCTACCTGCTGGGCTTCGGGCCACGCGCCCCCCATGCGGCGCGCGACCTCGCCGCGGCGCTGCACCGCCGGCCGGACATGGCGGCCCTTCCCGACCGGCCCTGGCTGCGCGACGCATGAGCAGCGCGGCACTCGCAACCCCGCGCGAACGCAGCCTCGGCCATGGCGGGGCGCTGCTGCTGCTGGCGGGCTTGGCGGCGGCGGGGCTGCTGGTGGCGCTGGGCATCGGCGCCATCCGCATCCCGCCGGAGGCGGTGCTGCGGGAATTGCTGGCGCCGCTCGGCCTCGCCACCAGCGCGGACGGCCCGGAGGGTGCCATCATCTGGACGCTGCGCGTGCCGCGCACCCTGCTGGCCGTGCTGGCGGGTGCCGTGCTGGGCCTCGCCGGCGCCATCATGCAGGGGCTGTTCCGCAACCCGCTGGCCGACCCGGGGCTGCTCGGCATCTCGGCCGGCGCCGCGCTGGGGGCGGTGTTCATGATCGTGCTGGGGCTGGCCATGCTGCCCGCGCCGCTGCGGCCCTACGCGACGGCGGGCGCGGCCTTCCTGGGCGCGCTGCTGGTGACGCTGCTGGTGATGCGCGTGGCCCAGCATGAGGGGCGGGTGATGATCGCCTCCATGCTGCTGGCGGGCATCGTGTTCAACGCGCTGGCCGGGGCGGCCACCTCCGGCCTCATCTTCGCGGCCGATGACCTGCAACTGCGCGACATCCTGTTCTGGACCATGGGCTCGGTCGCCGGGGCCACGCCCGCCGTGCTGCTCGCGACCCTGCTGGCCGCCCTGCCGCTGGTCATCGCCGCACCCTTCCTGGTGCGTGGCCTGAACGCGCTGATCCTGGGCGAGCGCGAGGCGCAAACCCTCGGCATCCCGGTCGAGCGCCTGAAATGGTGCGCCGTGCTGCTGGTGGCGCTGGCCGTCGGGGCGGCGGTGGCGGCCAGCGGCATGATCGGCTTCGTGGGCATCGTCGCACCCCATCTGGCGCGGCTGATGCGCGGTGCCGACCATCGCTGGGTGCTGCCCGCCTCGGCGCTGATCGGCGCGGCGCTGCTCCCGCTGGCCGATGCCGCCGCGCGCGTGCTGGTGGCGCCGGCGGAACTGCCCATCGGCCTGCTGACGGCGCTGCTGGGCGGGCCCTTCTTCCTCGCCCTGCTGCTGCGGCAGCGCTTCGCATTGGACGGGCGATGATCACCGCGCAGGATCTCATCGTGACGCGGGGCGGGCTGCGCATCCTGGACCTGCCCGCGCTCAGCATCGCTCCCGGCGGCGTCTTCGGCATCCTGGGCCCTAATGGTGCGGGAAAGTCCACGCTGCTGCGGGTGCTGGCGGGCGAGATGCGGCCCGATTCGGGCGTCGCGATGCTGGATGGCATCCCGCTGCCCGCCTGGAGCCCCGGCGTGCTGGCGCGCCGCCGCGCCGTGCTGCCGCAATCGTCCACGCTGGGCTTCCCGCTGCGCGCGGAGGAGGTTGTGGCGCTCGGCCGGCTGCCGCATGCCGGGCGAGGCGGGCCGGGCGATTCCGTGCGCACCGCCATGCGCGAGGCGGGCGTCGCGCAGCTGGTGGGCCGCAGCCACGCCACCCTCTCGGGCGGCGAGCAGCAACGCGTGCAACTGGCCCGCGTGCTGGCGCAGCTGGACGGGGTGGAGCCGGCGCGCAGCCTGCTCTTCCTCGATGAACCCACCTCGGCGCTCGACCTGCCGCACCAGCACGCCATCATGGCGGTGGCGGCCGCGCGGGCGCGTGCGGGCGCCACGGTGGTGGCCGTGCTGCACGACCTGAACCTGGCCGCGCGGCACTGCCACCGGCTGCTGCTGATGGCGAGGGGGCGGAGGGTGGAGGAGGGCCCACCGGCCGACCTCCTCACCCCCGCGCTGGTGCAGCGCGCCTATGGCATCGCCATGCGCCGCCTGCCCGACCCGGAGCGCGGCGAGGTGCTGCTGGTGCCGGTGTGAGGCGGGCGCCCCGGCATCCCGGCGCACTGTCCTGCGTCAGCGCGCCATCGAACCGAGCGCGCGCCGCATCTGCTCCAGCATCATGGCGGGCACATAGATGACCATCATGTTCTCCCCGCTTCCGATGCTCAGCGGCACAAGGCCCGGGCGCGGCTGCTGCGAGAACATGGCGTCCAGGTGCACGACCGTCAGTTGCATGCCGTCGGCCGATTGCGAGACCATCACGCGGCCACCGCCGGCGACGTTGCCCTGGCCCATCGGGCCGTAGTCCACCACAAAGGAATCGCCCTGGGCGATGACGCGCGGGTAGCTCTGCGCCGCCACGGGTCCCGCCGCCAGGGTGGCCAGCAGGGCGGCCGCAATCGCGGGCCGGAAAAGATGACGCATTCGAGGTCACTCCATCATGGGCCGCGGTCAGGCGGCAGGCTTCACGGCACCGCGTCGCGGCGCCAGACGAAGCTTTGCGCCGCCACCCCGGCCCACTCCAGTCGATGACTGGAATGGATTCCATTCACCTTCCGCATCGCCCCGGGGGGCACCGGGGGCCCGGAAGCGCGTGCTCCGCAGCGCCTCGATGAAGCGCGTCAGCGGCGCCGACCAGCGCCGCCCTGGCACCGTGACCAGCGCGATGCGGCGCGCATGGGGCGCGTCCGACACTGGCCGCAGCACCACGCCGGGTTGCACCGCGCTGTATTCGGGCAGGAAGCAGATGCCCATGCCTGCGGCGACCAGCCCCTGGATCCAGTCCTCCCGCTCGCTCAGGCAGGCGACGTGCAACTGGGCTCCCGCCGCGTCGAGCTTTTCGCCCAGCGCCTCGCGGTTCTCGCAGTTGATGCGCAGCAGGTAGGTCTCGCCATGCATGTCGGCCATGGTCACGGCCTCCCGCGCGGCGAAGCGGTGGCCGGGCGGGCAGGCCACCATGTGGCGCTCCTCGTAGAGAAGCTCCGCGCAGAAGCGTTCGGATTCGACGGCGGGCGGGGGCATCAGCGCCGCGTCGATGTCGCCCTGCTGCAGCCGCTCCATCAGCCGGTCGGGCTTCGCGTCGAACAGGCTGATGTCGATGCCCGGCTCGGCCGTGCGGAACGCCGAGAGGAAATCCGCGAAGCAGCCGGGCCCGATGGAGCACAGCACGCCCAGCCGCAGGTCCGCGCCCAGCAGGCGGTGGTGCAGCACCGCCTGGCCACGGATGGCGGCGCTGCGCTCGGCCAGCTCCGCGAGGCGCGGCTGCACGAGGCGACCCAGCGCGGTGAGGTGCGTACGCCCCCGCTCGCGCGCGAAGAGTGGCCCGCCCAGTGCATGTTCCAGCCGCTGGATCGCCCGCGAAAGGCTGGGCTGGCTGACGCCGCATTCCTCGGCGGCACGGGTGAAGTTCAGCGTCCGGGCGGCGGCCAGGAAGAGGGTGATGTCACGCAGTTCCACGGGTGGGTCTCCAGGGCATCCGGCCCTGGAGGACGGTTCGCCCCGGCTTCGCCCGAGGTTATGCCGCGCGGCGAATGAAATCCGCGCAGCGTTCGCCGATCATGATGCAGCCGGCATTGGTGTTCCCGCTGACGACCGTGGGCATGATGGAGGCATCGGCGATGCGCAGCCCTTCCACGCCGCGCACGCGCAGTTCCACATCCACCACCGCGTTCTCGTCCGCGCCCATGCGGCAGGTGCTGGTCGGGTGATAGATCGTGCCGCCGGTGCGGCGGACGAAGTCGAGCATGGCCTCGTCCGTGTCGGGCGCATCGGCGCCGGGGGTGTATTCCGCCTCGATATAGGCGCCGAGCGCCTTGGTGCGCGCCAGCCGCCGTGCCAGCTTGGCTCCTTCCAGCATGCATTGCCGGTCCGTCTCGGTGCTCAGATAGCGTGCCACCATGCGCGGCTTGGCCAGCGGGTCGGGCGATGCCAGCGTCACCTCGCCGCGGCTCTCGGGGCGTAACTGGCAGACGCTGATGGTAAAGCCGGGCCATTTGTGCAGGCCTTCCTTCACCGTGTCGGCACTCCAGGGGATGAAGTGGAACTGCACGTCGGGCGTGGCGCTCTGCGGCAGCACGCGGGCGAAGAGGCCGGAGGTGCCGGCCGCGAAGGTTAGCGGGCCGCGGCGGGTCAACGCGTATTGCAGCCCCATCGTCGCCATGCCGAGCACGGAGTTCACCCGCTCGTTCATCGAGACGCGGCGGCTCGCGCGGTACATGAGCCGCGCCTGGTAGTGGTCCTGCAGGTTGCGGCCGACCTCGGGCATGTCGCGCTGCACGGCGATGCCCATCTCCGCCAGGTGCGCGGCGGGGCCAAGGCCGGACAGCATCATCACCTGGGGCGAGTTGATGGCGCCGCCGCTGAGCACCACCTCGCGCGTCGCGCGGATGGTGCGTTCCTCGTTGCCCACGCGATAGGCGACGCCCACGGCGCGGCCGCCCTCGATCAGGATGCGCGTCACCTGCGCGTCGGTGATCAGGCGCACGCGCCCGGCCTTCACCGCGGGCTTGAGGTAGGCGGTGGCGGCGGAGCAGCGGAAGCCGTCGCGCACCGTCACCTGGTACCAGCCGGCACCTTCCTGCACGCGGCCGTTGAAGTCGTCATTGGCGGGGAAGCCCAGCTCCAGCGCGGCATCAATGAAGGCCCTGGAGAGCTCCCCCTTCTCGCGCAGGTCGGTGGTGGAAAGCGGGCCGTCGGCGCCATGCAGATCCGACGCGCCGCGCTCCTGCCGCTGGGCGCGGCGGAACCAGGGCAGGCAGTCGTCGAAGGCCCAGCCGGTGCAGCCGAGCTGCCGCCAGTGGTCGTAGTCCTCCGCCTGGCCGCGGATGTAGATCAGCCCGTTGATGGCCGAGCTGCCCCCCAGCACCCGCCCGCGCGGCCAGGGCACGGAGCGCCCGCCCAATTCGGGTTCCGGCTCGGTCTGGTAGTTCCAGGAGAGGGTGGGGTGATACATGGTCTTGGCATATCCGATGGGCACGTGCAGCCAGGGGTTCGTGTCCTTGGCGCCGGCCTCCAGCACCGTCACCCGCAGGCCCGGGATGTCCGACAGCCGCCCCGCCACCGCGCTGCCGGCCGAGCCGGAGCCGATGACCACCACATCCGTTTCATCCATGGTTGCTTCCCCCGTGTCGGGCGATGGTCGGCGCGGGGCGGGGGGCCGTCAATCAGGGTTGAACTTCACCAATTATCCGGTTATATGGGAGTTATGGATCCTGCCCCGCGCGCCGCCGTCCCCGTCTTTGCCGCCCTCGGCCACCAAGTGCGGCTTGCCCTGTTCCGCCTGCTCGTGCGGGCAGGGGGCGAGGGGCTGAACATCGGCGAGATCACCCGCCAGATGGGCCTCGCTCCCTCCACCCTGTCCCACCACCTGGCCACGCTGGTGGAGGCGGGCCTGGTGCGCCAGGAGCGCCGCGGGCGGGAGGTGCTGAACCACGCCAACCTGTCCGCGCTGCGCGAATTGATGGGCTTCCTCGACGCGGAGTGCTGCGTCGGCGTGGCCGCCCCGGCGGAGCGCGCCGCCTGATTTTTTTTACCCTGAAATCACGATAAATCCGGAGATGTAGAGATGACGACACTGGCCCTGAACCTCCGCCGCCTGGGAGGGCTCGACCGCGTCTGGCTTGCCATCGCGGCATTGCTGGGGGCGCTGGCGCTGCTGGCGCCCGCGCAGGCGGGTGCGAGCCTGGAGTTCACGCTCATGGCGCTGCTCAAGGTGGCGCCCTGGCTGCTGATCTCGGCCGGCATCGCTGCCGCCGCGGCGGCCACCGGCGCCGACCAGCTCATCTCCCGCGCCTTCCAGGGGCGCGAGGTGGTGATGGTGGCGAGTGCGGCGCTGATCGGCGCGCTGTCGCCCTTCTGCTCCTGCGGGGTGATCCCGCTGATCGCGGCGCTGCTGGCCATTGGCACGCCGCTCGCTCCGGTGATGGCCTTCTGGCTGGCCTCGCCCGTCATGGACCCGGCCATGTTCGCCATGACGGCGGGCACGCTGGGGGTGGGCTTTGCCGTGGGCAAGACGCTGGCGGCCATCGGCATCGGCCTGCTGGGCGGGCTCGGCACCCTGGCGCTGACCCGCGGCGGCTGGCTGGCCGACCCGCTGCGCCCCGGCGTGGGCAATGGCGGCTGCGGCGGGGCGTCGGTGCGCAACCCCAAGCCCCCGGTCTGGGCCTTCTGGGGCGAGCCGGCGCGGCGCGAGAAGTTCCTCGCCTCCGCCCGCAACACCCTGGCCTTCCTGGGCAAGTGGCTGACGCTCGCCTTCCTGCTGGAGAGCCTGATGCTGGCCTACGTCCCCGCCGAGGCGGTGGCCGGCCTGGTGGGCGGCGAGGGCCTGCTGCCCATCCTGGTGGCCACGCTGGTGGGCGTGCCGGCCTATCTGAACGGCTATGCGGCGTTGCCCCTCGTCTCGGGGCTGATGGAGCAGGGCATGGCGCCCGGTGCGGCCATGGCCTTCCTGGTGGCCGGGGGCGTTTCCTCCATCCCGGCCGCCATCGCGGTCTGGGCGCTGGCCAAGCCGGGCGTCTTCGCCCTCTACATGGGCTTCGCGCTACTGGGTTCGCTGGCAGCGGGACTGCTGTTCCAGGCCTTCGCCTGATGTCTGCGATGATCGCCCGCGTCGAGGTGGTGGCGGCCGAGCCGCCGTTTCCCGGTGCCCTGCTGCTGGTGCCGCTCGGCATGGCCAGCGGCATCGGTAGCGTGGCCGGCGTACAATTCGCCGGCGCGCGCCTGGTCGAGACGCTGTGCGAGGTGGAGACCGGCCAGCGCGCCGCCCTGCTGGCGCCCGAGGGGCCGGCGCCCATCCGGCTGCTCTACCGCTTCGAGGCGGCGCGCCACGCGCCGCGCTGGCCGGAGGCCGCTTTCCAGCACCGCCCCAGCCGCTACACCGAGGCCGCCGGTCCGCTGGTCGAGGCCTCGCGCGCCATCTCGGCCGCGGCGGGCGGGGGGGCCGCCGGCATGGAGGCCCTGGTCGCCGAGGCCCGCGCCCGCTTCACCTACGCCCATGCCGAGGTGACGTTCAACGAGGGCCACGACAGCGTGCCGCATCTGGGCTGCGGCGTGGCGCCGGGCTCCTGCATCGACATCAACACCTGCCTGGTCGCGAGCCTGCGCGCGGCGGGGCACGAGGCCGCCTACCTCGCCGGCTACTTCTTCCCCGCGGAGAAGGGCGGGCACACGGTGGACATGCATTGCTGGATCGCCACCCGGCACGGGGACGAGGTGCTGGAATGGGACGTGGCGCACCACATGAAGGCGGGGCTCGACCCGGTGCGGCCGGGGCTGAACCCGAAGCCAGGCCGCCTCGTGGCCCTCGCCACCGCTTGACGCGGGGGCTGGGCGGAGTTGCCATTGTGGCAAAGGAACCGCCCATGCCCCCGCTCGACATGCTCACCGCCACCCTCGGCCCCGCTGCCTGCCTGCGCGCCGAGGAGGACATCGCGCCCTATGCAGTGGACTGGCGCGGCGTCTATCGCGGCACGCCCATGGCCGTGCTCAGGCCTGCCGACACGGCGCAGGTGAGCGAGGCAATGCGCCTCTGTGGCGAACTGGGCCTCGCGGTCGTGGCCGCCGGCGGGCGCACCTCGCTCTGCGGTGCCGTGGTGCCGGGCGCCAACGGCCCGCCCAGCGTGGTGCTGAGCCTGGAGCGCATGAACCGCCTGCGCGACGTGGACGCGCTGGACAACTCCCTGGTGGCCGAGGCCGGCTGCACGATCGAGGCCGTGCAGAACGCGGCCACCGAGGCTGGCCGCTTCTTCCCCCTGCATTTCGGCGCGCAGGGGAGTGCGATGGTGGGCGGCGCCCTCTCCACCAATGCCGGCGGCATCCGCACGCTGCGCTACGGCAATGCGCGCGACCTCGTGCTGGGGCTTGAGGTGGTGCTGCCTGATGGCCGCGTGCTCGATGACCTGCGGCGCGTGCGCAAGGACAATTCGGGCTATGCGCTGCGGCATTTGTTCATCGGCGCGGAGGGGACACTCGGCGTCATCACCGCGGCCTCGCTCAAGCTGTTCCCGCCGCTGGTGAAGCGCGAGACGGCGCTGGTGGCCGTGCGCACCCCGCACGAGGCGCTGCGCCTGCTGGCGCGCTGCCAGGAGAGCGGCGCCGAACTCGTGGCCTTCGAACTCATCCGCAAGGTCTGCATCGAGATCACCCTGCGCCACGGCACCAACATCCGCCCGCCCATGGCGCTCTCCACCGACTGGTACTGCCTGATCGAGGCCGCCAGCACCCACGCCGCCATCCCGGTGCGCGAGGCGCTGGAAGCCGCGCTGATGGCGGGGCTGGAAGCCGGCGAGTGCGAGGACGTGGTGCTTTGCGAAAGCGAGGCACAGCGCCAGAACCTGTGGAACATCCGCGAGACCTTCCCCACCTGCTCGCGCATGGAGGGGCCGGGCCTGCCCACCGACACCTCCGTGCCCGTCTCCCGCGTGCCGGACTTCCTCGACCGCTGCATGGAACTCATCACGACCCACTGGCCGGAGGGACGGATGGTGGCCCTGGGCCACATGGGCGATGGCAACATCCATCTCTCGCTGCAGGCGCCGGCGGGCATGACGCATGCCGAATGGCAGGCCCGCGCGCCGCGGTTCGAGGACCGCGTGGGCGAGATCGCGGTGGAACTCGGCGGCAGCTTCTCGGCCGAGCACGGCATCGGGCAGTCCAAGCGCGGGGCGATGGCCGCGCTGAAGTCGCCGGTGGCGCTGGACCTCATGCGGGCCATCAAGGCCGTGCTGGACCCCGAGGGGCGGATGAACCCCGGCAAGGTGCTGCCCTGAGCCCCCCGCCTTGAGCCATGACGCCGCGCCGCCTACAACGCTCCGCGGCGGGGCGTAGCACAGCCTGGTAGTGCGTCTGCTTTGGGAGCAGAAGGTCGGAGGTTCGAATCCTCTCGCCCCGATGCCCGCTGCGTGGCCTTCGCTGCGCCGCAGGTTGGCAGCGCGCAATTTTCCGTCCATCATCTGCGAAAAGCGGGTGAGGGCGGTCCCTCCCCGCGCCGCAGGGAGACGTTCCGATGCTCAATCGCCGCCATGCCTTCACGCTTGCCCTCGCCGCCGGCCTCGCCCCCGCCATCGGCCGCGCCCAGTCCTGGCGCCCGTCTCGGCCCATCCGGCTGGTGGTGCCCTTCGCGCCCGGTGGCTCCAACGACATCGTCAGCCGGCTGATCGCGGAGCCCGCCTCGCAGATTCTGGGCCAACCCATCGTCATCGAATCGCGCGCCGGTGCGGGCAGCGTCATCGGCAGCGAGCACGTCGCGCGCGCGGCCGCCGATGGCTACACGGTGCTGATCAACAGCGCGCATGCCACCGTGCCGGCCATTGTCGAGCGCATGCCCTATGATCCCGTGAATGACTTCGTGGGCCTGGCGGTGGCCGGCTTCTCGCCGCATACGCTGGTGGTGAACCCGCGCTTCCCCGCGCAGAACGCGCGCGAGATGGTGGCGGTGCTGCGCGCCAATCCCGGCCAGTACAACATCGCCTCCGCGGGGCTGGGCAGCGGCGTGCACCTGGCGGCGGAGCTGCTGCGCTCCACCCAGCGCGTTCAGGCCGAGGTGGTGCACTACCGCGGCGGCGGGCCGAGCGTGGCCGCTCTGTTCGCCGGCGAGGCGCAGGTGGGCGTGCCCACCATGGCCTCCTCGCTCGGTCAGATCCGCGGCGGTGGCCTGCGCTGCCTGGCCGTGCTGGCGGAAAGCCGCAGTGCGGCCCTGCCGGACGTGCCGAGCGCGCCCGAGGCCGGGCTCGCCGGGCTCATCCACGAGGAGTTCTTCCCCATCGTGGCCCCCGTCGCGACGCCGCCCGAGATCGTGGCCGCGCTCGCCTCTGCCTTCCAGCGCGCCATCGCGCAAAATGCGTCGCGGCTGACCGAGATGGCCGGCGTCACCCCGCGCCCCGGCTTCGAGACGCCGGACCAGGTGAAGAACCTGGTGCGCGAGGGCGTCGAGCGCTACTCGGCCATTCTGCGCGAAGCCGGCGTGCCGAAGCAGTAGCAGCAACCCTGCCGCGGCGGCGGGCGGCCTACCGCTCCGCCGCCGGTGTGCGGGCAGCGTAGGCAGCCCATTCGGCGTGGCGCGTTGGCTTGGCGCGCCAGTCCCCCTGCGGGATGACAGGGTGGCGCGCGGCCTCGTCCATTACATAGGCATAGGCGCGCCGCGTGCCGGTCGCGCTGCGCACCTCCAGCACGCTGCGGCGGTAATGCCCGCCGGGGGCGCCGCCGGGCGGGCTGCCCTCCAGCGCGTCCATGGCGGCGAGCCG
>JBHYDO010000045.1:0-21138 GCA_051860645.1 Roseococcus sp.
TGGTCGGGCTGGCTTCGCGCCTCGCCTGCTCGCGCACGGCGATGTAGAGCGCGTGGTGGATGCGCGCAATCGTGCCTTCCCATTCCCAGCGCGAGAAGTAGTCCCACACCGTGCTCTTCGGCGGCAGATCCTTCGGCAGCGCCGCCCACTGGCAGCCGGTCGAGAGCACGTAGAAGATCGCGTTCAGCACCTCGCGCACATCCACTGTGCGAGGCCGGCCGCCGCGCTTCGCCGGCCGGATCAGCGGCGCCACCAGCGCCCATTCCGCATCCGTCAGATCGGACGGGTAGCGCAGCCCCCGCCGATCCGCCGCACGCCGATGCTCCACCGTCCACGCCATCCCGCTGCCTCCGCGAATCGTCTGCTGACGCAGCGAATCACAGCCGATTCAAACGACTCAACTTCTTCCCGGATGGGCTCTTAGACTATCTTGTCCAAGTGCAACAAATAGCGTGTTTACATCACCAGTAAAATAAGTTGTCACAACCGCGCCGACGAGCAATTGAAATACCTCTGCATCCCTCTCAATATCCGATATTATCCTGAGTTGATCAATTGCAAACCTAGTGGCATCCCGTGAATCAAACAAAAACTGCGTTGGAGACTGGTAATGACGTGCAATGAATAAAAGAGCTGCGCTCAGACTGTGCAGTTGAGTGAGAACGGCAGCTTCCACGACCTGGTCACCGCCTTCAAATTCAAAAGCGCGAAATTCACTCAGCCTCTGCCTCAACTCAACGTTATAGAGAATACCGTCGAGCTCAATGGTTACGATGTCTCCCTGCTGCATTTTATTTGCTTTCTCGCTATGCCCTGACTCCGGCGGACCAAGCAGTTGTGGCCGCGTGTTCTTGGCAGTAAGGAACAAAGCCTGCTCGTAAACACACAAGCCTTATGCCGGTCACCCCCGCCAAAATCACTGGGCCAAGTGCCGCGTCGAACGGGAGATGCGCGTTCATGGCCGTGTCCTCGTGGGATCAGCTGTCTCGATTGGGGGATCGGGATCGTGGGTGTTGGGTCACGACGCGGCCCAGGTTTGGCCTGCTTGGAGCGCGCAGCCGGAAACCGAACGCCGTCGTCGCCACACCAAGTGGGCGCCGCGTCAGATGCGTTCCCGCTACGACGAACTTGTCAGAGGGGACCCGGGCCGGCTCAGGCGACTGGCGATCGGGCTGGACGTCGCGCGGAGAGGCGTGCACTCGGGGCTGGCGGAAACGGCCAGGGGCAGGGGTATCCCTGCCAATCCACGCCCTGCAATGCCCCCCAAATACCTGCTCCCCCATGGGCAGAAGGTTAACTGCGGTCAACAAACGACACCAGCGAAAAGTTATGATACGGATACGTCTTGCAGGTAGCGGGGTGGGCGCCCAGCACAACTATGAGGACACTCCCTTCAGGCCGAGGCCCAAGGGGACGCTCATGGTGCCGGCTTTCGCGCCGCCGGCGGTTGCAGTCCCGTTCAAAGAGAGCCGCGGCCCGCAACGCGTCCAGAGACGGTTCGAATCCGGGTGCACTTGCTCCGCCAGCTGCCTATCGCGGCGCGCTCTCCGGCTAACCAGGAGGCCCGCTGAGGGGCAGGTCTCCAATGGTTTTTGGCGTGGGCTGTTGACCGGCGCGGCGCTCGAAGGCGCGGATATGACTCTCTGGCTGCCGTTTCTCTCCGAACCTGTTGACTTAGCTGATTTAGTACGGATCGGATGAACCTTGCCAAAAGGCCGGTTTCAGCGCGGTTGGCACCTGCATTGGTTCGAGCGTCACTTGCACGAAATCCGTACTTCGAGACCGAACGCTTCTGTACGTCGCGGCCTCTACCCGAATGCTGTGCGCTGCATCAAAAGCGGAAATCGAACTCGAGCCTAACAAACAGCGCACCGCTGGCGGGCTGGAATTCCCCATCGCGCCTGGCGCGGAACGCCCCGCCGGGCATGAAGTATCCGCCAGCCAGTTCCATCTCGACATTCTCCGACAGCCTCACGCCAAGAACCACGTCGAACTCCTGGCCGATGTCGCGGCTCCGGTTCCGCCTGTCCCGGTTGGGGTCGAGGTCCAGCGCCGCGTTGCGCAGCTCATCCGAGAGGCGATCCTGCCAGTACTGATGGTAGATGAAATCCAGCGTCGCATTCGCTGACAGTGCAAAGCCAACGCCCGCCGTCGCGATGTGAAGGTTGCTCAGTTCAGGATCCAGCACCTCGCCGTAATATTTGTACTTGGCAAGGCTGCCCAAGCCAGCCTCGTTGGACTGCAGGTCTGTCTGACGGAAGGCAGTATTCGTCCGGCCCTGCGGATTGCGGTCACCGCTGCCCCAGGCATATCCCAAGATCAGCCGCGGCTCGAACGGCATGTCGAACCGGTAGACCGCGCCGACATCCACGGCGTGACCACGAAGGTGCCTCCCGTCCTCGTCGCGCCCACGCACCGCGGCGAGCTCCGCCCAATGCTCCAGCCCGTCGAGAAACAGCCGGCCGTGTGAGCGCAGGCCAAGGAACAGCGGTTGCCCATCCTCGCGCCGCCCCAGCCGACCATCGCGTAAGATCGCGTAGCCACCCAGCGTGAAGTCGTCCAACAGCTCGTAATCGGCCATAAGGACGTAATTGTCCGTGCGTGGCCCCACCGTGTCCGGGTCGCGCAGGTCGCGACGGGTCGAATTGAGCCGCGTGGCGGAGAGGTCGAGGTTCAGGCCCGACCAATCGTAGCGCAGCCTCAGCCCATCAAGCTGCTCGTCGAACAGCCATTCACGACGGTCGCGGAAAAGCTGACGACCGAAACGAGCCGTCACATTTTCCGTGACGTCGATGGAGAGGTAGAGCTGGTTGAGGTTGAAGGAGTGATCGATCTCCCTCCTCTCGCCGCGCTCGAATTGAAACTCGACTGGGAATTCGAGCTCAAAGAAGGTGAGGAAGCGGCTGGTGGGCCGCCACGTGCCACTCAGCCTCAGCAGCGGCTCCACGCTCCACTGTCCGTCGGGTCGGTCCTCGCCGAGCGAGAAATTCCGTTCTGTCTCGTAGTCCAGCGCGAGCAAGGTGCGGAGCGTGAAATTCTCAGAAATCCGGATCTCGCCCGGGCGCCGGGCGGCGCGCGGCGATGGTTCGGCCGGCGTCGTCCCACGCTCCAGGGTCGAGGGCTCCTCGTCCCGCTCATCGGACTGCGCAGGGGCCGCGAGGAACGAGGCCGCCATAACAAGGAGGGCCGGGAGCAGGCCCTGCAGGATCATCATGCGGGAAGCTGGTGTGCTTGGAAGGAATGCGAGAAACGGCTGAGCCCTCGCAGGGCCGAGGCAAGCCGATTCCTGGACAGAGCAAGCAGCGGGCGCGTCAGATGTTCGCGGCCTGCGATCTGGCTGCTGATGGCGATGTGCCTGGTGAGGGACAGGGCGGCCCAGCCGTCGATCACCGCCGCATCCAGATGCGGCGAAAGGTTCAGGAAGCGGTCGCGGAAGGCGTCTTCCAGAGGTTGAAACGCCTCCGCATCCCCCCGCAGCCGCAGCGCCGCTTCGACGAGGTGCGCGATAAAATTGCCGGCATCGAGCGCAGGGTCGCCCTCGGCATGGAGGTCCAGATCCAGGATCCACATCCGGTGCGTCGCGCCTTCGAACAGCAATTGATCCGGGTAGAAATCGCGATGGATCGCCGTTGAGGCGTGTGTTGGCAGAAGCCGTGCCAGCCCATCTGCGGTGTCGGCGATCGCCTGAATGGGCACGCTGAGGTCGGGGTGGCGCGTGATGGTCTCGTTGAGGCGCCGATGCAGCATCGCCATCTCGTCCATCAGTCGCCAGGAGCGTTGCGCCGGCACCTCGGCTTTGTGCAGCCGTGATAACGCCTCCGCGGCACGCAGTATCGCGGCTTGCCCCGCCTCCGTGCCCAGCAGGGTTCCAACCGTTTCACCAGCTACCCGGCGTTGCACCCACATATCCAACTCGGGCAGGCAGCCGAGCGGTTCCGGTACGGCAATGCCGTCCCGGGATGCCTCGTTCAGCCCGGCGCGCCACAGCGCGTGCTGGATATCGTGTGCGCGCTGGTCAAGACCCTTCGCCCGCATCTTGCCGAGCAGCACCGGCCCGCCCTGCACTGCGTACTCGATGAGGCTCCGGCGGCCCCGCTTATGGCGCATCAGGCACGGGGGCAGCAGCCTCACGCCATCCGGTGCCAGTCCGAGCAGCTGCGCAAGCCTCGGCGCCATGACTGCCGCGTCCATGGCTGTGTGGAGCAATGGCATTGCTGGATCGTCCAGCGTCATGCATCCGCTCCGGTCGGAAGAGGCGCCGTGGGCTTACGGCGCGCCGGCTGGTACAGCGCAGCAACGCGGCCGAGCAGAACGGCCATGCGGTCCGGCCAATCTGGCAGCCGCCGGCGAAAGGGCTCGGCAGCGAGACGCAGAAGCTCCGCGGCGACCTGCAGGTCGGTTGTCCTGGGAACCGGCTGCACTTGCGCGTATCCGTCCCGCAATGCTTCTGCCAACCCGGCCGCGTCGATCCTGCCATCTTCCAGCGCATCGACTTCCAGACGTGCAATGAAGCTGCCGAGGTCTGCTCCCGCGTCACCGGCGGCCGCATTGTCCCAGTCGATGAACGTCAGCGCGCCCCCGGCCGCCTGGATGACTTGGTCGGCGGAAAAGTCGCCGTGCAGCAGTCGCGGCTGCAGGGGTGCCGCGCGAAGATCAGCGGAAATAGCGCCCGCCAATCGCAGGGCCGTTTCGCCGAGAACAGGGCAGATCGCGGCAACGGCTTCGGCCGCGTCGAGCAGCACCCTCGCTTCGCCCTCGCGCGAGCGGATTGCGGGGTGATCGACATCCAGCAGATGCAGGCGCGCCAATTCCGAGCCCACCGCCCGCATCGCGGATGGCGTAGGCGATGCACCGGCGCGCGGGCAGAGCGGATGTCCCCTCACCCAGCCCACCGCAAGGGTGCGATAGGGTGCCAGCGCGCCAAGCAACGGCGGGCCGCCGGCGGCAACACCGAAAGCGGCACCAGCGAGAGCGGGCCCGAAATCGGCCTCGCCATAGGCCTTGATCAGCGCAATCGGATGACCGTCACGCATCAGGCGGCCGACGAAGCGGCGCTCGGGCTTGTAGCGCAGCGGCTCCAGCACCGCGCTCTCGGCCAGCCGCCGGGACGAGTTGAGCAAGGCGCGAAGCAGCTTGGGCCGGCGTTCCTCGTCCGCCAAGCGCCGCAGGACAGGCAGTTCACGGTCATTCGGGAAGGGCCGCACCGCAAGCAGCGCGTCATCGAGCAGGATGCGGGACTGACCAAGCGCGGTCGGTCTTCGCAGCAGTTCCGAGCGCGACCTTACGATGGCGTAGTGCGGCGCCGCATGGGCCTTGGCGTAGCAGTCAACTTCCGCGCCTGTCGCCAGACGCAGCCGGAAGCCCAACACGCAGCTCGTGCCCGGCTTGTAGCGCATGTAGGTGGGTGTGGCGCTGCTGATCCCCGCGTCCGGGAGAAGCGCGGCCAAGCGCCCCGCAAGCCTGTCGGGATCGAGCAACAGACGCAGGCCGGGCAGCGCGGGATCGCGCGCCGCAACGGCCGCATCATCCCGCGATGGCATCGTCGCGTTCCTCCTCGCTCCGCATGGGCAAAAGGCGATGGAGCGCCGCATAGCGCCCGCCCAGCGCCAGCAGCGCCGCATGGGTTCCCTCCTCCGCGATCCGTCCGTCCTCGATCCAGAGGATGCGATCGGCGTCGGCCGCCAGGGTGAGATCATGCGTGATGAGCAGCGTGGTCCGCCCCCGCGAGAGGCGCCGCAGGGCCAGCGCCACCTGCCGTTCGTTCTCCCGGTCGAGGCCAACGGTCGGCTCGTCCAGGATCAGGATGGGGCTGCGGCGCAGGGCGGCGCGCGCAATGGCGATGCGCTGGCGCTGGCCGCTGGAAAGAGTGCCGCCACGCTCTCCCACCAGCGTGTCGTAGCCGGCCGGCAGATCCATGATGAAGGCGTGCGCATTCGCTAGGCGGGCGGCCGCCTCCACCTCGTCGTCCTGAATGGAACGCCCCGCGCCGATCGCGATATTCTCGCGCAGCGTAGCGGCGAGCAGCAGGTTCTCCTGCGGCACCAGAGCGATCTGGGCGCGCAGGGAGGCCAGGGTGAAGTCGCGGACGTCTACGCCGTCGATCAGCACTCGGCCGGCATCCGGGTCGTACAGGCGCAGCAGCAAGGCCGCCAGCGTGGACTTGCCCGCGCCCGAGGGGCCCACCAGCGCGACGCGCTCACCCGGGCGCAGGTCAAGATCCAGCCCGGCCAGCACGCGCCTGCCCTCGGCGCGGTGTGCGAAGGTCACGCCCTCGAAGCGCACTGCGCCGGCGAAGCGCGGCGCCGCGCGTGCGCCGGGAAGGTCGCGCACTGCGTCCTCATCAAGCAGGTCCACCACGCGCTCGCCCGCCGCTGCCGCCTTGGACAAGCGGGCGGCGTACTTTGCGAAGTCGCGCACAGGGCGGAAGGAGTTCTTCAGGTAGGTCAGGAAGACGAGCAGGTCGCCCGGCGTCAGCGCGCCCGCCAGCACGCGAAGCGCCCCGTATCCCAGCACCAGCGCGATGGCGATCGCGACCATCACGTCCACCAGCCGCTCGAGCCCGGCGGAGAGCCGCTTGGCCTTCACGTCCTCCTTCGCGCTGCGGCCATTCTCGCCGAGGAAGGGCTTGGCCACCGCCTCCTCCAACGAAAGCGACTGCACGAGGCGCATCGCCGCGATCGACTCCGCAGCCGAAGCGGCCATCGCGCCCTCACGCGTGCGCTGCTTTCGGCTCACCTCATTGATGCGGCGTCCGATACGCATCGTCGCGAACCAGAGCAGCGGGAGCGGCAGAACGGCCATCAACGCAAGGCGCCAGTCCAGCCAGAGCATCACGCCGAGCATGCCTGCCAGGACCAGGACATTCGCGGCGAGCGGCATGGCCGCCGTGACGGTCGCCTCCTTCAGCATGCCGACATCGCCCGTCAGGCGCATCGTGATGTCGCCGGCGCGGGCCCCGGCGTGGAAGGAGAGCGGCAGGCGCTGCACATGCCGGAACAACTCCGCCCGCACCTCGGCCAGCACGCGGTTGCCGATCTTTGCGAAGGCGACGGTCGAGACATAGGCGAAGAGCGCGCGCATCCCGATCACCACGACGATGCACCCGGCGGCGAGCATCAGGAGCGTGGTCGGCGCCAGCGCATCCACCGCCGCGACGCCAGACCCGCCGCTGGCCGACAACCGATCAATGACGAACTTCAGCGGCCAGGGTTCGAGCAGCCGCATCGCGGTGGCTGCCAGGAGCGCGCCAACCGCGGCTGCCAGCAAGGGTGCCTGGCGCCGGATGTGGGGCGCGAAACGATGCAGCACGCGTCGCAGGGCGGGCAGGGCCTGCCGCAGGGCGGTCGGACGATGCCGGCGCTTCATGCCGGCGCCGCTTCGACCTCGCGCATCCCGACGGTGGCGAGGATGCGCGCAACCACCGAATTCCAGGAATGGTCGCGCAACACGCGCGCCCGCCCGGCTTCTCCCAGCCGCTTGCGCAGCGCCGGATCGGCGGCGAGCCGTGCGACCGCCATGGCCAGTGCCCCGGCATCGTCCGGAGGACAGAGCAGCCCGTCCTCGCCATCGCGCACCACCTGGGCAAGATGACCGACGCTGGTCGCCACCACCGGCAGGCCCGCGGCCATGTATTCCTGGATCTTCAGGGGTGAGAAGTAGAAGTTCTCCAGCGCCGGATAGGGCGCGATGGCGATGTCCATCTCGGCCAGCAGGTCCGGCACCGCGTCAGGCGGCACCGCGCCGGTGAGCTTTGCATGCCCAGCCATTCCGTGCCGGGCGAGTTCGGCCACCAGCGCATCGCGCTCCGGCCCGTCGCCCACGATGAGCAGCCGCACATCCAAGCCGTGATGCGCGCGCAGCAGCGCTGCCGCCGAGACCATCAGTGGCAGGCCATGCCAAGGCTTCAACGTGCCGAGGAAGCCCAGCGTGACAGGTGCATCACCTGCACCCGACGAGATGTCGCGCGGCGGAAAACGCATCGGGTCCACGCCGTTCGCAATGACCGTCACACGGCCGCGCGCCTCGGGGAAGCCATCCAACCAGGCCGCGACGCCGGGCGAGACGGCAACCAGCACGTCTGCGTTGCGAAAGGCGGTGCGGGCGACGGCCTCCGCCTCGTCGGGAAGCGGCAACCCGCCGCGGTGCCGCGCCTGCTCCTCGAGCAACGGCGCGTTCACCTCCAGCACGCCGGGGATGCCGGCGCCGCGCGCGAACTGCATCCCGGCCCGGCTCCAGAGCGAGTAGCGTTCGTAGAGCAGGTCGAACGGCCCCGCCGATGCCAACTCGTCGGTCAGTGCGGAATTCGCGGCCAGCGCCGCCCTGGCGCGCGCTTCGGCCGCGCCCGACGGCAGCGGCGGCAACGGGCGAAGGCCGACGCCACGCAAATCCTCCGCCGCCTCGCCGCCCCAGCGCGTCGCGAACAGCACGACGGCCTTCCCATGCCGACGGAACCCGCGCACCACCTCCTGCACGTGCACGGAAGAGCCCTTGGTGCCAAACACGGGCACGCCGGGATCGGCGCAGACATAGGCAACGCGGCTCACGGCACGGCCTCATGCGTGGCGGCGCTTTGCGCGATGCCGTGCCCCTGGAACAGCTGGCGCAGGCGCGCGGCATTCTTGCGAATGTCGAAATCCCGTTCAACGAGCGCACGCGCCCGGCGCGACAGTTTCGCGCGCAGCGCCGGCTGCGCGAGCAGTTGGTCGATCGCGCCGGCCAATTGGTCGGGGTCTCCCTCGGCGACGCACAATCCGGTTTCGCCGTCCCGCACGAGTTCCGGGATACCGGTCACATCGGTGGAGACGCATGGCAACCCGCAGGCCATGGCCTCCAGCAGCACCGTCGGCAGGCCGTCGCGGTTGCCGTCCTCGCTGACGACGCAGGGCGCCACGAGCAAAGCGGCTTCACGCATGGCGGCGAAGACATCGGCCTGCGGGCGCGGTCCGGCGAGCTCCACGACACCAATGAGGCCCGAACGCTCCACCTGGGCTTGGAGGTTGGTTCGTTCCGCCCCCTCGCCAATGATCCGGCAGGTGAAGCGCAAGCCGCGCGCATGCAGCAAGCGGCATGCCTCGACAAGCACATGGAAGCCCTTCTTTTCCACGAGCCTTCCAATCGCCAGCACCAGGGGTGGACGATCTGTCGGGTCCGACCAGGACAGGCGGGCCATGTCCAGCCCGTTGTAGATCCGCAGGGCGTTGCAGGCATCGGGCCCGTGCTGCTCGCGCAGGTGGTGCAGGTTGTAGTCGGAGACAGTCACGGCGAAAGCGGACTCGCGCAGCTTCGCCCCGAGATGCACCGGCGCGCCATACTCGAAATAGATGTCCTTGGCGTGGGCCGTGAAGCTGTAGGGAATGCCCGCGAGCGCAGCGGCAAGGCGCGCAACCGTCGTCGCCATGGTTGCGAAATGGGCGTGCAGATGCGTGATCCCGCGCTCCTGCACCAGCAACGCCACGCGCAGCGCCTGCGCCACTTCGTTGGCTTCGGCCTGATCGGCCTGGCGGAAGGCCGCGGCGAAGCCCGGCAGGCGGACCCTCGCCGCCTGCAACAGGGACCAGAACTCCGAGGCCTGGCGGAGCCGGTCCGGCACGTAGGTGACAGGGGCGCGCACACGCGCGAGCGTATCCTGAAAATGGGTTTCGGCCACCGGCCGCAGCGCGAGGATTTCGATCGGCATCCCGGCTGCCTCATGGTCGAGGATCTCGTTGACCACGAACGTTTCCGAGAAGCGTGGATAGCGCTTGAGCACGTAGCCCACGCGGGGGCCGGCGTCATCCCCATGCATGGCGGGACACCTTCTTCACTGTCGCAGCACCATGTGCCGCAGTGGACTTGCCTTCGGCGAGCAACTCAGCGGCGGCGTGCGGCAGCCGCTCCAGCGCGTCGAAGTCGAGTACCTCCCGTGCCGGCCGTGGCGGGGCGCGGCGGCTGCGAAGCCAGGCTGAAAGCCGCTGCGACGAAAGCTCATCCGGATGCAGCATGTCCAGGAGGCCGCGTGCGGCGAGCCTTTCCGCCCGGATGATCTGCTCGCGCCGCGGTGCCACGCGCGGGACGACGAGTGCCGGAGTGCCGAAGGACAGCACCTCCATCACGGTATTGTAGCCGCCCATGATGACGGCGCGCGCCGCGCCGTAGAGAAGGCTGCTGCTGTCGGGGACGAATTCGTGCACGGTCAGGCGCGCGTCACGCGCCGCGATCGCTGCGAGTTGAGCGCGTGCCTCAGCAGGCATGAAGGGGCCGGTGACGATGACCGCGCGGTGGCCCTCCGGGGGGCCGGCCTCGGCGAAAGCCAGCGTCGTGCGCGCCCCATCCTGGCCGCCGCCCACGGCGCAGAGCACGTACGGATCCTCGCTGGATGGAGGGGCAGCGCCATCGGCCAGCCGCGCGCGCTGGTCGAGATAACCCACGTATTGCAGCTTTGAACGGATGCCGGCGTCGAAGCCATACTCGGTCGCGGTGTCGTAGAGCCTGCCGTCGCCATAGACCCAGACAGCCGAGAAATGGCGATGGATAGCCTCGAAGGCGCGCTGCTTCCACCACTGGCGGCGCACCGCCTCCGGTTCATCCAGCACGTCGCGCAGCCCCAGCACGCAACGGGTGCGGCCGCGCCGCCCGAGCGCCTGGAGCACGGGCGAAAGCTCGCCCATCGCGCCGCACGGAACGTTGTCCACGATGAAGAGGTCCGGCTCGAAACGCTGAAGCGCCGCCAGGATCGTGGCCGAGCGAAGCGAGGCCAACGTACCAGGATCACAAGCGAGGGAGCGTGGCCGGTACCCGCCGTTCTCATCCTTCCGCCAGGCCGGCAGGGTCAGGCAATCGACGCCCGCTGGCATGTTGAACGCGCCGGCTTCGCGCATGCCCGCGATCAGCAGCACTTCGGCGCATAAAGGAGCCGCGGCAAGAGCGCGCGCGATCAGGATATTTCTGCGGACATGGCCAAAGCCCATCGTGTCGTGCGAATAAAAGGCAATCCTTGCGTCACGCGGTGCCGACTGATGCCCTGTCATTCCAAATCTTCGCCCCCTGGGTTGCTGAACCACGCCGCGCACGTTCCGGCGCGTCATCTCCTACGATGACATTTGGAAGTCGGCCTACAGCATGCAAATGAGAAATCCATGAGTGCTTCGAATACGTAGATCAGCCGTGATAAACTTGTGATGAAATTGCGCTCACGGGCTGCCAGGCAAGTAAGCAACCAGAAGTTAATCACCTGCTCTTGCTTTGCTACCGTGTCGCTATGCCAAGGTTGGCGATACCCACTGCCCGGAGGGGGAGGCCGCGCTTCTCAGTGTCCACTGCAACGCAGGCGAAAGGCAGCGTCCCGGGCGGCGGCCATCTCCGCATCGCCCGGGACGGATCGGTGGTGAGATGACCATCCGGACAAAGTTCGTCCTCAGCCAGGCTGTCCTGGCGGTTTCCATCCTGCTCATCGTCAGTGTCGTGATGCTGGCGCTGGAATACTCCAACAGGAGTCGCAGCCATCTGGAACGCTCCTATGAGCAGCTTCATGCAATCACGACGCTCGCGCTGGCCACGAACACCTACTCCGAGCAGGCCGCCGAGCTGTTCATACTGGGTGAACGCGGCATCCCTGGGCTTGAGCGGGCGAGGGAGCGCCTGCAGTTGACGCTCAACAACATCACGAGGCTTGTGCAGGAGGAACGGGGCGCAGCACACGACGCGCACGAACGCCTGCGGGAGAACATCCAGCTCGAGAGGTATGGGCGCATTCGCACGGTGATCTCCGACCTCGAAGCCTCGGTCGAGCGACTGGTTGCGCTGCTCGGGGATGGCCGGACCGAGGAGGCCGTCGATACCTATCGCGACGAGATTGAAAACCGTATCGACCGGGAGGTCGACCGCCTCGTCGCCGCCGCCCTCGCCGATGAACGCCAGGAAGTGGAAGCGGAGCTGTCTTACTCGGCTCGGCTCGCACGCGTCTCGACACAGCTGGTCGTGGGGGTCGGGGTGCTCGCCGGCGCTGCCGGTATTAGCGTCGCGTTCCTGTTGTATCGCACGGTCGCACGTCCGATCGCCCGCCTGGTAGAAGGGGCCGATGCGGTCGGCCGTGGGGACTTTTCGCATCGCATCGTGTCCGTCGGAGAGGATGAGCTGGCGCAACTCGCGGCGCGGTTCAACGTCATGACGAGCCAGCTCGAGGAACATCGCGCGCGGCTCCTCCGGGCGCAGGCGACGCTGGAGGATCAGGTGCGTGGCCGCACCGCGGAATTGCGGGAGAGAAGCCTGGAACTGGAGACCGCGAACATCCGGCTTGAGGAGGCGGACCGCTCACGCGTGCGTTTCCTGGCGGACATCAGCCACGAGTTACGCACACCCCTGACAGTGCTGCGCGGCGAAGCGGAGGTTGCGCTGCGCGCGCGCGATCTCCCCGTGGAGGACCAGCGATCCGCCTTTGTGCGCATCGTCCACAAGGCCGAGCAGATTGGAAAGCTGGTGGACGACCTGCTTTTCCTCGCGCGCTCCGAAACCGGCACGATCCTGTTCCACAATGAACCCACGCCGCTTGATGAAGTCCTGGCGGAGGCCCTGCGCGACGCGAGCGTCCTGTCGGTGCCGCACGAAATTCGCATCGCGTTGACCCTTCCCTCATCGCCCATCATTGCCAACTGCGATCAGCAACGCCTGAAGCAGGCGCTGCTGATCGTGCTCGACAACGCAATCAAGTACTCCCCGCCCGGTACGGTCGTGCGTGTGGAGCTGAGCCTGCAGGATGGCCATGCCGCCATGAGGATCAGCAACGCGGCGTCCGATCTCTCGGACGAGGAGTTGGCGCACGCCTTTGATCGCTCTTTCCGAGGACCGAGGGCTCGATCGGGGACGACGCGCGGAAGCGGCCTCGGACTGCCCATCGCGAGGTGGATCATGGAACGCCAGGGTGGCACAATCGAACTCACCAATGCGCCGGAACTTGGCGCCACCGTGACGATGAGACTGCCCGCCATGCTGTGTCAGGAGGGTGTGGGCGTGGAAGACGTCACCGAGTGAAGAATGCGATGCCACGGATCCTCCTGGTCGAGGACGATGATGAGATCGCGAGCTTCCTCCGGCGGGGGCTTGAGCATGAGGGGTATGCCGTTGACATCGCGACCGACGGCGTCAGCGGGTTGCGTTCCGCGCGCCGCAATGACCACGCCGTCGTCATTCTGGACCGGTTGCTGCCTGGGATGGAGGGGGCCGAAGTTTGCCGACGCTTACGAGAGGAAGGTCTGCAGACACTCGTGCTCATGCTCACCGCGAAGGATGGGTTGGAGGACAAGATCGAAGGCCTTCGGTTGGGAGCGGACGACTACCTGACCAAGCCGTTTTCCTTCGATGAGCTGATTGCCCGGCTGCAGGCGCTGCTCCGGCGGGCGCCGCAAGTGGCCGTACCAGCAGCCGAACTGCGCGCGGGCGAGTTGCGGCTGGATCATGCAAAGAAGCGCGCTTTTCGGGGCGATCGTGAGTTGGTGCTGACAGCGACGGAATTTGCCCTGTTGTCCTGCCTGATGGAGCATGCAGGAACAGCGGTCGGGCGGCCGCAGATCCTGGCGGTGGTCTGGGGCTACGGCTTCGATCCACAGACGAACATCTTGGATGTGTATGTTCGATACCTGCGCAAGAAGGTGGACCTGCCAGGTGAGCGACCACTGATCACGACGGTTCGTGGGTTCGGATACATGCTGCAAACCGCCTGAAACAGATTGATCCCCGGCAGAACCTTCGGGGGTTGGGTTCCTACAGCAGCGGCGACCGCCATCGTTCGCCACCAGCCAAGATTGCCTCATCAGAACATCCAGCGGGTGCGGGAAGCCGGCTGTACTTGGACGTCCTGAAAGTTGGGCGATGCCGTATGTAGGCCGGCACCGCATGATGAAAACTCTCCTCCGCAGCGTGGAATGCCCCGTCGGCTGAAAATGAGTTGACGTCGCCATAGGCGCGCCATGCCACGGCGTTGGGGCTACATCTGATCGGATCAACGCATCATGTCCGATTTCGCCTGCACGCGATCGTTGATCAACGCAACGACAATGCCGCTGATGCAATCATTGATCGAGCGAACTGGGTCCGGCTGATGCGCGCGCCACGGTACCTGTCCATTGCATATTGTGAAACCGTGCACAGGCAATATCGGACAAGCGTAATAGCGCGGTGGATGAGAAATTGGACCATGCAAGACTGCTTTGCTGCCTCTCCCACTCCACTGGAAACGGCTCCATCAGCCCCGGCAGCGTCATCCCCTCCGGCTGCCGCCCATCCAGGATCGCCTCGACGATGTGGGGCGCCAGCAGCGTCAGTTGCAGGATCCGGCTGACATAGGAGCGGGTGATCTTTTCTGCGTCCGCGAGCTCGGTGAGCGTCGCGAAGCGTCCCTCCTCCAGCATCCGGCGCCAGCGGAAGGCTCGGGCCACAGCCTTGATCAGCGTGATGTCCTGGCGACGCTCGATCTCCAGCACCCCGGGCGTGATGATCACCTTGCGTCCCCCGCGCTTCTTCACCGAGAGCGGGATGACGACGGTGAGCGTCTGCGGCGCGGCGCTCATGCGGCGGCTCTCCCCGCGTTGCCTGCCTTCGTGGCCAGGTCGCGCACGAGACTGCCGAGCCCATCGAGCCGCAGCCGCACCGCAGCGCCACTGGCGCTGACGTCGACCCGCTCGACCAGCAGCCGCACGATGCGCGCCTGCTCCGCATGGAACAGCTCGTCCCACAGCGGCTCGATGCGTTCGAGCGCCGCGCGCACCTCCTGCTCGCTGACGTCCGTCGCGGTGTCCCGTGCAGCCTGCCACGTGCCGACCACGATCTCGGGCTGGCACAGCAGGGCCCGCACCTGGGCGAGCACACCGCCCTCGATCTCCCCGGCCGGCACACGCGCGACCTCCGGCCGCTCCGTCCCCCCGCCCTGCAGGACCGCCTGGCTGACGTAGTAGCGGTACATCCGCCCGCCCCTGCCACGGCTGTGGCTCGGCGACATCGCCCGGCCGCCACTGTCGAAGACGAGGCCGCGCAGCAGCGGCGCGGTGGCGTTGCGCGTGCGGTTGATGCGGGCCCGCGGGTTGACCTGCAGCACCGCATGCGCGGCGTCCCACGCCGCCTGGGTGACGATGGCGTCGTGCTCGCCGGGATAGGCCGTGCCCTTGTGCACGGCCGCACCGAGATACACGCGGTTGGTCAGGATCCGATAGACGTCGCTCTTCGTGAACGCGCGGCCGCGCTTCGAGGTCGCGCCCTCGGCGCGCAGCGCCTGCACCAGCTTGGTGCAGGACTCGGTCTCGACGAAGCCCTGGAAGATGCGCCGCACCAGCGCTGCCTCGGCGTCGTTGATCACCAGCTTGCGGTCGCGCACGTCGTAGCCGAGTGGCACGAAGCCCCCCATCCACATGCCGCGCTTGCGCGAGGCCGCGAACTTGTCGCGGATGCGCTCGCCGATCACCTCGCGCTCGAACTGCGCAAAGCTGAGCAGGATGTTCAGGGTCAGCCGGCCCATGCTGGTGGTGGTATTGAATGATTGTGTCACAGAAACAAACGTCACCTCGTTCGCGTCGAACACCTCGACCAGCTTACTGAAGTCCAGCAGCGATCGGCTGAGGCGGTCGAGTTTGTACGTCACCACCACATCGACCAGGCCCTCCTGGATGTCGGCGATGAGGCGCTTCAGGGCTGGACGTTCGAGCGTGCCGCCGGAGATGCCGCCGTCGTCGTAACGCTCGCGCACCAGCACCCAGCCCTCGGATCGTTGCGAGGCCACGTACGCCTCGCAGGCCTCGCGCTGGGCGTCGAGCGAGTTGAACTCCATGTCGAGGCCTTCCTCGCTCGACTTCCGGGTGTAGATGGCACAGCGCAGCTTGCGCACAGTCGCTGGCATCATCCCGGCCGGGGTCGTGCTGCGCTTCATGCCGCACCCCGGCTCGGGCGCAGGCCGAAGAAGGCACGGCCATTCCAGCGCGTGCCGGTGATGGCGCGGGCGATCGCCGACAGCGATTGATAGGTGCGGCCCTGGTAGTCGAAGCCGGTGCGCGTCACCGTCACCATGTGCTCGACGCCCTGGTGCTCGCGGATCAACAACGTGCCGGCGATCGGCCTGTCGTCGCCGCGCATCCGCCGGACGGTAATCTTGCCGACGTCGAACTGTTCGCCCAGCGCTTCGAGCCGCGCGATCGTCTCGGGCTTCAGGCCGCCATACGCAAGTTCCTGGATGCGATACGCCAGACGGCTCTCCAGGAAGCGGCGGTTGTAGGGCGGTGGCTCAGTGCCGAAGAGCGCGCGCCACTGTTGCTTCAGGTCAGGCGTGGCCGTGGTCTTCAAGGCGGCCAGCCGGCCCAGGACGTCTTCGGGCGGGATTGCGGGCGCGGTGAACGTCGGCGTGGCGGCAGGCTTGGCCTTTGTGGTACGTGTCATGCGTCTCTCCGGTTGGTCCGGTTCGCATGACCGCTCGGGTGGGCGGTGAAGTGTAGCGGCGTCTCTCCGTTGTCCCCGGCTGCGCGCGCGTTCTCCGCAGCAGCGCGGCTGCGCAGCCGCACGATGCCGCGCGCGAGGATGTCGCAGACCTCACGGATGTGGGGTGGGAGGTGGGCGTTCCTGATCGGCAGGGCCATCGTGATCCCTCACGCAGTGTTCTGCTTGTCATGTACGGATCCAGCCCCCTCCCGTTCTCACGCAGCACGCGCAGTCACGCTGCCTGCTGCGCCGCGTTCGGGCCAAATCTGTCCCAGATGTCGCGGAGGCGGCGCTTCATCGTGCTCTCATCCGGCACCTTGCCGCCCTTCTCCGCGAACCACGCCTGCACGTGGCGGATGAGCGCGCCATAGGACTCCGGCACGCCTTCGAAGTAGATCCGCGCGAAGGCCTCGAGACGCGCAGCCTCCCAATCGTAGTGCGGCAGTGAGCCGCGGCCGCTGCCCCTCGATTCATGTACGATCTCGTCCAATGACTCCTCCAAGAGCGCGTAGCGTTTCAGTTCTTCGTGTCGTACCCCGACCTCCTCGCGGACAATCGAGTAGCCTCGCTCATACTCGTCCTGACTAACGATACGCCGATAGCGCCCGGCTTCTGCGGCAAGTGAGTGCGTGACCTGCGACCCCGTCCGGAGCACATACCAAGCATCCTCCGGACGAAGGTCCACCAGTCCGCGGACGTAACTCTCGCTCGGAGAGCGACGCGTTACGCTGCCATCTGGCGCCACCTCATAGCGTCCCTCTTCGATCAGTAGCCCCGGCACGGCGGTGCACAGCTTGATCTTTCCTTCCGAGACGAGAACGGACATGTCGAGCAACGACAGACCGAGCCGCTCGCACACTTCGTCGATGTGATAGAAGACTTTCTTCTTCAGCGCTTTCCCCATTGCGTCCTCCATCAGCCGGCGCGGAGGGTGCGCATGCGGCGATAAGCCAGCACGACGCGGCCCATGTCCTTGCGCATATCGGGCGGCAAGCGCTGCGCCTCGACGAACAGCGCATCGAGCGGGATGCCGAGCACGGCCGCGGCGCGCTGCACCACGTCGTCACTTGGTGGGTTGTCGAGATTGCGCTCGATGCGCGACCAGTAGCCTGGAGAGACCCCCAGCCGCTCCGCGAGATCGTTCAGCCCGATTGCAAGTTCGGTGCGTCGTGCCCGCACCACATCTCCGAATGCCATCACACCCCTCCTTCCACCAAGCCGTAACGCGACAGACGCACGGCAATGAACCTCTCAGAGACCCCAAACTCGACTGCCAGCGCAGCGACCACGCCCGCGAGCGACTCAGGACAGTTGCCAGCTGCAACGATCGGGCTGCCGGGCCTGCCCTGGTGCGGCCTGCGGCAGAGGCGCAGGCGTTCGCTGCGCGCGTGCGCCAGCAATTGCGTGTGCAGCGGCACCGCAGGCACCAGCAGCGCGCCCATGAACTCGTTCGCCCGCGCCTCCGCGCCGCGGCCGAGGCAGTGGAGCGCGCGCGGCGAACTCGCCACAGCGTGGTAGCGCTGCTCGCCGCGCGCGAGCGCTGCGGGCACGTCGAACAGGAGATGTGCGAGCTCGTGCGCCGCGGTGCTGAGTGCGAGGTCTGGCCGGTGCGATGTCATCGGCCCGTTGACGGCGATGTAGGCCCACTCAGGCTCGTCGGCGTCGATGTCGCAGAGGCCGAGGACGGTGTTGCCGTCCTCGTCCACAAGCGCGCGGCCGAGCTCCCACGAGACCGCGAGGCAGCGCCCGTTCACCTCGACGCGCCCGCACGCCTCGATCAGTGCCGGTAGGGTCAGTGCCAGGCTCTCCGGCTCGCGCGGGACCTGGCGCCGAACCTGCGCGGCGACGGCGCGGATGGTCGCGGCCGCAGCCTCGACACGCGGGTTCAACGCCGCTTCTGGGCGGTAGGCGATCGCGATCGGCAAAGGACGGAAGTCCCTCGGTTTGGAGATGATCAGGAAACAGCATGTTCACTCTATGTTCTCACACGGGGTGAAGTCCAGAGGCTGCGCCGAGCGGGGGGGCGGTGATCCCAGATTTCGACACCCCACCCCCTGCCAGCGCGCGCTGAATCCCTGCACATCGTTGATTTACTTAGGGGTGCGGAAATCCCGAGAGGCTTCCAGCGCACCTTTCCGCACCCTTCCGCCCTAGTCGCACCTCCCGGCCCCGCGCTGATCTCAGCGCATCGCAGCCGATCAGGCCGGAGGTCTCAGATGGTGATCGAAAAACAGGGTTCCCGCATCGCGCAGTCGCTCGCGTGGGATCAAAGTCAGCTCCGCGTGGCGCTGGAGAGCGCCCGCGCCCTGGCCGCCCGTTTCGCCCGACAGCGTCGCCTGTCGCGGGCGGATCGAGAGGATCTGGTCCAGGACATCCTCCTCACCCTCGTCGAGGCAACCCCGCGATTCGATGCCGCGCGGGGCTCGTGGGCAACCTTCGTCGCGGTGTTGGCGCGGCGCGCCATCATCGACCGGGCGAGGCAGCCGAACTGGCCGCCGCATGTGAGTCTCGATGCGGACGAAGGACGCGATGCCCGACGCACGTTGTGCGCAGACCAGGCGGACCTCGATGCGCATCTCACCTTCCTGGGAGCCGCGTCTGACCTGCCAGACGAACCACGCGCGCTGCTGTGCGAGATCCTCGCACACGGTGACGTGGTGGATGCGCGCGAGGCGCATGCCGCTTCACCAGCCAGTTTCTACCGCGCGCTGCAGGACCTCCGCTTCTGGCTGCGCGCGTTTGGTGCCCGTCCTCCACGCACGGTGAGTGTTGTGCGATCGAAACGGTCATCGCGGAGTGCCTGAGAATTTTTCCGCGCTGATCCGTAAATGACCCAGTGAGCCACCATGCGTCGCAGGGAGACCAGACGATGCGCCTCACCTCCTCCGATACTCAGCCCACCGCAATCCGACTGAGCACGGCCGACCTCGCTGCACTCGTGCTGAACGAGAACGAGTTGTGCGATCGCTTCGCCGACGCCTCCCCCGGCGACACGCTCGTCTACCACGTCGGTCACCTCGCCGCTGACCGCGACGTCGGCGTCTCGACGCTGCCGGCGACCCAGCGCACCGAGCTCGATCGCCTCGCGCATCGGGTGTCGCGGATGCACGACGAGGGCCTCGTGCATCTGGTGCAGCGTCGGGTCGCGCCGGAAAGCGTCGCCTATCTCGCGGTGGTCCGACCGCGGCCCCGGCGCTCGGCGCGACGGAGCGCTGCCTAGCAGCGCCCTCCTCCACGCTTCTTCCCCTTCGATCCGAAAGGACCCCGACGTGATGCTGGATGAACTTCTGCACGCCCTCGATCAGCTCAAGACGCGCGGTGACCTTCCGCCCCTCCTCCGCCAGTTGGCGCTGCGCGGCCTCATGGCGGACCTCGCTGATCGCGTGCCCGGCCAGGGTGAGATCCCCTTCGCGGACGAGCCCACCGCCGAGGCACCGCCGGACGCCCCGCTGATTTGCCTTGCTGTCCTGATCGTGCGGCAGCGGTGAGGCACGCCATGGGCAAGTCCTCCCGCGACAAGGGTCTTCGGCGCGAGCGTGCGCTGGTGCAGCTCCACACCGCCTGCGGCATCCGTGCCGAGCGCGTACCGCTCTCAGGCGCGTCGCACTACCAGGGCAACGGCGCCGATCTCGACCTGCATGTGCGCGGCGTGCTGCCGCTGAAGGCAGAGGTGAAGGCTCGCGGCGAAGGCAGCGGCTTCAAGACGCTCGAACGCTGGCTCGGCGAGAACGACGCGCTGTTCCTGTGGCGCGATCGCGCAGCCCCCTTCGTCGTGCTGCCACTGCATGTATGGCTCGAGATCGCGCGCCGCAGCGCACGCGTCGATCCCGACGCCGACAGCACTCGCAGCGATCGCCGCAGCGCCATCGAGGACGGTCCGGTGCCCTCGAACGATGCCGTCGCGAGGAGTGCTGCGTGATGCCCGACAGACTTCGCGAAGCATGCCGTCTCCTCGTCACGGGTGCCCTGGTCATCGCGGGGTGGCTGGTTCTGCTGCTCGCTGCCGGGCTCATCGAGGTCGCCCCATGAGCATCCCGAACCGCACCACTCTCGCGCAGCTGCGCGCGATGACGCCAAGCGATGCGGCGCAGCTGCCGCTCGATCACCTCGCGATGCTCGCGGACGACGTCGCGGCGCTGAAGGCAGACGCGAAGCGTCTTGGCGATCTGCTGGGCGACGCGCTGCATGTGCGCTTCGGCGAGGCGGCCGCAACCGCACGGCGCACCGACGGCAAAGACACCGGTCGCGTCCGCCTCGAGCAGGACGGGTTCGAGATCCTCGCTGATCTCGCGAAGCGCGTGGACTGGCACCAGGCGAAGCTCGCCGAGGCCGTCGCCACGCTGCGCGCCTGGGGCGAGGACCCCAACGACTACGTCGCCACCGAGCTGCGCGTGCCCGAGGCTCGCTTCGCGGCCTGGCCGCCGCGCATCCGCGCCCTGTTCGAGCCGGCCCGCACCGTCGCGACCGGCCGCCCCTCCTACACCCTCCAGCAAAAGGACCCCGCCTGATGGCGCACGAGCTCAGGATCCAGGTCGCCATCCCCCTGCAGGGCGATGCGATCGCCCGCGCCAAGGACGTCGCGGCCTTCGAGCCGACGCTCGACGCCTTCGCTGAGGCCGTCGCCCGTGCCGGCGGGGCGATCCAGGTCGACGTCATCAAGGCGAAGCCCCGCGCGGCGAAGGAGACGCACTGATGGGGATCTCCCTC
>JBHYDO010000046.1:0-20829 GCA_051860645.1 Roseococcus sp.
GGGTCCACCGGCACGGCGGGAAGCGGCGTCATCTGCTCGGCGGCGCAGATGGTGTCGGGAATGGTGGTGTCGGACAGCCCGGCGATGGCGATGATGTCGCCCGCATGGGCCTCCTCCACCGGCACGCGCTCCAGGCCGCGGAAGGTCAGCAGCTTGGTGAGGCGGCCGGTCTCGACCTGGGTGCCGTCGGCGCGCAACACCTTCACCGGCATGTTCATGCGGGCGACGCCCTGCTCGATGCGCCCGGTGAGGATGCGGCCGAGGAAGTTGTCATATTCCAGGATGGAGGCGTTCATCGCGAAGGGCGCGGCGGCGTCCACGGTGGGTTCCGGCACGTGGCGGACCACCAGGTTGAACAGCGCGTTCAGGTTCTCGCGCGGGCCGTCCATGGTCTCATCGGCCCAGCCCTGGCGGCCGGAGGCGAAGAGCATCGGGAAATCCAGCTGTTCGTCGGAGGCGCCGAGGTTGGCGAAGAGGTCGAACACCTCGTCATGCACCTCATGGGCGCGGGCGTCGGCGCGATCCACCTTGTTCACCACGACGATGGGGCGGATGCCGCGGGCCAGCGCCTTGCCCAGCACGAACTTGGTCTGTGGCAGCACGCCCTCGGCCGCGTCCACCAGCAGGATGGCGCCGTCCACCATGGAGAGGATGCGCTCCACCTCGCCGCCGAAATCGGCGTGGCCGGGGGTGTCCACGATGTTGAGCTTGACACCCTCCCACTCCACGGCCGTGCACTTGGCCAGGATGGTGATGCCGCGCTCCTTCTCGAGGTCGTTGCGGTCCATCGCCCGCTCGGCCACCTGCTGGTTTTCCCGGAAGGTCCCGGCCTGCTTCAGCAGTTGATCGACCAGCGTGGTCTTGCCATGGTCAACGTGCGCGATGATGGCGAGGTTGCGCATCGGCATGGGCGAGGCTCCGGGCATGGGCAGGCCCGGGCGGGAGATGCCCAGGCGGCGGGGTATCGGATTTTGGCTTGTGCGGAGGTATCTAGGAGGTCCCGTCCAAAATAGCCAGTGGAACTCGGTCCTTTTGCCGTGTTCAAATACGGGGGCAGACACCCGGTTGCGGAATTGCGCGCGCAGGTTCCAGCACTCTGCGCGCGGTTCCGGCCATCTCACCCGCATGGCAGGGGCCCGACCCCCCTTGCCAGCCCGGCAGCGAGGCAAAGCCATGAAGCGAATGCTTGCGACGACCCTTACCCTGCTGGGCCTCTGCGGCCTGGCCGCCGGCTGGGCCATCGCGCCCGCCCAGGCGCAGCCCACGTCGCTTGGGCGTTACGGCGCGTGGTCGGTCTATTCGCTGGTGACCCCCGCGGGTCGCAATGTGTGCGGCATGGTCGTGCAGGGCAGCGAGGGCCGCAGCCTCCACATCCAGCATGTGCGCGGAACCAACTACATCCTGTTCCTGGCCTTCAAGACCAGTTGGACCATCCCCGAGGGGACGCGAACGCGCATCACCATGCGGATCGACGATGGCGCGGCCTGGACCGCCGCCGAGGCCAGTGGCCAGCGCAACCGGGTGGGTTGGACCATGCGCGCAGGCCTCCCGCGTTTCGAAGCCGAGTTCCGCAATGGCTCCCGCCTGACGCTGGAATTCCCACAGGGCAGCGAGGCGCCCTGGGCGGTGAGCCTGCGGGGTTCCGGCGAGGCCATGGGGCGGCTCGTGACCTGCATGCGCGCATCCGGCGGGCCGCCGACCCAGCCCTTCGGCGCACCGCCGGCGCAGCCCACCCAGCCCTTCTCCAGCCCCGCGCCGCAATCGCCACCGGGGAAGGTCGGGCCCGCGCCGCCGCCGAGGGCGCCGGCCGTTCAGGGGCAGCCGATTTCCGTTTGACCGGGGCGCCCCCCGAGGCCGGGTTGCGTCAGGCGGGCACCAGCCGCGTCAGGCGGGACGGCGTCATCTCCGCCAGCAACACGCTGCCATCGGGATGCAGGGCCATCCCATGCGCCCCGTTCAGCACCGCCCGCGCCTTGAACAGCAGCACGCCCTGGCGCGAGAACACCGACAGGCTGGGCACCTGGTCGGTCACCCACCAATTCCCCTCGGCATCCGCCGTCACGGCCATGGGCTTGTGCACCAGGTAGATCGAGCGGAGGAACCGCCCCTCGGCCGTGAAGATCTGCACGCGGTTGTTCTCGCGGTCGGCCACCGCGACCTCGCCCTCGTGGTTCACCCGGACGGAATGCGGGGTGGAGAATTCGCCGCCGCGCTGCCCGGGCGTGCCCCATCCCGCGCCCGGCGTGCCGTCGGGTGCGAAGACATGCACGCGGGACGCCGCGTAGCCATCTGCCACATAGGCCGTGCCGTCGCGCGCGAAGCCGATGTCGCAGGGCGAGTTGAAGGGCTGGCCGACATGGTGCCGCGTGCCCAGGCGGCGGCGGGCCACGCCCTGCGTGTCGAAGCCGATGATCTCATGCGCGTCGCGGTCCACCACGTGCACCAGGCCGTCGGGCGCCACGTCCAGCATGTGCAGGTCCGCGACCTCCTCACCAAAGGCCCCGATGCGCGCACCGGTGGCGTCGAGCACGATGACGGTGGGGGTCTCGGGCGTGACATAGGGGTCGCGCCGCAACCCCACATAGATGCGGCCCTGGGGGTCGGTCGCGACGTCGGTCACGCCGCCCATGTCGGAGGGAAGGTCGCCCCAGGGGCGTTCGATTCGGTAGCGCCGCGCGCCGAGCGTCACAAAGAGCATCACCACATGTTGCCACGGCACGCCGGGTCCGGCCACGCTCAATCACATGCAGACAACATTTGCCCGCCACCAACGCGCCGAGGGGGCGGCCACGCTGGAGGTGGGCCCGGGCGGCATCACCCGGCTCTACCAGAAATCCCCCCTGCGGCTGCTCTTCCCGACGCCCGAGGCGGGCGAGCCCCTGCAGGCCGCGCTGGTGAACACCGCGGGCGGGCTGGCGGGCGGCGACCTGCTGGCGGCGCGGGTCGCGCTGGCCCCGGGGGCGGCGGCGCTGGTCACGGGCCCGGCGGCCGAGAAGGTCTATGGCAGCCTCGGCCCCACCTCCGCCATCGCCACCCGGCTGGAGGTGGGCGAGGGCGCGGCGCTGGAATGGCTGCCGCAGGAGGCCATCCTGTTCGACGGCGCGCGCCTCGATCGCCGCACCGAGGCGCATGTGGCGCCGGGCGGCGTGCTGCTGGCCGTCGAGTCGCTGGTGCTGGGCCGCATCGCCCGCGGCGAGGCCTGGCGGCGCGGCACCGCGCGCGAAGGCTGGCGGCTGCACCTGGACGGGCGGCTGGCCTGGGCCGATGCGATCGCCCTCGACGCCGCCGCCCGCGACGCGCCCTTCGCGCTGGACGGCGCCGAGGCGCTGGGCCTGATGCTGCTCGCCGCCCCCGACGCCGCCCGCCACCGCGACCTGGCGCGCGACCTCACCTCCGGCCAGGCCAGCCTCCCCCGCCCCGGGCTGCTGCTGCTGCGCTTCCTGGGCAGCGCAGGCGCGGTGCGCGCCGGCATCACCGCCGCGATCCCGGCCATGCGCGCCGCCGCCCTCGGCCGCCCCCCGACCCTGCCGAGACTGTGGACGTGCTGAGGAAACCCGTTCCATGATGCTGCAATGCAACTGACCCCGCGCGAAAAGGACAAGCTGCTCATCGCCATGGCCGCCCAGGTGGCGCGGCGACGGCTGGAGCGGGGCGTCAAGCTCAACCACCCCGAGGCCATCGCCCTCATCACCGACTTCGTGGTGGAGGGCGCGCGCGACGGCCGCTCCGTGGCCGATCTCATGGCCGCCGGCGGCGAGGTGCTGCGGCGCGACCAGGTGATGGAGGGCATCGCGGAGATGATCCACGACATCCAGGTGGAAGCGACCTTCCCCGACGGCACCAAGCTCGTCACCGTCCACAACCCCATCCGCTGAGGGCAGGCGCATGATTCCAGGCGAGGTGATCTGCGCCCCCGGCGAGATCGAGCTGAACGCGGGCCAGCCCGTGACGGAGCTGGACGTGGCCAACATGGGCGACCGTCCCATCCAGGTCGGCAGCCACTATCATTTCTTCGAGACGAACCCGGCGCTGAGCTTCGACCGCGCGGCGGCGCGCGGCCAGCGGCTCGACATCCCGGCCGGCACCGCGGTGCGCTTTGAACCTGGCCAGAGCCGCCGCGTGAAGCTGGTGCCCTATCGTGGGGCGCGCGTGGCGCACGGCTTCCGCGGCGACGTGGAGGGCGCGCTGTGAGCCGCCTCTCGCGCTCCGCCTATGCCGGCATGTATGGCCCGACCGTGGGCGACCGCGTGCGGCTGGCCGACACCGAGCTGTTCATCGAGGTGGAAAAGGACTTCACCACCCATGGCGAGGAGGTGAAGTTCGGCGGCGGCAAGGTGATCCGCGACGGCATGGGCCAGTCGCAGGTCACGCGCGCCCAGGGTGCCGCCGACACCGTCATCACCAACGCGCTGATCCTCGACCATTGGGGCGTGGTGAAGGCCGATGTGGCGCTGCGCGACGGCCGCATCAGCGGCATCGGCAAGGCCGGCAACCCGGGCACGCAGCCGGGTGTGGACATCATCATCGGCCCGGGGACCGAGATCATTGCCGGTGAGGGCAAGATCCTCACCGCCGGCGGGATGGACGCGCATATCCACTTCATCTGCCCGCAGCAGATCGAGGAGGCGCTGGCTTCGGGCATCACCACCATGTTCGGCGGCGGCACCGGCCCAGCGCATGGCACGCTGGCCACGACGGTCACGCCCGGCCCCTGGCACATCGCCCGCATGCTGCAGGCGGCCGAGGCCTTTCCTATGAATCTCGGCTTCCTCGGCAAGGGCAATGCGGCGCTGCCGGCGGGGCTGGAGGAACAGGTCCGCGCAGGGGCCGCCGGCTTCAAGCTGCACGAGGATTGGGGCACCACGCCCCAGGCCATCCGCAACTGCCTGAGCGTGGCCGACCGTTTCGACGTGCAGGTCGCCATCCACACCGACACGCTGAACGAGAGCGGCTTCGTGGATGACACCATCGCGGCCTTCGAGGGCCGCACCATCCACGCCTTCCACACCGAGGGCGCGGGCGGCGGCCATGCGCCCGACATCCTGCGCCTGGTGGGCGAGGCGAACGTGCTGCCGTCCTCCACCAACCCCACCATGCCCTACACGGTGAACACGGTGGATGAGCATCTCGACATGCTCATGGTGTGCCATCACCTCGACGCGCGCATCCCAGAGGACGTGGCCTTCGCCGAAAGCCGCATCCGGCGCGAGACCATTGCGGCCGAGGACATCCTGCACGACATCGGCGCCATCTCCATGATGTCGTCGGACAGCCAGGCGATGGGGCGCGTGGGCGAGGTCATCATCCGCACCTGGCAGACCGCCCACAAGATGAAGGTGCAGCGCGGCCGCCTGCCCGGCGAGACCGGCGAGAACGACAACCTCCGCTGCCGCCGCTACATCGCCAAATACACCATCAACCCGGCCATCGCGCAGGGCATCTCGGCGCATGTGGGCAGCGTGGAGGTGGGCAAGCTGGCCGACCTGGTGCTGTGGGCGCCCGCCTTCTTCGGCGTGAAGCCGGACATGATCCTCAAGGGCGGCAGCATCGCGATGGCGCCGATGGGCGACCCCAACGCCTCCATCCCCACGCCGCAGCCGGTGCACTACCGCCCGATGTTCGGCAGCTATGGGCGGGCGATGACGCTGGGCTCGGTCACCTTCGTCTCGGGCGCGGCGCTGGATGCCGATGTGGGGCGCGCGCTGGGTTTGCAGCGACCCCTGCTGGCGGTCCAAAACACCCGCGGCGGCATTTCCAAGCGCGACATGGTGCTGAACGACGCCACCCCGCGCATGGAGGTGAACCCCGAGACCTACGAGGTCCGCGCCGATGGTGAGTTGCTGATCTGCGAGCCTGCCAAGGTGCTGCCCATGGCGCAGCGCTATTTCCTGTTCTGAGAGAGGGACCCCCATGCACGACGCCCTCCCCCGCGCCCGCAGCGTGAAGCCCGCCGGCAGCTTCACCCCCGATGGCGAAGTGCGCCTCGACTTCGACGAACGTTTTCGGCGCCGCAAGCGCTATGAGACGGCCGGCGGCATCCCCTTCGTGCTTGACCTGGCCGAAGCGCAGGTGCTGCGCGACGGCGACGGTCTCGAATTGGAGGATGGCCGCGTCATCCTCGTCCGCGCCGCCGACGAGCCGCTGGTCGAGGTGCGCGCCGGCACCACCATGCCGCTGATGCGCATCGCCTGGCACCTCGGCAACCGGCACCTCCCCGCGGAACTGCATCCGGACCACATCCTGATCCGCGAGGACCATGTCATCGAGGCCATGCTGCGCGGCATGGGCGCGGTCATCGCCCGCGTGCGCGCGCCCTTCAACCCCGAGGGCGGCGCCTATGGCGAGCACAACCGCAGCGCCCACCAGCATCATCACGCGGACGGCCATCACCATGGCGACGGGCACCACCATCACCACCACGACTGACCTGCCCGATGCCGACCTGTTCCGGCTGCTGGCCTGGACCTCGCCGGCCTATCCGGTGGGCGGGTTCAGCTACAGCCACGGCATCGAGATGGCGGTGGAGGAAGGGCGCATCACGAACGCGCCTGCGCTCACCGCCTACATCACCACCGTGCTGATGCGCGGCGCGGGGCATGTGGATGGCGTGATGCTGGCCGCCGCCCACGGTGCGGCAGGCGATGACGCCGCGCTGGATGCCATCGCCGAGGAAGGCTTCGCCTGGCGCGGCACGGCCGAGCACGCGCTGGAAGCCACGCAGCAGGGCGGCAGCTTCGCCTCGGTCACCGCCACCGTCTGGGCCGATGCGCGCTTCGCCGGTTTCGCGGCACGCCAGCGCGGGCGCCTCACGCACGCGGTGGCCTTCGGCACCGCCGCGGGCCTGGCCGGCATGGCGCTGCGCCCCGCGCTGCTGGCCTATCTGCACGGCTTTGCCGCGAACCTGGTCAGCGCCGGTGTGCGCCTCATGCCGCTCGGTCAGACCGACGGGCAGCGAGTCACGGCCGCACTTGGTCCCGTGCTGGTCGCGGCCGCGCAGGCCGCCGAGGCCACGCCGCGCGCGGAACTGGCCACCTCCGCGCCCCTGCTCGACATTCTCTCCATGCGCCACGAAACCCAGTACACGAGGCTGTTCCGGTCATGACCAACACCCCTTCCAACGGCCCGCTGCGCGTGGGCGTGGGCGGCCCCGTGGGCTCCGGCAAGACGGCGCTGGTGGAACGCCTGTGCCGCCTGCTGCGCCAGACGCACGACATCGCGGCCATCACCAACGACATCTACACCAAGGAGGATGCGGAATTCCTGACACGCGCCGGCGCGCTGGACGCGGACCGCATCATGGGCGTGGAAACCGGCGGCTGCCCGCACACCGCCATCCGCGAGGACGCCTCCATCAACCTGGCCGCCGTGGACGACATGAACGCCCGCTTCCCGCTGCTCGAGGTGCTGTTCATCGAAAGCGGCGGCGACAATTTGGCCGCCACCTTCAGCCCGGAACTGGCGGACCTGACCATCTACGTCATCGACGTGAGTGCGGGCGACAAGATCCCGCGGAAGGGCGGCCCGGGCATCACGCGGTCGGACCTGCTGGTCATCAACAAGATCGACCTGGCGCCGCTGGTGGGGGCGGACCTGTCGGTGATGGACCGCGACGCGCGGCGGATGCGCGGCGCACGGCCCTTCATCTTCACCAACCTGAAGGTGGATCACGGCGTGGCCGAGATCGCGGACTTCATCCTGGAGCAAGGCGGGCTCAGGCCGCGCTGAGGCGCCTGACCGGCCTCGGTGCAGCCGCCCGGCGACGCGTCAGGGAATCTCCAGCCTCACCGCCTCCGGAAGGTCGGCCCATTCCTCGTCCAGCGCCGTCTCGCCCGTGGTCCACATCAGCACGGCGAAGCGCGCGGCGCGGTCGAGCACGCGCGAGGGGTGGTGCCAGACGCCGCGGTGGTAGTTCACCGCCTGGTCGGGGCCCGCCACGAAGCCGCGCAGCCGCGACGCATCCGGCCGCCCGCCGGCATCGGGCGCGGCAATCACCACCCAGCGCCCCGCCTCCATCGGCACGAAGCATTGGCTGCTGCGGTTGTGGCGCTCCATCTGCGTGGCCACCAGCGGTAGGGGCAGCGGTGCCGCATGGCCGAAGGAAAGGCGCGGCGTCACCGCCCCGTCCGTGCCGCCCAGCGTCGTCATCAGCGAAAGGCGATCACCCAGGGGGGGCGGTTCCACCACATCGCCGAAGGGCGCGAAGGCTTCGGCGGTCAGCTTTTCCAGCCGCAGCACGCGGCTCACGGGCCGACTCGCGAAATCTGCTCCATGCCGGGCTGGTAGGGGAAGGTGCGGCGCCAATGCTCGGCGATGTCGATTCGCTTCGCCACCCACACGCGGTCATGCTTGCCGATGTGGTCCAGGAACTTTGCCAGGCCCACCGCGCGTGCGGGGTGGCCGATCATCCGCAGGTGCAGCCCGCAGGACATCATGCGGGGCTGCGTGGCGCCCTCCGCGTAGAGCATGTCGAACTGGTCGCGCAGGAAGGTGAAGTAGTCGTCCGAGGTGGCGAAGGAGCCGCGGCCATACTTGCTGTCGTTGGTCACAAGGGAATAGGGCACGATCAGCACGGGCTTGCCGTCCTGCAGCACCCAGTAGGGCAACTCGTCATTGTAGGCGTCGCTGTCGTAGAGGAACCCACCCTCCTCGGCCAGAAGCGCGCGGGTGTTCACGCTGGGCCCGTAGCGGCAATACCAGCCGAGCGGGCGGGAACCCAGCGTGCGCGTCAGGCTCTCGATGGCCATGCGGATGTGCTCGCGCTCCTGCTCGCGCGTCAGCTTGAAATGTTCGACCCAGCGCCAGCCATGGCAGCAGAAGTCATGCCCGGCCGCGCGGATGGCGGCCGCCGCCGGCGGGTGGCGTTCCAGGGCCAGGGCGCAGGCGAAGATGGTCATCGGGAGGTTGCGTTCGGCGAACAGGCGCATCACCCGCCAGAACCCCACGCGCACGCCGTATTCGAACATCCCCTCGCCCGCCAGGTCGCGCTGGCCCTCGGGCACGGGCGAGGCGGGCGCCTCCGTCAGGCTGGTTTCCGACCGGCCGTCATCATCCATGAAGGAGTATTCGGACCCCTCCTCGTAGTTCATCACGAAGTTGATCGCGATGCGCGCATCGCCCGGCCAGCGCGGGTGCGGCGGAGTGGCGCCATAGCCGATCAGGTCGCGCGGGAAGGCCGGATTGCCGGAAGGCGTCATGCTGGGCTCTCTCACGAAGCGGCTCACACCTCGCGAAGCGGCTTGCATCGCGGGCCTTGGCATGGCCTATGGTATTCGTCTTGACATATTGGTCAATTCACAGACTGGCCGCACCACGGCGGTCCCCCGTCCTGGCGGAACGGGAATTCGAAAAAGGGGCCTCGAAAGCGTGACGGAGGATCGAGGCAACCGTCCCACAAGGCCCAAGATGTCCGCATCACGGCCCGCCCTCCCACCCGGCCCCGCCATGGCGACGGAGGAGGCGCTGACATCGCTGCTCGCCGCCGCCGCCGCCATGCGCGTGGCGCTGGTCGTCACCGACAGCCCGGCCGCGGACCCCGGCATCCTCTTCGCCAATGGCCGCTTCGAGGCGCTGAGCGGCTTTTCCGCCGCCGAACTCGCCACCCGCCGCCTGCGCAGCCTGCTGGCGCACAAGGGCGACCCGGTGCTCCGGGACAGCCTCGCCAAGGCGGGCGGCGCCGCGCACGGCCAAGACCCGGAATGCTGCTTCCGCGACAAGGCCGGCGCCCATTTCTGGGTCGCCCTTGCCGTCACCCCCATCCAGGACGCAGGGGGCCGGGTCACACGGCATCTGATTGTGCTGCACGATGTCACGGCACGCCGGCAGGAGATGGACCGGTTGCGCCTGCTGCTGGCGGAGTTGAACCACCGCACGCAGAACATGTTCTCGGCCGTGCTGGAACTCGTCCGGCACAGCCTGCGCGGCAAGGCCCCGACCCTGCTGGTGGACACGCTGGCCGGGCGCATCCTGGCATTCTCGCGCGCGCAGAGCCTGCTGCGCAGCGAGATGGACGAGAGCATCACCCTGCGCCAGGTGCTGGCCCTGGTGCTGCAACCGCCCACCATCCCGAAGGATCTGGCGCCGCGCCTGCTGCTGGAAGGCGAGGATGTCCGCCTGCCGAGCAATGCCGCTTTGACCACCGCAATGGCAATTCACGAGTTGGCCATCAACGCGGTGCATCATGGGGCGTTATCCACCGGTGACGGCAATGTCCGGATCCACTGGACGGTCCGCACGCCGCCGCGCGGCGGGCATCTGTCACTTCGCTGGCAGGAAAGCGGCGGGCCGCGCATGAAGCCGCTCTACGACAAGGGCTTCGGCATGCGGCTCATCGAGGGCGGGGTCCAGCACGGGCTGGGCGGCACCGCGCGGCTGAGCCTGGAGGCGACGGGGCTGGTGTGCGACATCGGCCTGCCGCTCCGCCAGGATGGGAGAACCTCATGAAGGAACGCCTCGCGGGGCGCCGCATCCTGGTCGTCGAGGACGAAGTGATCCTCGCCTGGGCCTTGCAGGACATGCTGGGCGGCTATGGCTGCGTGGTGGTGGGCCCGGCGGCGGGGGTGGCGGAGGCGCTGGCCCTCATCGGCCGCGTGCCCATCGACGCCGCCGTGCTCGACGTGAACCTGAATCGGGAGAAGTGCTATCCGGTGGCCGATGCGCTGGCACGGGCCGGCATCCCCTTCGTGTTCTCGACCGCCTACAACGCCGGGAGCATCGAGGAGGGCTACCGCCACCACCCTTCGGTTCAGAAGCCGCACTCCGCCCCGGAACTGGCCGAGGCGCTGTCGGCGCTGCTGCCGGCCCTTCCCCCCGCCGCCTTCCCGGCCGATGCGGCGCTGTCGGCGGCCGGCATCGGGCTCTGGGTGTTCGACGCCGGGCGCGACGCACTGGAACTGGACCCCGTGGCCCAGGCGCTGCTTGGCCTGCCCGGCGGCCCGATGGCCCTGGCGGCCCTGCTGGACCATGTCCATGCCGACGACCGCGAGGCGCTGCGCACCGGCCTCGCCGCGCTGCACCACGCCCCAGCCCCGCAGGACCTGGCCTTTCGCCTCGTGACCGACGAAGGCCCGCGCCGCTTGCTGCTGCGCGGCATCCGCCCGGCCGAGGGAACCCGCGCCCTGGGCGCGGTCCTCACCGCCCCGGACTGACCTCGCCGCACCCCGCACCCGCAGAAACACCACGCACCCGCATAAATAAGAAGGATTCAGCGCAGCATTGCTGTGCCATACTCATCGGTGCCGGCCATTCCGCTGGAATGGTGCCGAAGCCGCGGGACAGGTTTTCATGCTTCAGCCGGACAGGGCGGATCATTTCAGTCTGCGAACTGCGGCCATGCCCGATGAACGGACGCGCCGCGCGCCCTGATCCACCCACCCATGCCCCAGCCATCCCCCTCCGCCACCGGGGCCCCAGCGACGAGCGGGGCGCCCCCCCCCGCCGGTGGGGAGCGGCCACGCACGCGCCGCCCGCGGCCCGCGCGCATCGGCCTGGGCACCTGGCTGGTCGGCCTCGTGCTGGCCGCGGTGCTGCCGGTGGTGGCGCTGACCATCGCCGCCTCCTGGACCGCGGCTGACAGGCTCCGCGACGGGCTGGAGGAACGCATGGTGCGGGGCGCCCATGCCCTGGCCATGGCGGTGGAACAGGAATTTGCGCTGCATGCCACCGCGCTGGGCGCGCTGGCGGCCTCGCCCGCGCTGCACCCCGATCCCGCCCGGCCCGACCTGCCCGCCCTCGCCGCCCATGTCGCGCGCGTCGCGGCCCGGCTGGGCGGCGCCATCGCCATCACCGCGCCCGACGGCCAGGAATGGGCGCGCTCGGGCGGGCCGCTGCCCCAGCCCCTGGCACCCGACACCGCCGCCCGCGCCCTGGCAACCGGCCGGCTGGCGGTAAGCGACCTGCTGCAGGCCGACACGCCGCAGGCGGCGCGGCTGGCCCTCCTGCTGCCGCTGCCCGAGGCGGGTGGCGGTCCGGCCGCGCTGGCAGGCCTGCTCCTCGCGCCGGAGGTGCTCAGGCGCCGCCTGGCCGCGCATCTCATCCCGGAGGGCGGCTACATCACACTGACCGACGCCAGGGGCGTTCTGGTCGCGCGCTCCGACGACCAGCACGCGGCGCAGCTGGGCCAGGTGGTCGCCCCGCCGCCCGGCGCTGAGGCCGCCGGCGGGCTCCGGGCCTTCACCGCCACCATGACGGACGGCGCGCCTTGCCTGATCGGCGAGAGCCCCATCGCAGGCCTGCCCGGCTGGACGCTGACGCTGGCCGTTCCGCTCGATGCGCATGTGGCCGCGCTGCACCAGCCGCTGCGCTGGCTGGTGCTGGGCGGGCTGGTCGCGGGCGCGCTCTCGGGCGTGGTCGGCTGGGCGCTCGGCCGGCAATTGCTGGGCCCTGCCCGGGCGCTGGCCGCCCATGCGCGTGCCATCGCCAGCGAGAATGCCGGCACGACGCCGGAGCCCTCCCCCCTCCAGGTGACGCCCCCCGCGATCCGGGAGCTGGAGGAGCTGCGACTGGGCTTCGCCGGGGCCGAGGCCGCGCTGCGCCGCCGCGCGGAAGATGCCGCCAGCATGCTGCAGGCCCAGTTGCAGAGCGAGGAGAGGCTGCGCGCCGTCCTGGAGCAGTTGCCCGTGGGCGTCACCATCGCCGAGGCGCCGTCGGGCCGGCTGCTGTTCCACAATGCGCGGGCCGAGCACATCCTGGGCCACCCGCCGCTGCCGGCCGAGACCATCGGCGCCTACCGGCAATATGGCGCGCTGCACGCCGACGGCACGCCCTACGCGCCCGAGGAACACCCGCTTTCCCGCGCCCTGCTTCACGGCGAGCAGGTCGAGGCCGAGCAGATGCGCTACCACCGCGGCAATGGCGTGCTGACCTGGCTGGCGGTGAACGCCGCCCCCATCCGCGACGCCGCGGGCGAGATCTCGCTCGCGGTCTGCGCCTTCACCGACATCGGCGCCATCCGTGCGGCCACGGAGGCGCTGGCCGCGGCCGAGGCAAGGTCGCGCGTGCTGTTCCAGGCCGCCCCGGTGGCCGCCTACGTGACCGATCCGAGGACGCGCCGCATCCTGGACTGCAACGCCACCGCCTCGGCCATGCTGGGCCGTTCGCCGGGCGCGCTGCGCCGGATGTCCCTGGCCGAGCTGGATGCCGGCCCGCGCGCAGGCGCCGTCCGCCGCCGGGCCAGCGACAACCCGCGCGAGTCCCGCCTCCGCCACCGCGACGGCACCCTGCGCGACGTGCTGATGACGACCGTGCCCATCGATCTGGAAGGACGGCGGCTGCTCTATACCACCGCGCTGGACGTCACCGACCAGCGCCGTGCCGAGGCCGCGCTGGCCGATAGCGAGGCGCGGCTGCGCCTGGCCCTGGAGGCGGCCGGCCTCGGCAGCTGGGAGGTGGACCTTCGCACCAACCAGGTGTCGCGCTCCGGCCACGTCATCCCGCAACGGCCGGACCTGCCGCTGGCCGGCTACACCCTCGACGAGTTCTTCGCCCGCGCGGTCCATCCCGAGGATGAGGAACGGGTGCGCGCCACCTTCGGTGCGCTGGCCAGGGGCGAGGTGAAGCGTTACCGCATGGAGCACCGCGTGCGCCGGCCCGACGGCGAAGGCTGGCTCCATATGGAGAGCTACGGTGCCGTGGTGGAGACCGACCCCGCGACGGGCGCGCCGGTGCGCGCCGCCGGCACCTCACGCGATGTGACCGAGCGGCACGAGGCCGAGGCCGCGCTGCGCGCCAGCGAGGAGCGCTTCCGCTTCGCGTTGCAGGCCGCCGGCGGCATCGGCACCTGGGACTGGGAGGTGGGGCCGGACCGCATGATCGCAGATGCCGCCTTCGCCGGGCTGTTCGCCGTGGAGCCGGTGCGCGCCGCGGCGGGCCTTCCCTCCCGGGCCTATGCGGCCGCCATCCACCCCGAGGACCGCGCCCCCGTCCATGCCCTGCTGGTGGGGGCGAGGCGCGCCGAGAGCGGCGGCGACTTCGCGGCCGAGCATCGGGTGGTCGATGCGGCGGGGCGCGTGTGCTGGGTGGCGGCGCGGGGGCGCTTCTACCACGACGCCGCCGGCCGGCCGATGCGCTTCTCCGGCGTGGTCATGGACATCACCGCCCGCAAGGAGGGCGAGCAGCGCCAGGCCCTGCTGGCCAGTGAGGTGGACCACCGCGCGAAGAACGCCCTGGCGGTGGCGCAGTCGGTTGTGGCGCTGACCCGCGCCGAGGACCCGGCGGCGTTCCGCGCCGCGGTGACCGGGCGCATCACGGCGCTGGCCCGCGCCCATACCCTGCTGGCGAGCGAGAGCTGGGCCGGCGCGCCGCTCGCCACCATCATCGCGAACGAGATGGCCCCCTACCAGGATCTCGCGGCCGGCCCGGAGGGCGGGCGCATCCGCATCGCCGGCGACCCGGTGGATCTGGCGCCCGGCGCCGTGCAGCCGGTGGCGATGACGCTGCACGAGCTGGCGACGAACGCGGCCAAGCACGGCGCGCTTTCCGTGCCCGAAGGGCGGCTCGACGTGAAATGGCGGCGGCTGCCTGATGGCGGCCTGCGGCTGGACTGGCATGAGCAGGGCGGCCCACCCTTGTCCGGCCCGCCCTCGCGGCGCGGCTTCGGTGCCACCCTCATCGAGGCCACCATGCGCCGCCAGCTGGGCGGCGACATGCGGCTGGACTGGCGACCGGACGGGCTGCGGATCGAGATGGAACTGCCGGCCGCGCAGCTGCGCTGGCGGGGGCCAGCGCCCTGAGGGCCTGTCGCGCGGGCGCCCGCATGGCATAAGCGCCCCGCCCCCAACTTCCGAAGGCCCGCCCGCCCCCATGATCCGCCTGGACAACATCAGCAAGCAGAATGGCCAGCAGCTGCTGTTCATCGAGGCCTCGGCCGCCCTGCAACGCGGCGAGAAGACCGGCCTTGTCGGCCCCAATGGCGCGGGCAAGACCACGCTGTTCCGCATGATCACCGGCGAGGAACCGCCCGATGAGGGGCTGGTGCTGGTGGAACGCGGCGTCACCATCGGCTTCTTCAGCCAGGATGTGGGCGAGATGTCCGGCCGCAGCGCCGTGGCCGAGGTGATGGACGGCGCGGGCGACGTCAGCACCGTGGCTGCCGAGCTGGCACAGCTGGAAGCCGCCCTGGCCGACCCCGACCAGTCCGACTTCGACGCCGTGCTGGAACGCTTCGGCGAGGTGCAGGCCCGCTTCGAGGAGCTGGGCGGCTATGCGCTGGAGGGCCGCGCGCGCGAGGTGCTGGCGGGCCTCAGCTTCAGCCAGGAGATGATGGACGGCGATGTGGGCGCGCTCTCGGGCGGCTGGAAGATGCGCGTGGCCCTCGCGCGCATCCTGCTGATGCGGCCGGACGTGATGCTGCTGGACGAACCCTCGAACCACCTCGACCTCGAAAGCCTGATCTGGCTGGAGCAGTTCCTGGCCGGCTATGACGGGGCATTGCTGATGACCTCGCACGACCGCGCGTTCATGAACCGCGTGGTGAACCGCATTATCGAGATCGACGGCGGCAGCCTGACCACCTACGCCGGCGACTACGAGTTTTACGAGGCCCAGCGCGCCATGGCCGAGCGCCAGCAGCAGGCGCAGTTCGAGCGCCAGCAGGCCATGCTGGCCAAGGAGATCAAGTTCATCGAGCGCTTCAAGGCGCGCGCCTCGCACGCCGCCCAGGTGCAGAGCCGGGTGAAGAAGCTCGACAAGATCGAGCGGGTGGAGCCGCCCAAGCGCCGCCAGGTGATCAGCTTCGAGTTCCAGCCCGCCCCGCGTTCGGGCGACGACGTGGTGAACCTCAAGGGCGTGCACAAGCGCTATGGCAGCCGCGTGATCTATGAGGGGCTGGACTTCCTGCTGCGCCGGCGCGAGCGCTGCGCGGTGATGGGCACCAATGGCGCGGGAAAATCCACGCTGCTGAAGCTCGTCACCGGCAGCACCGAGCCCGACGCGGGCAGCGTGGCCTTGGGCGGCAGCGTGAAGATGGCCTATTTCGCCCAGCACGCGATGGAGTTGCTGGATGGCGAGCGCACCGTCTTCCAGGCGCTGGAAGATGCCTTCCCGCGCGCGGGCCAGGGCGCGCTGCGCGCGCTGGCGGGCGGATTCGGCTTCTCGGGCGACGACGTGGAGAAGCGCTGCCGCGTGCTCTCGGGCGGCGAGAAGGCGCGGCTGGTGATGGCGCGCATGCTGTTCGACCCACCCAACTTCATCGTGCTCGACGAGCCGACCAACCACCTCGACATGGCGACGAAGGAAATGCTCATCGCCGCACTCGCGCAGTATGAGGGCACGATGCTGTTCGTCTCGCACGACCGGCATTTTCTCGGCGCGCTGTCCAATCGCGTGCTGGAACTGACGCCGGACGGCGTGCACGACTATGGCGGCGGCTACACCGAATACGTGGCGCGCACGGGCCAGGAGGCGCCGGGGCTGCGGAGCTGATCCCTTTGACTTCGCGCGGCGCTTCTGTTGGCATTCGCCGCACGCCCGGAGCCACGCCGATGACCGACCCCGACATCCTCATCATCGGCGGCGGCATCACCGGTTCGTCGGCGGCGTATTTCCTGACGCGCGACGGCGCCGCCGGCCGCGTGGCGGTGCTGGAGCCCGATCCGCTCTACGCCCGCGCCGCCACGCCGCGCGCGTCGGGCGGGCTGCGGCGGCTGTTCTCCCTGCCCGAGAACATCCTGATGTCGGCCTTCAGCCTGAACTTCTACGCCGCCTTCGGCACGCATTGCGCGGTGGAGGGCGAGGCGCCCGACATCGGCTTCCACCACGATGGCTACCTGTTCCTGATGCCGCCCGAGGGTGTGGCCATCCTGGAGGAGAACCACGCGCGCCAGGTCTCGCTCGGCGTCGAGGTGGACCTGCTGGACCCTGCCGCGCTGAAGCGCCGCTTCCCCTCGCTGCACGTGGACGACATCGGCGCCGCCGCCCACACGCCGGGCGACGCCGTGCTCGACCCCAACAGCGCCTTGCAGGGCCTCCGCCGCAAGGCGCGCGCGCAGGGCGCGGACTACATCACGGACCGCGCGGTGGGCATGGAGGTCTCGGGCCAGGCGGTGCGCGGCGTGACGCTCGCCTCGGGCGCCGTGCTGCGCCCGCGCGTGGTGGTCTGCGCCGCCGGCACCTGGTCGGCCGAGGTGGCGGCCATGGCCGGCCTCGACGTTCCCGTCGAGCCCATGCAGCGCCACGACCATTTCTGGGAGTGCGAGGAGGAGATCGAGCCCCTGCCCTTCATCAAGGCGCTGGGCGGCCTCGGCTTCCACCGTGTCGGCCGCGGCCATGCCGGCAGCGTGGTGGATTTCGCCCACCCCGCCGGTCATGACTGGGAGGTGGACCATGGCTATTTCGAACGCGCCGTCTGGCCCGCCATCGCGCAACGCGTGCCGGCGATGGAGCGCCTGAAGCTGCGCGACAGCTGGATCGGCCACTACGACCGCAACCGGCTGGACGGCAACATGATCCTGGGCAACTGGCCGGGCCGGGTGGAGAACCTGTTCATGGCCTGCGGCTTCTCGGGCCATGGCGTGATGCACGCGCCGGCGGTGGGGCGCGCGCTGGCGGAACTGATCCTGACCGGCCGCTTCCAGACGCTGGACCTCGGCCGGATGGGCACCCGGCGCGTGCTCGACAGCGCGCCCTATGCGGAAAGCGGCATCAAGTAGCGGGGTAGGCCCGGATCTGCTCCAGCAGCAGCGCCGACACACGCTCCGGCATCTGGTCGGGCGTGTAGTGGCCGCCGCCGGGCAGCACCTCGAAGCGATAGGGCGCCTCGATGAACTCCGCCGTGCCCTCGGCGGCCATGCGGCCCACCGTGTCATCGGCATCGCCCCAGATGAAGAGCGTGGGCACCTTCACGGGCCCGATGTCGCGATAGACGCGCCCACGCGCGCGATACCAGGCGAGCGCGGCCTCCAGCGTCTCGGCATTGCCGATCACGGCCAGGTGCTTTTCCGTGGCCTCCAGCGGGATGCCCTGCGCCTTGTGGCGGGTGCGCAGCCAGGCGGCGTCGTCGGCCAGCAGCTTCGGCACCGCGTCGGGCTCCAGGAAGGCCTTGTGGTGGCGCGAGCGGTGCGGCTGTTCCGGGTCATCGCGCATCGCTTGGGCAAATGCGCCGGGATGCGGGCGCGACAGCATGGTCAGCGAGGCCAGCCGCTCCGGCACCCGCGTCGCGATGTCCCAGGCGAGACTCCCGCCCCAGTCATGGCCGACCAGGTGGAAGCGCCGGCCGTGGCACAGCCTGTCGGCCAAGGCCAGCGCATCGCCCACCAGCAATTCGATGTCGTAGAGCGCGTGCTGCGACGGGTCGGGCCGCGCGCCCGGTGAATAGCCACGCTGGCTGGGTGCGGCGGCGCGGAAACCCGCTTCGCCCAGGGCCGGCAGTTGCGCGTCGAACAGATGGCGCGAGACGGCGAAGCCGTGCAGCAGCAGCACCAGGTCGCCGCCCTCCGGCCCGGCGAGCGAGACGTCGAACACCAGTCCTGGGGCGAGTTCGATCTTCCGGTCCTCGATCATGGTCGCTTCCCCCTGTGCGCGCCCACCAGAGCACCGGGGCGGAGGACCCTCAAGGGGGCGGCAGCCGCCCCGCCACGTCGAGGCTGCCACGGCGCAGGACCACCCCCTCGCCCGAGCCGGGAAAGATGCGCGTGAGCGCCGTGATGTTCACCTGGTGCGTCACCACCACCAGCGCGCCCGGGCCGCGCCACTGGGCGAGAAGGGCGCGCGCCGCCGCGGTCTGCGCCGGCCCGGCGGCGCGGTCGCCGAAGAAGGAGTTGAAGGCCGGTTCGGGCGTGACGCGGCCGGGGAAGGCAATCTCCGCCGTCTCCAGCGTGCGGCACCATTGCGAGGCCAGCACCGCGCCCACCTCCACGTCGCGCAGCGCTGCACCGATCGCCGCCGCCTGCGCCCGCCCGCGCGCGTCCAGGTTGCGCTGGGTGGCGCAGTCGCCGAGGCGCATCCCCGCCGGGTCGCCGCCGCCGGGTGCCAGGGCGTGGCGGAACAGCACGATGCCGCCGGCGCGGAGCGCGTCCAAGGCGGTGGGCGCCGCGCGGGCAAGGCCCGGAAGGAACAGCAGGGGCAGCAGGCGGCGTGTCGGCATGTCGCGCATGTCGGCCCGCGCACGCCGATGGGAAGGTCACCCCGCCGCGATGCGCAGCGCCGCCATCTCGCCGATCATCACGCAGGTGAAGTGGAGGTTCGCGCGGCAATCGGTGGGCATGATGGAGGCATCGGCCACGCGCAGACCGTCCACGCCGCGCACGCGCAGCTCGGGGTCCACCACGCCGCGCGGGTCCTCATGGGCGGTCATGCGGCAGGTGCCGGCGGCGTGCTGGATGTCGCTCGCATGTTCGAGCATCAGCGCGTCCAGCGCGTCGTCGGGCAGGGCGGCGGCCTCGGGCATGGGGAGGCCGGTTTCACTGAAGGTGATGGCGTCGGCGATCCCGGCCAGCGCCGGCTGCGCGCAGAGTCGCGCCAGGCGCCGGACGCCATCGCGCAGTCGCAGCCGGTCGGACGGGTGATCGAGCATGTTCTCCTCGACCTCGGGCTGCGCCTCCGGGTCGGCGGAACTCAGCCGCACCTCCCCGCGCGAGAATGCGTCGTAGAGCGCCACCCCCACCGCGCCCATCGGCCCCACGCCCGAGGGGTCCAGGCCGCGATGATTGTAGGCCACCATGATCATGTCGCGCGCGCCGCCGCCGCCGAGGTGGCTGGAATAGGTCAGGCAGGCATTGGTGTGGCGCGCGTCGGCGCCCCGCGCGCGGAATTCGGGCTTCAGCGCCAGGTTCGCGCGCATCACCGGATGGTCCATCAGGTGCCGGCCCACCGCCGGGTTGTCGCGCAGCACCTCGATACCCAGGGCGCGCAGCGATTGCGCCGGCCCGATGCCGCTGCGCATCAGCAGGCCGGGGCTGTGGATGGCGCCGGCGCAGAGCACGACCTCGCGGCCGGCCACCTCCTCCCAGGGGCCGCCGCCAAAGCGCACCCGCACGCCGCGCGCGCGGGCACCCTCGAACAGGACGCGGTCCACCATCGCCCCGCCGCGAATGGCGAGGTTCGGGCGGCCGCGCGCGGGCTCGATGTAGCCGTCATTGGTGGTGACGCGGCGTCCGTCGCGCAGGTTGATGGGGTTGCAGGCGACGCCCTCGCCCTCGGCCGCGTTGAGGTCGGGCATCCAGGGGTGGCCCTCGGCCAGGGCGGCGTCGCGGAAGGCCAGGTCCACGGCACCCCATTGCGCCTCCGGCATGCGGAACACCGGCAGCGGGCCGCCGCGGCGTTGGCCTTCCCGGCCGAACTCCGCGTCATCCTCGATGCGGTCGAACAGCGGCAGCACATCGCGCGCCGACCAGCCCTCGCAACCCGCCTCGGCCCAGGCGTCGAAGGCGGCCGCCACGCCACGGATGGCGATCTGCGCGTTCACCGTGGAGGAACCGCCCAGCGCCTTGCCACGCCAGTAGAATTTCGGCGCCTGGGCGCGGGTGCGGCGCGTCATCAGCCCGGGCCATTGCCATTCGGCCTGGTGCGCCGGGTCGTGCATGAAGGGGATGATGTTGGCGCTGCGCAGCGCGTGCGGAGCATCGGCCGGCCGCCAGTCGCGCCCCGCTTCCAGCAGCAGCACGCGGCGGCGCGGATCCTCGGACAGCCGCGCGGCCAGCGCCGCGCCGGCCGAACCCGCGCCCACCACGATCACGTCCCACATGCGCCATCCCCCTTGGGTGAAGCGGGAAGGCTACCGCTACACCGCGCCGGCGGCAGCCCCTTCGGCGAAGGCGCGCAGCCTGGACGCGATGACGCCGCCCACCGCCTCCACCGCCGCCCGGCGCGGGAAGCCGGCGCGCCAGGCGATGCGGATGC
>JBHYDO010000047.1:0-10403 GCA_051860645.1 Roseococcus sp.
GGGCCCGCGCCGGCGCGGGCGTCGCCCACCAGGCGGGAGGCGCCGAACACCGTCTCCTGCAGTTCCACCCGCTCGATGCGGCCTGCGCGCGCGACGGCGCGGGCGCGCAGTGCCAGTTCCAGCGCCTCCAGCCGGATGCCCTCGATGCTGGTCAGCTGGTCATTCGCGATGCGGAGCGTGGCCGCGGCCTGGCCGGGGCTGCCCTCGGGCTTTTCCCAGCCGAGCGGCGGGAAGGAGAGCACCGCGTCCCGCAGATTGCCGGTCAGCGCGTAGCTGGATTGCCCATTGCGCCGCCGCTCGCCGCGCGCCTCGATGGCCACCGGCCCGCGCAGCAGCGCGCCCGCATCGAGCCCGACGGCCGCCAGTTGCGCCGCGGTGGGGCGGGCCGTGAGCGTTTCACGCGAGACCACCTGGGTGGGGGCGCCTGGGCGGAAGTCCAGCTCCACGCCGAAGCGCACGGCCACCTCGGCCAGCGTGCCGGTGCCGGTGCCGCGCAGCCCCTGCATGTCGGCGGTGAGTTCGGCCGTGCCGCCCTCGAGGTCACGTTCCAGCAGCAGCGACAAGACGCGCGCACTCGTCAGCCGAGCCTCGGCGCGGAGCTGCATCTGCTCCGTCCGCGGGTCGTTCACAAGGGGAAGGGCGAGTTGCAGCCGCCCCGCGAAGCTTCCCGCGGCGACATTCAGCGGAAACGGCCGCCGGTCGAACAGGCGCAGCCGCGGATGGCGCAAAATTGTGACAAGGCCGGTCAACGGTCCGCTCAGGTTGAACGACATCTCGGCGGTGTCGGGCTGGCCCGGCGGCAGGAAGGCGAAGCGCAGCCTGGCCTCGCTGGCCTGGATGCCGCCGGCTTCCGCTGCCAGCGCGCCGCCCTGGGTCTCGACCACCAGGCCGTCCCGCGCGAAGCGCGCCCGTCCCGACACGCCCGCCACCGGAGGCATGGGCCGAAGGTAGTGTATGGTGGCGCCTTCCATGACGGCCTCGCCGTCCAGCGCATCGAGCTGCACCCCGTCCAGCGTTGCGCCGGCCGAGAGCTGGAAGCGCCATTGGCCCGCGGTTACCACGCCCGCGGTGATGTTCTCCGTGATCCAGCGCCGCGCGCCGCTGCCCAGCCCGGCTGGCCAGAGGCGCGGCAGGTCGGCGAAGCGGGCGCCGCCGAGGCCGAGCGAAAGCTGCGCTGCCCAGCGGTTGTCCATCAGGCGCGCCGCTCCCGTGCCGGTGATGCGCGTCACCGGCTGGCCGGCCTCGGCCGGGGGCAGGTCCAGGTGCAGGCTTTCCAAGGTGACGGCGCCAGGGGCGATGGTGGCGCTGATGCCGGCTTCGGTGACCTGGATGGTGCCAAGGCCGGGCGGCGTCACCTCGGCATCCGCCAGCAGCAGGTCCGCCCGCCCGCCCGTGACGGCCCAGCCCGTGAGGTCCTGCGCCGTGCTCACGTCCAGCAGCAGGCTGGCCTCGCCCAAGGTGCCGCGGCCGACGGCGAGCCGTGCGGCCTCCCGGGTCTCGGGGGCGAGCAGGGGCGGCCAGAGCCGCGGGATGGCGGTGAGGTCGAAGGCGCCGAGGGTGAGGCGCGCCCGGCCCACCCAGCCGGGTGCGCCGCGCTGCAGCTCGGCGCTGGCCTCGAGCGGCTGGGCCGAGGCGCCCGGGAGGCGCACCACGGCGCGTTCCAGGATCAGCATGTCGCGGGTGGCCAGCGCCTCCGCCTCCAGCGCGTCGAACGGGATTTCGAGGCCCGGTGCCGGGCGCAGCAGCCCGCCCTGGGCCGATTGCACGCCCACGCCCAGCCCTCGCACCCGCCCCTCGCCATCCATGGAAAGCCGGGCCTGCACCGCGAGGGGCGCGTCCATCATGGTCAGTGGTGCAAGGAAGGGCAGGGCGGCGGCGATTTCGGCGGGGCGCAGCACCGGCAGGTCGAGCCGCAGGCTGATCCGAGCCGGGTCGCCCTCGGCCTGGCCGGAGACATGGACGGGCAGCCGCATGGGCCGGCCACTGACGTCGATCGTCTCCAGGATCGCCTCGCCATCGGCCTCCAGACCGCCCTCGGCGCCGCGAAGCAGGACAAGCTGGATGTTGCGCAGGTGGAAGGTGGCATCGAGCCCGGCATCGCGCAGGCTCACCTCCCCGTCCAGGATGCGCACGCGGCGCAGCAGCGTATGGGCCGCGCGTTCCTCAGGCGGACGCATCAGGTCGGCAAGCAGGAGCGGCAGGGCGGAGGGCGCCTCCTCCCCCGTCCCGGCCGCCGCGCCGGGCTGCTGCGCCAGGTCCAGGCGCAGCGTGCCATTGGCCTCCCGCCGCAGGTGCAGCGCGGGCGCGAAAAGGTCCACCGTGGCGGGGGCGAGGGCGCCGCGCAGCAATGGTGCCAGGGCCAGGGTGATGGCTGCGTCCGGCAGCACGCCCGCCAGCCCGCCCTGGGCATCGGTCAGCCGCGCGCCGGAGACACGGACCTCGAGCGGCCCCGCCCCGCCGCGGAACCCCTCCCAGGAGAGGGCGGCGCGGCCGATGGACAGGCGCAATTCCCCGCCATCGGCATTGGCCGCGCGCTCGATCTGCCGGGCCAGCAGCCCGGATTCCATGGGGCCGGAGGAGAGGCGCCAGGCCAGCATGCCCAGCACCATGCCCGCCAGCAGCGGCAGGAACAGCAGGAAGGAGAGGCCCCATCGAAGCACTTGACCCGGCTTCACCCTGGGCGTTCCCCTGCCCTGTCATGACCCGTCCCCTGCACGACCCCGAAGGCATCGCGCGGCTGCGCACCCGTCTGATGGAGGGCGACGCCGCGCAGCAGGCGCTGGCGGCCCGCGCCGAGGCGGCCCCCGTCCTGGAGGTGCTGGGCGCGCACAGCCCCTTCCTCTCGGACCTCGCGTTCCGCGAGGCGCCGACGCTGCACCGCCTTCTGGACCGCGGCGCCGATTCGGCCATGGCGGCCCTGCTCGAACCCCTCTCCACGGCCGACGTGGCCTCCCCGCGGGAGGCCGTGGGCAGCCTGCTGCGCCGGGCCAAGCGCCAGGGCGCCCTGGTGGCCGGCGTGGCTGACCTGGCGGGGCTGTGGCCGCTGGACCGGGTGACCGGCGCCCTGTCCGACCTGGCCGACGAGACCATCGAATTCGCCGTGGCCCACCTGCTGCTGGACGGCGCACGGCGCGGCCAGATCAAGCTGCCGCGCCTGAAGGGCGACAAGCGGCAGGTCACGAAGGGCTCGGGCCTGATCGTGCTGGGGATGGGCAAGCTCGGCGCGCGCGAGCTGAACTATTCCTCGGATGTGGATCTCCTGCTGCTGCACGACCCCGATTCGCCTTCCTACCATGAGGAACATGGGCCCGCGCCCTACATCCGCATCGCCCGGGACCTCGTTCGCCTGATGGAGGAACGCACGGGCGAGGGCTATGTCTTCCGCACGGACCTGCGGTTGCGCCCCGACGCCACGCCGCTCTGCGTCTCAGTTCCGGTGGCGCTGAGCTATTATGAAAGCCTGGGGCAGAACTGGGAACGGGCGGCCATGATCAAGGCGCGCTGCGTGGCCGGCGACCGCGCCCCGGCCGAGGCCTTCCTGCGCGAGTTGCGCCCCTTCATCTGGCGCCGCCACCTCGATTTCGCGGCGGTGGCGGACATCCATTCGATCAAGCGGCAGATCCATGTCCACAAGGGTGGCCGCGGCGCGGGGAGCGAGATCGCGGTGGCGGGCCACGACGTGAAGCTGGGCCGTGGCGGCATCCGCGAGATCGAGTTCAGCGTGCAGGTGCTGCAGTTGATCTGGGGCGGGCGCGACGTGGCCCTGCGCGACCCGACCACGCTGGGCGCGCTGGCAGCACTCGCCGCCGCCGGCAAGATGGACCGCCGCGCGGCCGCCGACCTTGCGGATGCCTATGTGTTCCTGCGCAATACCGAGCACCGGCTGCAGATGGTGGAGGACCGCCAGACTCACCGCCTGCCCGAGGCACCGGAGGACCTGGATCGCATCGGCCGCTTCATGGGCCTTGCCGACGGTGCCGCTTTCGGCGCGGCGCTGACCGCCCACCAGCGCCGGGTGGAGCGCCACTACAGCCACATGTTCGAAGCCGCCCCCGCGCTCAGCACCGAGGGCGGCAGCCTGGTGTTCACCGGCGTGGAGGATGACCCCGCCACGCTCGAGAACCTGCGCGCCATGGGCTACCGCGAGGTGGGGTCCATCGCGGGCATGATCCGCTCCTGGCACCACGGCCGCCCGCGCGCCACACGCACCGAGCGCGCCCGCGAACTGCTGACCGAGATCATGCCCAGCCTGCTGGCCGCCTTCGCCCGCCAGCGCGAACCGGACGCGGCGCTCATCCGCTTCGGCGAGTTGCTGGCGCGGCTTTCGGCCGGGGTGCAGTTCCTTTCGCTGCTGCACCGCAACCCCCCTCTGCTGGGGCGTCTGGCCGGGCTGCTGGGGGCCGCGCCGCAGCTGGCCGACCACTTGGCGCGGCGGCCCTCGGCGCTGGAGGGGCTGTTGGCCGGCAGCCATGCCCCCCGGGGCGAGAAGCCGCTGGCCGCCCTGCCCGCCCTGGTGCGCGAGGCGCGTGACCTGGAGGAGGTGCTGGAGGCCACCCGCCGCCTCGTGACGGAGCGCATGTTCGAGGTGGATGCAGCGGGTCTCGAGGGCAGGCTGGACGCCGATGGCGCCGGCATGGCCCGTAGCGCCGTGGCCGATGCTGCCATCTCCGCGCTTCTCCCGGCAGTGGAACGCGACTTCGCCCGCCGCTTTGGCCGGGTGGTGGGCGGCGGCATGGCGGTGCTGGCGGTGGGCAAGCTGGGCGGGCAGGAAATGCTGCCGGCGAGCGACCTCGACCTCATCCTCATCTATGACCACGATGCGGAGGCCGAGGCCAGCGAGGGCGGCGCGAAGGCCCTGGCCCCGTCGGAGTACTTCATCCGCCTCGCGCATCAGGTGGTGGCGGCGCTGACCTCGCCGGGCAAGGAGGGGCGGGTCTTCGAAGTGGACATGCGGCTGCGCCCCTCGGGCAACAAGGGGCCGGTGGCCGTGCGGCTCTCTGCCTTCTGTCGCTATCACGCCGAGGAGGCCTGGACCTGGGAGCGCATGGCCTTGACCCGGGCCCGCGTGGTGGCCGGCCCCCCCGGCCTGTGCAAGGCGGTGGAGGCGGCGCGCGACAGGGCGCTGACCACCCCGCGCGACCCCGCCGCCGCCCTGGCCGACGCCGCCAACATGCGCGCCCGGATGTTGCGGGACATCGCGGCCGATGGGCCGTGGGACATCAAGTCCATGCCCGGGGGCTTGGTCGAGGTGGAGTTCATCGCCCAGGCGCTGACGGTGGCCCATGCGCCCGCGCGCCCTCGCCTGCTGCGAAGCACGACGCGCGAGGTGCTCTCGGCCCTCGGCCGCGCCGGCTATCTGGAGGAGCGCGAGGCCGCCACGCTGATCCAGGCGGAGCGGCTGTGGCGCACCCTGCTGGGCGTGATGCGGCTGACGGTGGGCAAGTGGAAGGACCCCAGCCTGCCGGTGACGGTGGAGGAGGCGCTGCGCGAGGCGACAGCCACGCTGGTGCACCACGCCGTGCCGGACCTCGCCGCGCTGCGCGCCGTGATGGCGGACCACGCGGCGGCGGTGCGGGCGAGCTTCGAGAGGCGGGTGGGGCGGCTATCGCCCTGACCGGCCGACCCCATCCGCCACCAGGTTGCACGCCAGCACCGTGAGCATGATGGCCAGCCCCGGCCACAGCGCAGCGAGCGGCGCCTGGAACACCAGCTCCTGCGCATTGGCCAGCATGTTGCCCCAGGAGGGCGCGGGCGGCGCGATGCCGAGGCCCAGGAAGCTCAACACGCTCTCCGCCAGCACGGCGCCGCCCACGGCCAGGGCGGTGGCAATGGCGATGGGCGCGGCGAGGCTGGGCAGGACGTGTCGCAGCAGCACGCGCGCCTCGGAGACGCCGAGCGCCCGGGCCGCCCGCACGAAGTCGCGCGCCAGGAGCGACAGCGCGGTGGCCCGCACCAGCCGCGCCACGCCCACCCAGCCGAAGGCGGCCAGCAGGCCGGCGATGCGCAGGATGTCGGCCCCCGCCTCGCCGCGCGGCAGGCCGATCAGGGCAGGGTCCAGCGCGGCCAGGATCACCAGCAGCGGCAGGGCGGGCAGGGCCAGGATGCCGTCGGCCAGGCGCATCAGCACGGCATCGAGCCAGCCGCCGCGCCAGGCGGCCAGCAGCCCGACCACGGTGCCGATGATGGTGGCGGCGATGGCGGCGGCCAGCCCAACGGTCAGCGAGACGCGCGCCCCGTGCAGCAGTCGCAGCAGCACGTCGCGCCCAAGGTCGTCGGTGCCGAGCGGGTGGGTGGGCGAGGGCGGCGCGAAGCGGTTGAACAGGTCCGGCGCGAAGGCGTCATGGCCGAGCCACCACCCCGCCAGCGGCGCGGCGAGCGCGGCGAGGGCCAGCACGGCGAGCAGGGTGAGGCCCACCCTCATGCGCCGCATCCGGTCACGGCGTCACGCAATCCGCGGGTCCAGCCAGCGCTGCGCGAGGTCCGCCGCCAGCGTCGCCAGCATCGTCACCACCGCCACCAGCAGCAGCGCCAGCAAGGCCAGGTTGAAGTCGCTGCCCATCACGGCGTCATAGATCAGCTTGCCCATGCCGGGGCGGGCGAAGACCGTCTCGGTGATCAGCGCGCCCGAGACCATCGCGCCGGCGTCGAGGGCGGCGATGGTCAGCAGCGGCACGGCGGCGTTGGGCAAAGCGTGGCGGGCCAGGACGCGCCCCTCGCCGGCCCCCTTGGCGCGGGCGGTGCGGATGTGCGGTTCCTCCAGCGCGGTGCGGAGCGCGGCGGCGGAATGCCGGGCATAGGCGGCCAGGTTGGCGAAGGCGAGCGTCGCCACCGGCAGCACCAGGAACTGCCAGCCCGCATCGCCGCCGCCGGCCGGCAGCCAGCCCAGCTGCACCGCGAAGAGAATGATCAGCAGGATGCCCAGCCAGAAGGAGGGCATGGCCTGCGCCACCAGCGCCACCCCCTGCACCAGGGGCGCCAGCCGCGGCCGCAGCGCCGCCAGCGCGCCCAGCGCCACGCCCAGGGTGATGGCCAGCCCCATCGCCAGCCCGAGCAGTTGCAGGGAAGACAGCAGCGCCGGCCAAAGAAGCTGCGCCACCGGCTGCGCGAACAGCCGCGAATGGCCGAAATTTCCCTCCAGCACCGAAACCGCCCAGGCACCGTAGCGGGCCAGCAGTGGCTGGTCCAACCCGTGCAGTTCGCGCAGGCGGGCGGCGTCCTCGCTGGTCAGGCGGGGGTCGCCGGCGATGGCCATCTCGATGGGGTCGCCCGGCATCAGGCCGATGAGCAGGAAGGCGCAGAGCGACAGGATCACCGTCACCACCGCGATCTGCGCGAGGCGCGAGAGGAGTAAGCGCGTCATGGCGCAGGCCGGTGGCAGACGGCCTCGACACGGTTGCCGTCGGGGTCCAGCAGGAAGGCCGCGTAGTAGGCCGGGTGGTAATGCGGGCGTGGTCCGGGCGGGCCGTCGTCGCGCCCGCCTGCCGCCAGCCCCGCCGCGTGAAAGGCGTTGACCATGGCATGGTCCTGGGCGCGGAAGGCCCAGTGGCGGCGGTCGGCCACCACGCCCGGCCGTTCCAAGATGGTGAGGTAGGACCCCGCTTCCACCGCCGCCGTGCTGCGGATGCCGTAGCCGATGCCATCCGCCTCGCGCCACACGCAGGGCACGTCCAGCGCGGCCATCACCGCGTCGTAGAAGGGCGCGGCGGCGGCCAGGTCGTTCACGGTGATGGAGACGTGGTCCAGGATCACCGAACCCTCCATGCCTCTGCCCAGAGGGTGGAGAGGTTCAGGTGCCCGGTGGGCCGCACGCCCGCCAGCCATTGCGGCCAGATGTGCGCGTCCTGGCGGAACCACAGCGGCAGGGCCGGCAGTTCCTCGGCGTAGATGGCTTGCAGCCGGTGCCACAGGGCGCGGCGGCGTTCGCGGTCCAGCTCGATAGGCAGGGCTTCCAGCAGCGCATCCATCTCGGCGTTGCGGAAGCCCGGGTAGTTCTGGCCCGACCAGTTGCGCTCGGCCGTCGGGATTTCGCTGCTGTGCAGGCTTGTGCGCGGCACGCCCTCGGGCGCGGAAACCCAGGCGAACAGCACGGCCCCCTGGAAACGCCGGCGCGAGAGGGTTTCACCGAACAGCACGCGCGGCGGCTCGTTGCGGATGCGCGCCTCCACGCCCACCGCGCGCCACTGCGCCTGGATGACCTGCTGCGTCGCCTCGCGCGAGCGGTTGCCGGCGGTGGTCATGAGGTCGATGGTCAGGCGCTCGCCGGCCGCATTGCGGCGGATGCCGCCGGGGCCGGGCGTCCAGCCGGCTTCCGTCAGCAGGGCTGCGGCACGGGCCGGGTCGTGGGCGTATTGCCGCACCTGGGGGTCGTGCGGCCAGTCGAGCGGGTTCACGCTGGTGTGGGCCACGGTCTGCCGCCCCTCGAACAGGCGGGCCACGATCTGCGCGCGGTCCAGCGCCAGCAGCAGCGCCTGGCGGACCCGGCGGTCGTCCAGCGGGGGCTGGTCCATGCGCAGGTCCAGGTGCTCGTAGATCAGGCCGGGGCGGTATTCCAGGCGGAAGCGGGTGCCGGTGCGCCGGGCCAGGGCCGCGGCCTGCTCCACCGGCAGGCCCAGTTCGCCCGCCACCATGTCCACCTGCCCGGCGAGAAGCTGCGCCTCCAGCGCCGGCGTGCTCTCGACCGTGCGGATGGTGATGCGCTGGAAATGCGGCGCGGCGCCGGACCAGTGCGGGTTGCGCTCCAGCGTGATGGCCGAGCCCGGCTGCACCTGCGCCACGCGGAAGGGGCCGTTCCACAGGCCGGGGTTGGTGGGCTCGGTGTCGTAGAGTGTGCGGGTGCGGTAGGTGCGTGGCTCCTGCTCCCAGCGGGCGCGCTCGAGATGGGCGGGCAGGGGGGTGAAGTCGCCCAGGCTCGCGAATTCGAAGGTGACGCGGTCGAAGCGCAGCGTGAAGCGGCGATCGTCCTCGGCGATGAACTCATAGGCGCTGCGGAAGAATTCGGCTGGGCCGATGCCGGTGGTGCCGTCGCGCCCCGCGTCATAGGTGAAGCGCAGGTCCGCGGTGGTGATGGGCGTGCCATCGCCCCAGCGCAGCCCCTCGCGCAGCACCCAGGTGACGCGAATGCCCGCGCGGCCGTCGGGCGTGGTCTCACGGGTGGCGAGGTCGTTTTCCAGGGTGGGGATGGTTTCGCACAGCAGGCAGACCAGCTTCCAGTCGGCGTCGTAGGCGGTGACGGGGCGGCGGGTGAAGCCCAGCACGTAGGACTTCGCCACCATGTTCTCGATGTTGGGATGCAGCGTGGAGGGGTATTGCGTGATGCCGATGGAAAGGCTGTCGCGCGGCTGGGCCAGCGCGGGGGCGGCGAACAGCAGGCAGAGGCAGATCAGGAAACGGGCGGCCATCCGCGGGCTCCATGCCAGACGCGAAGGATGGTGACGCGTTCCGCCTCCTCGCGATAGACGAGGATGTATGGCGTCCGTGCGACGGGCAGAAGGCGGTTTTCATCCATGCCCTGACGGATGCCCATTGCAGGGAACTGGCCGAGCAACGTGGCACGCTCTCTCAGAAGGCTTGCCACTCGCGCCGCTGCGTCCGGCGAGTCACGGGCGATGAAGTCGATGATTGCCGAGAGGTCGCGTCTCGCCTGATGCGCGAGGAAGACCGGCTTCACGCTGCCCCGTGCCGCGCTTTCTCGATGATGGCCTGGGCCTCGGCGAAAGCCTCCTCCATGGGCACCACGCGCCCGGCGGCGAGGTCCGCCTCACCCTCTGCGACGAAGGCGCGGAAGGCGGCGGCCTGTTCACTGTAGAGCAGCAAGGCTGCCTCGATCACCGACGCCTCATCCAGGCCACTGGCCGCGGCTGTCGCCTCTAGGCGCGCGGCGACCTCATCGCCGATCTCGATCGTGAGTTGGACCATGTGCTTCTCCATCAGGCGGAACGAGCTCGAGATGCCTGACCGACTTGGGATGGGCTTACACCCGAGTTGTCTCGGGAAACCGTGTATTGGCGCATCGCTTCTAGCACATCATCCACATATCGGTCTCTCGATCTTGTGCGACGAGCCAATTCCCGAAGCCTTGTCCCAGAGGCATCCCACTGGGGAGAGTGACTTTTGGCGACTCGGTATTCGTTCAACCTCTCATGAATGAAGCCAACCAGTTGGCGCCAAGTCATCTGCACGACGTCGGGCATTTCCGCCGCCAATTCTCCGTCTGCGGCCCCTCCAACCGCGATGAGCCTGATCCGAAGATCACCCTCAAGCCGCCAACAGCCGACGGTGTAGAGAGCCGAAGCCGCCTCCTCGATGCGCTCAGGCGGAACGCAGCCTATGGCGGCCAAGACGCGCTGAATGTTTTCGCTCGCTGGCTCCGTCCAAGGTCCATTCAACTTACATGGCTTCGTCGG
>JBHYDO010000047.1:10413-20568 GCA_051860645.1 Roseococcus sp.
CTGCGATGACGACTTCAATCAAACCTGCCGATAAGCCAAGCCCGCTCACATCGTCCAGCATGGGAGCGTCGGGCTTTTCAACGGCGCATTCGGAGCGGTGCGCAAACCTGACCCCAAGCAAGTCCGCATCAGTTCTTTGCGAACCTTCCCCGCGATGACCGCGCCCTCGATAGTCGTGAACGACGAAATTCTCGATCGTCAAAAAGCCATTCAGCCGAAAATACCAATAGGCCACCTTTTCCGGATCAAGCCGAAGCGGGTTCGGTGCCTGGGCCTGCCCACTCACCCGCCCTTCCCCTTGAACGCCAAAGCTTCCTCCAGGCTCCCCACGCCGCCGTGCGCCCGGCTCCACGCCACCGGGTCTTCCAGGAACTTCCGCACGCCGGTGAGCGACGCCTCGGGGAAATAGGCGCGCTCGCGGCACACCTCCAGCACGTCCCACCAGGTGGCGAGATGATGCAGGGAGAGGTCCATGGCCTTCATCTGCTCGAAGCTGCCGGGGAAGACGCCGTAGTAGAACACCACGAAGGTGTGGGCGCATTTGGCGCCGGCCTCGCGCAGGGCCTCGGCGAAGCGGATCTTGCTGGCGCCGTCGGTGGTCAAATCCTCGACCAGCAGGGTCTCGCGGCCCACGGGCACGTCGCCCTCGATCAGCGCGTTGCGGCCGAAGCCCTTGGCCTTCTTGCGGACATAGGCCATGGGCAGGTTCATGCGGTCGCTGATCCAGGCCGCGAAGGGGATGCCGGCCGTCTCGCCGCCCGCGATGCTCTCGATGGTCTCGAAGCCGACGGCGCGGTTGATCTTCTCCACGCCCAGGTCGCAGATGCGGGTGCGGGCGCGCGGGTAGGAGATGATCTTGCGGCAGTCGATGTAGACGGGGCTCTTCCAGCCCGAGGTCAGGGTATAGGGTTCCTCGGGGCGGAAGTTCACCGCCTTGATTTCCAGCAGGATCCGCGCGGTGGTCAGCGCCGCGTCGCGATCGAACTCCGAGGCGTGGTGCGTCGTCATGGGAACCCTCATCGTGCTGTGCCCCAGTAACGCCGGGGCGCGGGCGCGACAATGACCGAAGCGCCGATCTGGGTGCTGCAGGACCCCCGCGCGGGCACCGCCGCCCAGGCCTTGGGCATCGCCGAGCGGCTGGGGCTGCCCTTCCGGGCGGTGGAACTCCGCTGGGGGCCGGCGGCCCGCCTGCCTTTCCCCTTCCCCACACTGCTGGGCCTGGCGGAGCGCGCGGCCTTCCAGCCGCCCTGGCCCTCCCTGGTGATCTCGGCCGGGCGCCGCGCCGGCCCGGTGGCGCGCTGGCTGCGGGCGCGGGGGGCGCGGACGGTGCACGCCATGCGCCCCGGCTTCGGCGCCGGGGACTTCGACCTTTTGGTGGTGGGCGCCCATGACCGGCCCCGCCCTGCGCCCAACCTGCTGGAAATCCAGGGCGCCACCCATCGAATCACGCCCGGGAAGCTTGCCGCTGCCGCGACAGCCTTCCCGGACCTGGCCGCCCTGCCGCGGCCGCGCGTGGGGCTGCTGCTGGGCGGGCCGGTGCGGGCCGAGGGCATGGACCCGGCGGTGGCCGCGGGCATAGGCACGCAGGCGGCGGGGCTTGGAAATGCGGTGCTGGCCACCACCTCCCGGCGCAGCGGCGGGTCGGCCGCCGCCGCGCTGGCGGTGGCGCTGAAGGGAATTCCCCACCATCTGTATCCTTTCGGGGGGGGTGGTGCGAACCCGCTGCATGGAATCCTGTCGCTGTCCGACGCCCTGGTGGTGACGGGCGACAGCATCTCGATGCTCTCGGAGGCGCTGATGACCCCTGCCCCGCTGTACATTGCCGACCCGGGTGGCCTCGGCCCGCGGCACCTGGCCGTGGCGGAAAGCCTGGTCGCCGCCGGCCTGGCCGCGCGCCTGGGCGGCCCGCCGCCCCCGCCGCGCGCCATCCTGGACGAAACCGCCCGCGTCGCCGCCGAAATCCGGGCGCGTGGATGGGCGTGACCCTTGCCTCGCTGCCCTGGACCGACCGCCAGGGCCGCTTCTCCTGGCTGCGCGCCGCCACGCTGGCGCTGCTGGTGCTGCCCTTCGTCCTGCTGGTGCAGGCGTCGGTGACGGATGCCCTGGGCCCCGATCCGCTGGAGCAGGCGACGCACGAAACCGGCCGCTGGGCCATCCGCTTCCTGCTGCTGGCGCTGGTGGTGACGCCCTTGGCCCGCATCCTGGCCTGGCCACGCCTGCTGCAACTGCGCCGCATGGTGGGGCTGGGGGCGCTGGCCTGGGCCACGCTGCATTTCGGCATCTACGTGGCCGAGCAGAATTTCGTTCTCTGGCGCGTGGCCGCCGAGATCGCGCAGCGCTTCTACCTGGTCATCGGCTTCAGCGTCTTCTGCGGCCTGGTGGTGCTGGGCTGGACCAGCACCGACGGCTGGATGCGACGCCTGGGGCGCAACTGGAAGCGGCTGCACCGGCTGATCTATGTGCTGGCGCCGCTGGCGTTGCTGCACGCCTTCATCCAGTCCAAGGCGGATGTCTCCCAGGCGGTGCTGCTGGCGGCCCTGTTCCTCTGGCTGATGGGATGGCGGGCGCTGCCGGCGCGCTGGCAGGCCAGTGTCTGGGCGTTGGCGCTGCTGTCGGTCGCGGCCATGCTGGGCGCGGCAGCGGTGGAATACCTTTGGTACACGGTCGCCACCAACCTGCCCGCCGCGCGCATCGCAGCCGCCAACCTGGACTTCACCTTCGGCCCGCGCCCGGCGGTGCTTGCGGGCATGATCGCGGCTGGGGTGGTGGCGCTGGTGGCGGCGTGGCGGGTTGTCGGGGGGCGGCGCGCGGCGTAGCAATCCGGCCGTTGGAGGAAGGAAAGTCCATGGCCCGCACCCACCGCATCGCCGTCATTCCCGGGGATGGCATCGGCAAGGAAACCACGCCCGAGGGCCTGCGCGTGCTGGACGCCGCGGCCCGCCGCTTCGGCTTCGAGCTGAAGCTGACGGAATACGACTGGTCCTGCGAGACGTACCTCAAGACCGGCCGGATGATGCCCGAGGACGGGCTGGACCAGTTGCGCGACAGCGACAGCGTCTTCCTGGGTGCCGTGGGCTGGCCCGGTGTGCCGGACCACACCTCGCTCTGGGGCCTGCTGATCCCGATCCGACGCGGCTTCGACCAGTATGTGTCGCTGCGCCCCTGCAAGCTGCTGCCCGGCGTGAAGACCCCGCTCGCCAACCGCGAGCCGCACGAGATCGACTTCTACGTGGTGCGCGAGAACACCGAGGGCGAATACTCCAGCGTCGGTGGCCGGATGTTCCCCGGCACCGACCGCGAATTCGTCAGCCAGCAGAGCATCCTGACCCGCATCGGCACCGACCGCATCATCAAGTATGCCTTCGAGCTGGCCATGACGCGCAAGCGGAGAAAGGTGACCAGCGCCACCAAGTCCAACGGCATCACCTTCACCATGCCCTATTGGGACGAGCGCTTCGCGGAAATGGCGCAGAGCTACCCGGACGTGACCACCGACCAGTTCCACATCGACATCCTCTGCGCGCATTTCGTGCAGCACCCGGACTGGTTCGACGTGGTGGTGGGCTCCAACCTTTTCGGCGACATTCTCTCCGATCTCGGGCCGGCGGTGGCGGGCTCCATCGGTGTGGCGGCGTCCGCCAACATCAACCCGGAAAAGGCCTTCCCCTCGATGTTCGAGCCGGTGCATGGCAGCGCGCCGGACATCGCCGGCAAGTGGATCGCGAACCCCATCGGCCAGATCTGGTCGGGTGCGATGATGCTCGACCACCTGGGAGAGCCGGAAGCGGCCCGCGCCATCACCGACGCCATCGAGAAGCTGCTGGCCGAGGGCGGCCCGCGCACGCGTGATCTGGGCGGCCAGGCCGGCACGGTGGATGTGGGCAAGGCCATCGCGGAAGCCGTTTCGCGCGCTTGAGGGGCGGGGGACGCCACTGCCCCCTTCCGCGCCTGCGAACAACACTTGAACAGGCGTTCAGACATCAGTATCTTATGCCGACATTGCGAATTATTCGCAACCGAATATTCGCAAACGGAGGACTGCATGGGCCGCGACTTCAGCCATATCGCCCGGCGCTGCGAACGGGCGGTGATCACTGCCTATCGCGAACTGCGCGATGTGGGCCAGAACGACATGGCGGCCTTCCAGGCCTGCACCACGCTGTATCGCGTGCATCACCCGGAAGCCTCGGTCTCCGAGGCGCGGCGCCTGGTGGCCGAATGGGTGGACCACCATGTCACCCGCGCCGCCCCGGGCCCTACGGACGGCTGCGCCTGCGAGACGGACTGAGGTTCAGCGCCCCACCCAGCGCGGCGCCCGCTTCTCGATGAAGGCGCGCGGACCTTCCCGAAAATCCTCGGTCTCCCGGATGGCGCGGCTGGCCGTGCCGCTCAGTTCCCACAGCGCGTCATCGTCCAGGTCCAGCGCCCGCCGTGCGATGGCCAGGCTCTCCCGCACCGCAATCGGCGCGTTCACGGTGATGCGCGCGGCCAGCGCCAGCGCTGCTTCCATGACCTGTGCGGCGGGCACGGCGGCATTGACGAGGCCCAGCGCCGCGGCGCGGGTGGCCGGGATGGGCTCCCCGGTCGCGATCATCTCGAGGGCCACCGCGCGCGGCAGATGGCGCGGCAGCCGGAACACGCCGCCGGCTGCCGCGACCAGGCTGCGCTTGACCTCGGGCAGGCCGAGCGTGGCCTCTTCTGCCGCCACCGCCATGTCGCAGGCCAGCAGCAACTCCAACCCGCCGGCCAGCGCATGGCCCTGCGCCGCCGCGATCCAGGGCTTGGTGCGCGGCGCGCGGACGAAGCCGCCGAAGCCGCCGCGCTCGGTGTAGAGGGCAGCGCCGCGCCCGGCGGCCACCTCCTTCAAATCCGCACCCGCGCAGAAGGCATGCGGGCCGGCGCCGGTGAGGATGGCGACCCGGATGTCGTCCTCCGCCTCCACCCGCGCCACGGCGGCATCCAGGCCCCGGGCCACGTCGCCATTCACGGCGTTGCGGGCCTCGGGGCGGTTGAGCGTCACCAGCGCCACATGCGGCGCGACCCTCTCGAACAGCACGGCTTCGGCCATCGCGGAACTCCCTACAGGAACGACCAGTCTTCCTCGGCCAGGCCCGCCAGGATGGCGGCCAGGTTCGCGCGCAGCCGGTCGAAGCCGGCGTGCCGCTCGATGCGCGCCTCGTCCATGTATAGCCCGCGCGCGATCTCGATCTGGATGGCGTGCACATGCTCGCGCGGGCGGCCGTAGTGGCGGGTGATGTAGCCGCCGGCATAGGGATCGTTGCGGCGCACGCGGTAGCCCTGGCGTTGCAGCGCGGCCTCGACCATGCGTGAGGCGCGGGGCACGCAGGCAGTGCCGTGCGCGTCGCCCAGGATGATGTCCGGCTGATCGGCCCCCGGGCCCGGGTGGGTGGGCATGGAGTGGCAATCGACCAGCAGGCAGGCGCCGAACTGCACGCGGGTTTCCGCGATGAGATCCCCCAGCGCCGCGTGGAAGGGCTCCCAGCAGCCGCGCACCCGGCTTTCCGCCTCGCAGAAGGACAGGCGGCGGCGGTAGATGGCCTCGCCGCTTGCGACCACGCGGGCGATGGTGCCGAGGCCGGCCCCCACGCGGGGGCTCGCGCTGTTCACCCAGGAGGGCAGCGGGGCGTCGAACATGCCCGGGTCCAGCTCCCACGGCTCGCGGTTGGCGTCGCACCAGGCGCGCGGGAAGCGGGCGGCGAGCAGGGGAGCGCCGAGGCGGGGGGCAGCGGCGAACAGCTCCTCCACGAAGGCATCCTCGCTGCGGCGCAGGGATTGCGCGTCCAGCCGGGCGGCGGCCAGGAACTCCAGCGGGTAGTCCCGGCCCGAATGTGGCGATGTGAAGACAAGCGGGCAGCGGGCGGCCGCGGGGCGCGTCAGGTCATAGGGGGTGAGGGCGGCGTGCTGGTCCATGGGTCAACCTCTACACCACCACGCGCGGCGTGCGCTGTCACGCGGGTGGCTTTCGGCGGGCGGCGCATCCGTGCCAACCTGCGCATGGAGAACCTGCGCGGGCGACGTGGATCGCCCGGCCACACAAAATGGGAGGCGACCATGCCCGATGGCATCACCGAGAAGCCCGCACCGACGGGGCCGGAGCTGGTTCAGCTTGCATCGCAGCTCTCCGAACTGCTGAAGCTGCGCACCCTGCCCTTCGGCATGAAGCTGTTCCGCGAGGCCGCGGAACTGGACGCGATCCAGGGCCTGCGCCGCCCGCCGGCGGGGAAGCGCTTCTCGACCTGCCAGCTGGTGACCCAGGCGCGCATTGCGGGCTTCACGCTCGCCATCACGCACGACAACGTGCCGGAATTCTCGAATTGCGGCGGCGTGATCGGGCTGAACGCGCCGTCCGAGCTGTATCTCTCGGGCCGCAAGATGGAGGGGGTCTGGTTTGAGAACCTGGAGGCCTCCGCCGCGCACCAGGTGCAGATGCCGCGCGTGCCGCCCGAATACCACGCGCTGGTGGTCTCGCCGCTGCGCTCGGGCCGGTTGAATCCGCCGGATGTGTGCCTGTTCTATGCGAACCCGGCGCAGATGATCCTGTTCATCAACGGGCTGCAATGGCGCAACTACCGCCGCTATGACTTCTCCATCACCGGTGAGAGCGCCTGCGCGGACAGCTGGGGCCGCGCGCTGCGCGACCGCACCGTGTGCCTTTCCATTCCCTGCTATGCCGAGCGGCGCTATGGTGGTGTGGCCGATGAGGAGATGCTGATGGCCTGCCCACCCGCAGAACTGGCGCGCGGCATCGAGGGGCTGATGGGCCTGGCAAAGGCCGGGCTGCGCTATCCCATCATGCCCTATGGCCCCCAGGCGGACCCGGCGGCGGGGATGGAAAAGAGCTACGCCGGGAAGGCGTAGAGCCGCGCCGGGTTGTCCACGAGGACGCGCCGGCGCGCTTCCTCGTCGGGCAGCCATTCGTCGAGCCAGTCGAGCAGCAGCCCGTCATCGAGCATCTGCTCGGCCGTGGCGAATTGCGTGTGCGGCCAGTCGGTGCCCCACACGCAGCGTTCGGGTGCGGCCGCGAGGAAGCGGCGGGCCAGCGGTGCCAGGTCGCCATAGGGCGGGCGGCTGGCGCGATAGCCGCACAGCTTCACCCATGCGCGGCCGGTGTCGAGCAGGCGGCAGGCGGCGGCCATGGCGGCGCTGTCGGCGCCATCGGATGCGCGGGCGCCGGCGAGGTGGTCAAGAACGATGGGCACGGGCAGGGCGGCGAGCAGCGGGGCCATGTCCACCAGTGCCTCGCCGCGCAGGAACAGTTGGATGTGCCAGCCAAGCGGGGCGATGCGGTGGGCGAGCGCCTGGAGTTGCTCCAACGGCGCGCCATTCCCGCTCACCGCGTTGAAGCGGACGCCGACGGCGCCGGCATCCGCCATGGCCTGCAGGGGCGCGTCCTCGTCCACCACCACGATGGCCCGCGTGTCGGCGCGGCCCAACTGCGCCACGGCGTCCAGCGTCACGGCATTGTCGGTGCCATAGACGCTGGCCTGCACCACCACGCGCCGCGTGAGGCCGAGCGTGTTCGCCATGTCGAGGTAGTGCGGGACCAGGGCGGCGGGCGGCGTGTAGGGGCGGGATGCGCTGAGGGGAAAGCGATCATAAGGGCCGAAGATATGGAAATGGCTGTCGCAGGAGCCCGCCGGCGCGCGGTGCCTGGGCGAATTCGTGCGGGCATTGGCGGGGGCGCAGGTGAAGTTGAGGTCCATGGGGCGTCGGTTCCGCGGTGGTGGGGCACCGGCCCCAGATTGCGGCCCGCGCGCCCCCGGCGCAATCTTGCGCCGCAACGAAGCAGGGAGCGGGACGCGATGAGCAAGGTGGCGGTGGTGACGGGCGCGAGCACGGGAATCGGGCGGGCTTCGGCGCTCGCTTTGCTGAAGGCGGGCTACCGCGTGGCGCTGGTGGCGCGCCGCCAGGCCGACCTGGAGGAGACTGCGCAGATGGCCGGCACCGACAGCGGCAACGCCCTGCCCATCGCGACCAACGTCGCAGACCCCGACAGCGTGGCCGCCGTCTTCACCGCGGTGAAGTCCAACTGGGGCCGCTGTGATTTGCTGTTCAACAATGCCGGCATGGGCGTGCAGGGGTTTTTGCTGGAGGATTTGCCGGTGGAGAAGTGGCAGGAGGTGGTGAACGTCAACCTCAGTGGCAGCTTCTACTGCGCGCAGCAGGCCTTCCGCATGATGAAGGAGCAGTTGCCGCAGGGCGGGCGCATCATCAACAACGGCTCGATCAGCGCGCATGCGCCGCGGCCGGACAGCATCGCCTACACCGCCACCAAGCACGCCATCACGGGGCTGACGAAGTCGCTGGCGCTGGATGGCCGCAAGTACAACATCTGCGCTGGCCAGGTGGACATCGGCAATGCGGCCACGAACATGACCCAGCGCATGACGAAGGGCGTGAAGCAACCCAGCGGCGAGATGATGGTGGAACCCACCATGGACGTGCAGAACGTGGCCAACGCCATCGTCTACATGGACAGCCTGACCCTGGACGCGAACGTGCTGTTCATGACCATCAAGGCGACGAAGATGCCGTTCGAGGGGCGGGGCTGAGTCTCGCCCTCGCCGGTTCCGGCAACAACGATCAGGCGCGGAAGGCCGCGCCCAGCACGCCGCCATTCACCACCATTCGCCCGATCGCGTCCTGGATGAAGCCATCCAGCGCTGCCTGGACGCGCGGCAGATCGGGCGGCGGCGGCAGGCGCGGCAGCAGCGTCGCCATGCGCTGCGCTTCCTCGCGCGCCAGCTCGCGCGTGGCGGCGATGGCCGCCTGCAATTCGCCCTGCGCGTGCAGCGGCGCGAGCACGCCGTGGGCGAGCGGCAGCGCGCCCGGCCAATGCGCCATGTGGCGGTACATGCTGGCCAGGATGGGTGTTTCGGCCGTGCTTCCCATGGCGTTCAGCGCCAGCACCATGGCGGCGGCGTGCGGTGGCATGGCGCCGAGATTCAACAACGCCGGCAGCGGGATGGGCGCTTCGTCCGGAAACAGCGGTGGGCGCGGCGTGCCCTCGGCCGCGAAGCCCGGCTCGGTGATCCAGCGGCGAATCGCCGCCACGTAGCCCATGAGGATGATGGCGAAGATGGGCGCCACCACCTCCAGCACCACCAACGCGGCCTCACGCACCGAGCAGCATGTCCATGAAGGCCGGCATGCCAGGCAGGCGCGCGCGCTGGGTGCGGGCGGCGTGCAAGATGGCGCGGACGTCGCTCACCGTCCGGTCGAAATCCTCATTGACGAGGATGTGGTCGAATTCGTGCCAATGCGCCATCTCATGTCGGGCCGCCTCCATGCGCCGGGCGATCTCGTCCGGCGTGTCCTGCGCCCGGGTGCGCAACCGGCGTTCCAGCTCGGCGAGCGAGGGCGGCAGCAGGAACACGCCGACCACATCCTCGGGCAGACGGTCGCGCAGTTGCCGGTGGCCCTGCCATTCGATGTCGAACAGCACGTCGCGCCCGGCGGCCAGCGCGGCCGTCACAGGCGCGCGCGGCGTGCCATAGGCGCGGCCCAGGAAGCGGGCATGTTCCAGCAGCTCGCCCCTCTCGGCCATGGCGTCGAAGGCCTCCTGGGTGCGAAAGAAATAGTGCACCCCCTCGCGCTCGCCCGGGCGGGGGGCGCGGGTCGTGGCGCTGATGGACAGCTCCAGTTCCGGCTCGGTCGCGAGAAGCGCGCGGGAGACGCTGGTCTTGCCGGCCCCGGGTGCGGCAGCCAGCACCAGGCAGACGCCGCGCCTTAGGGGCTTGTGGGGTTCACTCGACATTGGCCGCCTGCTCCCGCAGCCGCTCGATGGCCGCCTTGAGGTCGAGGCCGATGCGCGTCAGTGCGACACTGGCCGATTTGCTGCACAGCGTGTTCGCCTCGCGCACGAATTCCTGAACGAGGAAATCGAGCTTGCGCCCCGCCCCCTCGCCCGTCGCCACCAGGGCGCGGGCGGCGGCGATGTGCGCGGCCAACCGGTCCAGCTCCTCGCGCACGTCGGATTTCGTGGCGAGGATCGCGACTTCCTGCGCCAGCCGTTCCTCAGGGATGCGGGCGCGGGCCTTGTCGTCCAGCAGGGTGGCGAGGCTCTCCAGCCAGCGGTCGCGCTGCTGGGCGGGCTGGGTCGCGGCCTCGGCGGCGGCGGCGGCGCACCGCGCC
>JBHYDO010000048.1:0-20460 GCA_051860645.1 Roseococcus sp.
AGAGCGCGATTTCCAGCGCGTTGCCGCTCTGGTCCTGGGCGATGGCGACCAGGCAGGGCACGCCGCCGCCCTTCTGGTATTCGGAGCGCACCGTGTGGCCGGGGCCCTTCGGCGCGATCATGAACACGTCGAGGTCGGGCCGCGGGTCGAGCAGGTTGAAGTGCACGTTGAGGCCGTGGGCAAACGCAATGGCGGCGCCGGGCTTCAGGTTCTCGTGCAGATGGTCGCGGTAGAGGTCGCCCTGACCCTCGTCGGGGGTCAGGATCATGACGATGTCGGCCCACTTGGCGGCCTCGGCCGGCGACATGACCTTGAAGCCCTGGGCCTCGGCCTTCTTGGCGGAACCGCCCGGGCGCAGGCCGATGACGACATCGGTCACACCGCTGTCGCGCATGTTCATGGCATGGGCATGGCCCTGGGAGCCGAAGCCGATCACGGCGACTTTCTTCGCCTTGATCAGGTTCACATCGGCATCACGGTCGTAATAGACGCGCATTAGTGGTGTTCCTCTATTGGTTTAACGATAACCCAGATTCGAAAACAGGTAGACCGTCGGATAGTAAAGAATAGACAGGGAAAAAAATACGGTTGCCACCTTATAATATATGCTTGCTAAAGCATCTAAAAACCTAGCCATGCCAAGACGGACAAGATCTATAAAATATCTTGTCATCCATCCTTCAGCGCCTTCAATCTTATTTTTATTCCGTGAGAGAGGGTCAACATATATATCATCAAGAAATTTCGTATCTAACACTGAGTTCAAGTATGTCATAGCTAACTTCGCCTCTACCGCCGAGGCAACTTCTCTAAGGAGTAGTTGAAAGCCAATAATTTGTATTATAAACGATATAACATAAAAAACAGCCCCAATCGACAGTAGCTTTGTGAAATCACTTTCCACTCGGACAATAATTATGGGTATGGATATGCCGAGCGCGCTGACTGAGAGAGCTATGATTGCAATGCCAAGCGTCTCTGTGTGCCTGCGGAGGTGTCTGTATTCTCCATCCAGCCGGAAGGCGAAGTCGGCCAGTAGCTTTTTCTCGTCAGCCTCCATTCAATCTCAGATCGCCATCTGCCGCGTGCCGCGCGCGATGGCAACCGCCCCGGTGCGGCAAATCTCGGCCAGCCCCAGCGGATGCATCAGCGCGCAGAAGGCGTCGATCTTGTCGCCATTGCCCGTCATCTCGAAGACGAAGCTCTCCGTGGTGGCATCCACCACCCGCGCGCGGAAGGCATCGGCCAGGCGCAGCGCCTCGACGCGGTGCTCGCCGGTGCCCACCACCTTGATCAGCGCGAGCTCACGGACGAGGTGCGGGCCCTCGATGCTGAGGTCGCTCACCTTGTGTACCGGCACCAGCCGGTCCAGTTGCGCCTTGATCTGGTCAATGACCATCTCGGTGCCCGAGGTGACGACGGTGATGCGCGACAGCCGCCCCTCATCATCCACCGGCGCCACGGTCAGGCTGTCGATGTTGTAGCCGCGGCCCGAAAACAGGCCGATCACACGGGCCAGCACGCCGGCCTCGTTCTCCACCAGGACGGCGATGGTGGCCATGCGTATACGGACTTCAGACATAATCGAATCAATCCTCAAAGAAACTGCGTCACGGACGGCGTCTGACACAAAGAGCCTGTGTCGCTACACCTGGGTCTGCGCCTTCCATCGGCGTACCTTCACAGCGAGCAACCGATCTGCCCGCTGAAGTTCGGAGCCCGCTAAAGTTCATTTCGACACGCGAAAGCTGCGGTGGATTTCGTGTCCCGCGAAAGTGACCACCGTAACAAAGGGCAGCGACAGCAGTGAAGCCTTCAGGGCATTCAGCTTCCGAACTCCCGCTGCCATAAATGATGCGCTCTGGGACTTGCCGGAATTCGAGGCTTTGAAGACCACTCTCGACAATGTTCGCTGATATCCTGTCGCTAATCACATCAGTGAGTGCGATGGAGTTGGACACCAATAACGTGCCTATCGCTCCTCCTACAGACCCCACGATCCCGCCAATCAATCCCGCGAGCAAAGTCGGGCGATTCGACTGCCCACGCTCTGGTAGGGCAGGTTCCGGCTGTCCGGCTTCTGGCATAGAGCAGGCTCCATATTGATAGCTAAACCAATACCTTGCCCTCGTCCGTGACGCTGGCCGCGTTCTTCTCCTGGTCCGGCCCCAGGATCATCTCGTTGTGGGCCGCTCCCGACGGGATCATCGGGAAGCAGTTTTCCTTCTGGTCCACGCAGATGTCGGCGATCACCGGGCCCGGATGCGCGATCATCTCGCGGATCACGCCGTCCAGCTCGTCGATGGACTTGGCCCGCAGCCCGCGCGCATGAAAACTTTCGGCCAGCTTCACGAAGTCGGGCAGCGAGGCGCTGTAGCTCTCGGAATAGCGCCCGCCATGCAGCAGTTCCTGCCACTGGCGCACCATGCCCATATACTCGTTGTTCAGGATGAACACCTTCACCGGCAGGCGGTACTGCGCCAGCGTGCCCATTTCCTGGATGTTCATCAGGATGGAGGCCTCGCCCGCGATGTCGATGCACAGCGCATCGGGGTGCGCGATCTGCACGCCCATCGCCGCCGGCAGCCCGTAGCCCATGGTGCCGAGCCCGCCCGAGGTCATCCAGCGGTTCGGCTTGTCGAAGCCGAAATACTGCGCGGCCCACATCTGGTGCTGGCCCACCTCGGTGGAGATGAAGGTCTCCTGGCCCAGCTCCTGCGTGATCTCGAACAGCCGCTTCACCGCGTGCTGCGGCTTGATGATGCCGCCCTTCTGCATGGTCTGGGTGTAGGCGAGGCAGTTTATGGCGCGCCAGCCATCGATCCTGCGCCACCAGCCCAACTGCGCGTCCTTCGCGATGGGCGTGTCGTCCTGGCGCCAGGCCTCGATCATGGCGGCGAGCACCTGGCCCGCATCGCCCACGATGGGCACGTCCACCTTCACGTTCTTGTTGATGGAGGAGGGGTCGATGTCGGCGTGGATCTTCTTCGAGCCCAGGCTGAACCTGTCGAGCCTCCCCGTGATGCGGTCGTCGAAGCGCGCGCCGATGTTGAACATCACGTCGCACCCATGCATGGCGAGGTTCGCCTCATAGGTGCCGTGCATGCCCAGCATCCCCACGAATTGCGGGTCGCTGGCCGGATAGGCGCCGAGGCCCATCAGCGTGTTGGTGCAGGGCATGCCCGTCAGGCGCACGAATTCGCGCAGAAGTTCGGACGCGCGCGGCCCGGAATTGATGACGCCGCCGCCGGCATAGATGATCGGCCGCTCGGCGCGCTTGAGCAGGCGCACGGCGTCCAGGATGGCGTCGCGGTTTGGGGCCATGATCGGGCGGTAGGAGCGATGCGGCGTCTCGGCCTTCGGCGCGTCCGTGTAGGGCGCGGGCTTGATCAGGATGTCCTTGGGCAGGTCCACCACCACCGGGCCCGGCCGGCCGGAGCGCGCCACATAGAACGCATCATGCACCACCCGCGCCAGATCCTCGCTGCGCTTCACCAGGTAGTTGTGCTTGGTGGCGGGGCGGGTGATGCCCGTGGTGTCGGCCTCCTGGAAGGCGTCGTTGCCGATGAGGTGGGTGGGCACCTGGCCGGTGAGGCAGACCACCGGGATGCTGTCCATCAGCGCGTCCACCAAGCCCGTCACGGCATTGGTCGCACCCGGGCCGGAGGTGACCAGCACCACGCCCACCTTGCCGGTGCTGCGCGCATAGCCCTCGGCCGCGTGCACCGCCGCCTGCTCGTGCCGCACCAGGATGTGGCGGATGTGGTTCTGCTGGAACAGCGCGTCATAGATCGGCAGCACGGCGCCGCCCGGATAGCCGAAGATGACGTCCACGCCCTGGTCCTTCAGCGCGCGCAGGACGACCTCGGCACCCGAAAGGACGGCCACGGGGCTGTCTTGCGGGGTGGCGGGGGCGGTGGGCGTTGCGGTGCTGGACATGCTCTCTTCCGGAAATGTGCGACTGCGAAGGGCTTAGGCCTCCGGTCCTTGCCCGTCAACACCCTCGTGAAGAAATGCGAAGATTTTCGAGGTTTCACATTCAGAAAATTGCGCCAGAGATGTGATTCGCGCATTGATCCTATGCGTGTGCCGCGCGGCGACCAAAACCTGGTGCCTGAACCAGGTCGCCTGCCGCCGCGTATAGGCCCCCGTGTTGGCGATCGCCCGGCGGCTTGCTTCCTCCGCCGTGATCTCGCCGCGCAGCATCGCCGCAAGCTCCGGCACGCCATGGGCGCGCATGGCGGGCAGGGCGGGGTCCAGCCCCTGTTCCAGCAGCGCCGCCACCTCCTCCACGGCGCCGCCTTCCATCATCGCCGCCCAGCGCGCCGCGATGGCCGCGCGCAGCGCCTCCCGCGGCGGTTCGAGCAGGAGTGCGCGGAAGGCGTAGGGTGCCGGCGGCAGCACCGGTGCCTCGCGCTGCCAGGCGGCGAGGCTGCGGCCGGTGCTTACCCACACCTCATGCGCGCGGGCGATGCGCTGGCTGTCGGAGGGGCGGATCATGGCCGCGTCCTCCGCGGTTAGCCCCGCATGCATCGCGGCCGGGCCGCGTTCGGCCAGCAGTGCCCGTGCCAGCGCCCGGGCCTCGGGCGCGACGTCGGGCAGGGCCGAAATCCCCTGGGTCAGCGCGCGCAGATACATTCCCGTGCCGCCGCACAGGATGGGCAGGGCGGCGCGCTCCATGGCCTCCAGCGCGGCTTCGCGCCACCAAGCGACGCTGCCCGCCACACCCGCCGGCAGCACCCCATAGAGGGCGTGCGGTGCCCGCGCCTCCTCCTCAGCCGTGGGCCGCGCCGTCAGGATGCGCAATTCGCGGTAGCATTGCATGGCGTCGGCGTTGATGACGGTGCCGGCCAGCCGCTCGGCCAGCGACAGCGCCAAGGCTGATTTCCCGCTGCAGGTGGGCCCCGCGATGATCAGGGCTTGGCGCATCACGCCGCACCCGCCATGGTCCGCGCACCATGCCCCATATGCTGACCCTGATGGCCGCCCCCGGCGCGCTGACCCACGAACACCTGCGCACGGCGCGGGCCGCGCTGTCCGGCCTCGGCGCCGATCTCGACCAGGCCGAATGGCTGTCGGAGGGCGAGGCGGTGGACCAGCCCTTCGCGGCCCTCGCCGCCGAGCAGGCGCAAGCCGCGGTGCGCGCCGCGCTGGGCGATGCGCCGCTCGACCTCATCGCCCAGCCGCGCGAGGGCCGCCGAAAGAAGCTGCTGCTGGCCGACATGGACAGCACCATCGTCACCAGCGAGACACTGGACGAGATCGCGGCCTTTGCCGGCCTGAAGGCCGAGATCGCCGCCATCACCGCGCGCTCCATGAACGGCGAATTGGATTTCGCCCAGGCGCTGACCGCGCGCGTGGCCATGCTGCGCGGCCTGGGCGACGGCGCGCTGGAGGCCACCTGGAGTGCCACAAAGCTCACCGGCGGGGCGGCGGAACTGGTCGGCACCATGCGCGCGAACGGCGCCCGCACCGCGCTGGTCTCGGGCGGCTTCACCTTCTTCACGTCGCGCGTGGCCGCACTCGTGGGCTTTCATGAACACCATGCCAATACGCTGTTGCTGGAGGGGGGCAAGCTGACCGGTGCGGTCGGCCAGCCAATCCTCGATCGCGATGCCAAGCTGGCCACGCTGAAACGCCTGGCCGCTCAGCTCGGCATTCCCCTCAGCGAGGCAGTGACGGTGGGCGATGGCGCGAACGACCTGGCCATGATCCAGGCGGCGGGGCTTGGCGTCGCATTCCGCGCCAAGCCCTCGGTTGCGGCCGCGGCGCGCCACCGGCTTGAGCATGCGGACCTGCGCGGGCTGTTGTTCGCGCAGGGCTACCGCGCGTCGGAGTTTTCGCAGGCCTGAGATGCCTGAACTTCGTCGGCTGGCCTATTCGGCTGCCTGCGGGGACCCGGCGGGCAGGGCCACCGGGTCGGTGAAGGCCCGTGGCTCCTCGCGCATGTCGAAGATGTCGGTCATCTCCACAGGAAGCGCCAAGAACAGCGGCTCCGAGGGATCGCGCCGGCAGGGGGCGGCGGACATCTGGCGGCGACGGGCCAGGATCAGGGGCTTCAGAACACGCATGGTTCCCTCCACTCCGGCCTTCGCGCGGGCCAGGGATCGCCCCTGTTCCGCCACGATGCCGCCCAACTTCTTAACGGGACAAAGCAGCTTTGCGGTTCGGTTACAAGCTTGGCGCCGAGGGAACCTGCAATGCAATTTCCAGGGACCGCGCGGCTCGGAAGCAGAGATCATCCCGATAGAGCGCAGCAGCCACCTGCACGGCGCGCGGCATTCCCTCGGAATCAAGGCCCACGGGCACGGCGATGGCCGGCTGGCGGGTCAGGTTGAACGCGAAGGTCCAGGGCGCCCAGTCGCGCCACAGGGCGGTCTCAGGGTGAAGGGTGGGCTGGTCGGCGGCAAAGGCGGCGGTCGGAGTCGCGGCCGTCAGCACCAGGTCGAAGCGCTGGTGGAAGCGGGCCATGGCGTGCGCCGCCTCGATTCGAAGCGCATCGGCGCCGAGGAAGTCCACGGCGGACATCTGCAATTGCCGCTCGGCCACCTCGGCGATGCCGGCGTCGAGCAGATGGCGCGTCTCGGGCGGGATGCCAGCGACGAGGCGGGCCAGCGCCACACCCCAGACGCGGCCGAAGATGGCGCGGGTGTCGGGCAGGGCAGGGTCGGCCTCCTGCACGATGGCGCCAGCGGCCTCGAGCGCGCGGGCGGCCTGCACCAGCGCCGCCTCGCCCTCGGCGTCGAGCGGCGCCTCGAAGCCCAGGCGGCGGACCAGGGCCACGCGCAGGCCGGCCACGCCCTGCTCGATGCCGTCGCGCCAGTCGCGGCTGTCATCCGGCAGGCAGAAGGGGTCGCGCAGGTCATGGCGCGCCATGGCGTTCATCATGAGTGCCGCGTCGCGCACTGAACGCGCCATGGGGCCGGCCACCGCCACATTGGCGAAGGCGCCGAGCGGCCATTGCGGGATGCGCCCGAAGCTGGGCTTCACCCCCACAACGCCGCAGAAGGCGGCCGGGATGCGCACCGAACCGCCCGCATCGGTGCCGATGTGCAGCGGCCCGAAGCAGGCGGCCGCGGCCGCGGCCGCGCCGGAGGAAGAGCCGCCCGGCGTGCGCTCGCGGTTCCAGGGATTGCGGGTGATGCCGTGCAGCGGGCAATCGCCCGGCGACTTCCAGCCGAACTCGGTGGTCGTGGTCTTGCCCAGGATGACGGCGCCGGCCGACTTCAGGCCCAGCACGGCGGGCGCGTCCTCGGCGGCGGGGGTGGCGTCGGTGGTGCGGCTGCCGCGGCGGGTGGGAAAGCCCGCGACATTCAGCAGGTCCTTCACCGTGGCGGGCACGCCGTCCAGCGCGCCCATCGGGCGGCCCGCGGCCCAGCGCGCCTCGCTCTCGCCGGCTTGGGCGAGGGCGCGGGGGTTCATCGCCGCGAAGGCGTTGACCCAGGGGTTCATGCGCGCCACGCGCTCCATCACGGCCTTCAGCGCCTCGACGGGCGAGAGGGCGCGGCGGGCGTAGAGGCCGAGAAGCTGCTCGGCCTCCATCAGGGCGGGGTCGGTGGGGACGATCATGGGATCAGGATGCCCGGCCTTGGGGCCGCCGTCATGCCGCGGGCAAGGATTTTTCTGCCGCCCCGGTCCCCTGCATGCCATCCTGCCGGGCGGGAGGAACCATCATGGCCTTATGGGACGTTGTGACGGAAACCGCGCGCGCCAAGGAGCAACTGGTCTATGCGCTCGATCAGACCCTCACCCCCGGCTTCGCCCATTGCCCGAAGGGGTATTGCGTGGGGCTCGCCATCCGATGGACCCACCATCGCTTTCGTCTCGGGGACTACGACTACGATCCCGTGAAGCAGGAACTAACTGCGCCCGACCGCGAGGCTGTGGACATCCAGCGCGCATACGACGCCGAACTGGGCGGGAGCGGGCATCTCTGGAAGTCCATCGAGACCGCCCTGCTCCATGCGAAGCTGAAGCTGCACCCGGGACGCAGCCAGGAGACGAACCACGGCTTCTCCGGCTCCGGCCTCTACACCATGCTGGAGAACGGCTCGCCGGGCGTCAGCAAGGGCGGCAACGGCGTCTATCTCGTGGGGATGGCAGGACCATCTGGATCGCACTGCATGGCGATCTCGAACGAGGGCGATTCATGGTGGCGGCTGTTCGATGGGAATTACGGCCATTTCCGGATGAAGGGCAACGCCGTGTTTTCCACCTTCCTGCGTGACTTCCTGCACAATGGCCAATCGGGCTATGTCCGGAAGTATACGAGCGGGTGGGCCACGATCGGCGTCGCCCCATCCTGGGCGTGGGTGTGACGCGGACCTAAGCCGCCTTCGCCACGCGGCGGAACCTCGTCAGCAAGAACTCCGTATAGCCATTGGGCTGCGCGGCGCCCTCCAGCACCAGCGCCACCGCGGCCTCAAAGGCGGGGCCGCCATAGCCAGGCGCCATGGGGCTATAGGCGGGGTCGCCCGCATTCTGCTTGTCCACCACGGCGGCCATGCGCTTCATCGTCTCCACCACCTGTGCCTCGGTCACGATGCCGTGGCGCAGCCAGTTGGCGATGTGCTGGGCGGAGATGCGAAGCGTCGCGCGGTCTTCCATCAGCCCCACATTGTTGATGTCGGGCACCTTGGAGCAGCCGACACCCTGGTCCACCCAGCGCACCACATACCCCAGGATGCCCTGGGCGTTGTTGTCCAGCTCGGATTGCAGATCGGCCGGCGCCCAGTTGGTGTTGGTGGCGACGGGCACGGTCAGCAGGTCGGCCAGCTGCGCGCGGCGGCCGCCCTTGGCGATCTCTTCCTGGCGCGCCGCCACGTCCACCTGATGGTAGTGCAGCGCGTGCAGCGTGGCGGCGGTGGGCGAGGGCACCCAGGCGGTGTTCGCCCCGGCCTTGGGGTGGCCCACCTTTTGCTCAAGCATCGCGGCCATGGCGTCGGGCATGGCCCACATACCCTTGCCGATCTGCGCGCGGCCGCGCAGCCCGCAGGTCAGGCCGATATCCACGTTCCAATCCTCATAGGCGCGGATCCAGGCCGTGCCCCGCATGTCGTTCTTGCGGATCATCGGGCCCGCTTCCATGGAGGTGTGGATCTCGTCGCCGGTGCGGTCGAGGAAGCCCGTGTTGATGAAGCAGACGCGCTCGGACGCTTCCTTGATGCATGCCTTGAGGTTGACGGTGGTCCGCCGCTCCTCGTCCATGATGCCCATCTTGAGCGTGGCGTGCGGAAGGCCCAGCACGCGCTCGACGCGGCCGAACAGCTCCACCGCCCAGGCCACCTCGCGCGGCCCGTGCATCTTGGGCTTCACGATGTAGACCGAGCCGGCGCGCGAGTTCAGCCGCTTGCCGTTGATGTCATGGATCGCGATGAGGCTCGTCACCATGGCGTCCAGGATGGTCTCGGCCGTCTCCTCGCCGTTCCACGTGACGGCATCGGTCATCATGTGGTGGCCCACATTGCGCACCAGCATGACCGAGCGGCCCGGCAGCGTCAGGGTGCCACCGCTTGCCGCCGTATAGACGCGGTCCTCGTTCAGCCGGCGGATGATGGCCTTGCCGCCCTTCTCGACACTGGCGGAGAGGGTGCCGTTCATGAGGCCGAGCCAGTTGCGGTAGACCGCGACCTTGTCTTCGGCATCCACGGCGGCGACGCTGTCCTCGCAGTCCTGGATGGTCGTGAGCGCGGACTCAAGCACGAGGTCTGCGACCCCCGCCGCATCCTCCTTGCCGATCGGGTGGCTGCGGTTGATCACCAGCTCGGCGTGCAGGCCGTGGTGGCGGAACAGGATGGAGGCGGGCGAGGCGGCGTCGCCCGTGTAGCCCACGAAGCGGTCCTTGAACTTCAGCACGGTCGCGCCGCCGCCCGAAAGCGTGACCGACAGCGTGCCGTCCTTGACCACATACTTCAGCGCCTCGGCGTGGCCGGCGCCCAGCAGCGGCGCCACGCTGTCCAGGGTCTTGCGCGCGAAGGTGATCACGCGCTGGCCACGCGCGGCGTTGTAGCCGCTGCCGCGGGCAGCACCCTCGGTCTCCGGGATGGCATCGGTGCCATAAAGCGCATCATACAGGCTGCCCCAGCGCGCATTGGCGGCGTTCAGCGCGTAGCGGGCGTTGGAGACCGGCACCACCAGCTGCGGACCCGCGATCGCTCCCATCTCGGGGTCGGTGTTGGCGGTCGTGACCTGGACGGCCTCCGGCTCCGGCAGCAGGTAGCCGATCTCGCGCAGGAAGGCTTCGTAGGCGCGCAGGTCGATGGGCCGCGCCGGGTTCGCCTGGTGCCAGGCGTCGATCTTCGCCTGCAGCGTGGCGCGCTCGGCCAGCAGTTCGGCGTTGCGCGGGCCAAGCTCGGCAAGGATCGCGGCATAGCCGGCCCAGAACGCATCGGCGTCGACACCGGTGCCGGGCAGGGCCTCGGTTTCGAGGAAGGTCTTCAGCACGGGGGCGACGTTCAGCGTCATTTCACTCTCCAGCAACCGCGGTCGTTCTGGCTTTAAGCAACATCGGCGGGCTGTGAAAGGGGTTCGCGGCCCAAGGGGGGCGCCCCGTTGGAGCGTGGGCCGCCCTCTGGCACCATGGGTTCTAAACAGGAGCGACGCCGCATGACCATCCAGCACCACCTCACGCAGAACTGGCACATCCGCAAGCCGGCCGGCCGCGCCGCGGGGGGGATGGTGGCCAGCCAGGCGCGGGCGGCGGCGGAGGCGGGGGCGGAAATCCTGCGCGCCGGCGGCACGGCGGCCGATGCGGCGGTCGGCGCTGCCTTCGCGCTGGCCACGGTCGAGCCCTGGAACAGCGGCCTGGGCGGAATCGGCTTCGCCCAGGTGATGGCGCCCGGCGGCCCATGCCAGACCTTCGACTTCGGCCCCGTGGCGCCGCGCGGCCTCGACCCCTCGGCCTACCCGCTCACCGGCCGGCACAAGCAGGACCTCTTTGCCTGGCCCGAGGTGGTGGGCGATGTGAACATCCATGGCCCGAAATCGGCGCTGATCCCCTCTTCGGTGGCCGGCTACGCGCTGCTGCATGCGCGCCACGGCCGCATGCCGCTGCGCGACGTGATGGCCCCCGCCGTGGCCCTGGCGAAGCGCGGCCTGCCGCAGGACTGGTTCACCACGCTCAAGATCTCGGCCAGTGCGGCCGTGCTGCGCCTCTACGAGGAAAGCGCCCGCATCTACCTGCCCGGCGGGCTGCCGCCCATCGCGCCCTACCAGGGCGTGCCGGGCTTCCTGCCGCAGGGGAAGCTGGCGGACACGCTGGAACACCTGCGCCATGCGGGCCTGCGCGATTTCTACGAGGGCGACATCGCGGCCGCCCTCGCCGCCGACATGCGCGAGATGGGTGGCTTCGTCACGGCGGACGACCTGCGTGGCTGCCAGGCGCGGGCGGTGCCCGCCATCGAGGCGCGCTTTCGTGGCCGTGCATGGATGCTGGCGGCCGGCCTCACCGCCGGCCCCACCCTGGCCTCTGTGTTGCGCCGGATGGAGGACGCCCCCTACGCCGCCGTGCCTGATGCGGCCTGGTATGCCCACCTCGCCCGCGCGCTGCGCGACGCCTATGCCGAGCGCCTGACCGTGCTGGGCGATGCCGAGCCCGCCGCCGCCGACAGCTGCACCACACACCTAACCGTCTGCGACAAGGACGGGATGATGGTGGCGATGACCACCACGCTGCTCTCCTCGATGGGCAGCCGCATGGTGCTGCCACGCACCGGCGTGCTGATGAACAACGGCGTGATGTGGTTCGACCCGACGCCGGGCAGTGCCAATGCCATTGCGCCGGGCAAGCGGCCACTGTGCAACATGTGCCCGGTGATCCTGCTGGACCCGAAGGGCGAGCCCGAGATCGCCGGCGGCGCCTCGGGCGGGCGGCGCATCATGGCGGCCGTGTTCCAGCTGATGTCCTATGTGTCGGACTTCGCCATGGACCCCGAGGCCGCCGCCCACCAGCCGCGCCTCGACGTCTCCGGCCCCGACCGCGTGACGGCCGACCGCAAGCTGGGCGAGGCGGTGCACGCCGCCCTGCGCGCCGACAGTCCGGTGGACGTCGTGGAGCACACGGTCATGCCCATGAACTTCGCCTGTCCCAACCTGATCCACCGCAAGGCCGGCATGACGCTCGGCATCACGGACGCCATGTCGCCCTGGTCGGCCGCGGTTCCTGCATGAGTGTCGCGCTGTCGCTGCCGGAGGAGATCGTCCTTCTCACACTGGACGACGTGACGGGCCGCCCGATGGGACGGCAGGGGCTGGCGGCCGGCCTGGCGCTGGCGGGCGCGCTGATGATGGAGCTGGCACTCGCCGGGCGCATCGACACGGACCGCGACCGGCTGGACATCCACTCTCTCGCTCCCTTGCAGGACCCGGTGCTGGACCGCGCGCTGGAACAGCTCAGCACCGAGCGCGACAGCCGCGGCGCGCTGATGCTGCTGGCGCGCGAGGAGGCGGGGCTGCGCGCGGTCGTGCTGGCGCGGCTGGAGGCGCGCGGCCTGCTGCGCCGCGTCGAGGGTCGGGTCCTGCTGGTCTTCCCCGAGCGCCGCTGGCTCAAACCCGAGGACCGGCCGGAGCCGCGCGAGGTGCGGGCGCGCCTGGTGCGCGCGGTGGAAAGCGACGAAATCCCCGACCCGCGCGAGGCGCTGCTGGTGGGGCTGGCGCGCGCCACCGCGCTGCTGCCCCGGCTGCTGCCGCCCGAGGTGTTGGCGGGGCGGCAGGAACGCATCGCCTTCCTTGCGGAGCTGGATGCGCTGAACCGCTCGCTGGCCCAGGCGGTGGGGGACCTCTACTCGATCCGCATGCGGTCCGGGTGAACGGCCGGTCGGGATGAGCGGCACGGGTTTTGCCTGATCACCCGGCGCGACAGCATCCCCCCGGGTCCATGCCTCATCGGGAGGCAGCGCCCAGGCCGGGGATCGCGCTGGGAGACCAAAACTTATGCATCGCCGCCAACTCTTCGGCACCGCCGCAGGCTTGCTCGCCGCGCCTGCCATCGCCAATGCACAATCCGGCTGGCCAGGCAGCCGGCCGATCCGCCTCGTCGCGCAGTTTCCCCCTGGCGGCCTCGTGGACACCGTCACGCGGCTCGCCGTGGCGCCGCTCTCCGCGGCACTGGGCGGGCACAGCATCATCGTGGAGAACCGCGCCGGCGCGGGCGGCGTCATCGGCACCAACTACGTGGCGCAGCAACCGGCCGACGGCCATGTGTTCCTGATGACGCACGCCTCGGTGATGGTCTACTCGGCCGCGACCCTGCCGCGCCTGCCCTTCAACCCGGTGAGCGACTTCACCCACCTGGGCATGCTGGTCGAGGCGACGAGCGTGCTGCTGGTGCGTGGCGACAGCCCCATCCGCACCTTCGCGGACTTCCTGCAGGCGGCCCGCACGCGGCCCACGCGCTTCGGCTCGTCCGGGGTCGGCTCGGCGCCGCACATGCTGGGCGCCATGCTGGGTGGCCTTGCCAACCTCACCCAGCTCGACCATTCGCCCTATGCCGGCAGCGCGCCGGCGCTGAACGACCTGATGGGCGGGCACATCGAGAGCTTCATCGACCCGATCACGACCAATGTGAACAACATGAAGAGCGGCGTGCTGCGCGCCCTGGCGGTCTCCGCCCCCGAGCGCTTGGCCGACTTCCCCGACCTTCCCACCTTCAAGGAGCTGGGCTTCCCGAGCCTGGTGCAGACGCAATGGGTGGGCATGTCGGGCCCGAAGAACCTGCCCGAGCCGATCGCGCGCCGCATGATGGCCGAAATCCCCAAGATCGTGCAGGACGCCACCTTCATCCAGCGCATGACCGAGTTGCAGACGCTGCCGCGCAACCCGGTGCCGCTTGGCGCCGACTTCGTGCGGATCATGGAGGCCGACCAGGCCGTTGCCCGCGAGGTGGCGCGGCGCTACAATATCCAGGCCGGCACCTGAGGGCCGGTTTCCCGGGGGGCGCGGCCTTGCGCTCCCCGGGGTCATCTCACGCGGCGAGCTGCAGGCGGTCCTGACGGCACTTCATCAGCGGCTGGATCTGCGTGCCGAAGGCGTCCACGCCCTTCAGGAAATCGTCGAAGCACAGCATGATGCCCTTCACCCCGGGCATCGCCGCCACCTCGTCCAGCATGCGCGCGCAGCTGGCCGGGCTCCCCACGATGGTGCCCATGTTGAAGTTGATGGGCGAGGGGCTGCGTTGGATGGACGCCGCCATGGAGGTCGCCTCCGTGTTCACGTCGGCAGCCGCGTGGCCCAGCAGGTGCGCGAGTGCGGCGCGGTCCGCCCCCTGCTGGTAACTGTCCCATTTGGCCAGCGCCGCCTCGTCGGTCTCGTCGCAGATGACCATGTAGAGCATGTAGGCGCCGACATCACGGCCGGTCTTCTTCGCGTGCTCCAGCACGCGGGCGGGGACGGAGGCGGCCTTGGTGGGTTCGTTCACGCCCTCGCCCAGGCAGAAATTGTAGTTGCAGTAGGTGGCGCCGAACTCCATGCCCCGGTCCGACTGCCCTGCACTGACGATCTCGATCGGCTTGGACGGGCGGGGGCTGAGCTTGCACTCATCCATGGTGAAGTACTCGCCCTTGAGGTTGCTGGTCCCGCTCTCCCAAAGGTCGCGAAGGATCTGCACGTATTCCGTGCTGTAGTCGTAGCGCTTGCCGAAATGCGCATCACCCGGCCAGAGCCCCATCTGGGTGTACTCCACCTTGTGCCAGCCCGAGACGATGTTCACCCCGAAGCGCCCGCCCGAAATGCTGTCGATGGTGGTGGCCATGCGTGCCACGATGGCGGGCGGGATGGTGAGCACGGCGGTGGAGGCGAAGAGCTTGATCCGCGTCGTCACCGCCGCCAGACCAGCCATCAGCGTGAAACTCTCGAGGCCGTGGTCCCAGAATTCGGTCTTTCCCCCGAAGCCGTGCAGCTTGATCATGGACAGGGCGAAGTCCATCCCATGGGCCTCGGCCATCTGCACCACCTGCTTGTTGAGCTCGAAGCTCGGCATGTATTGCGGTGCGTTTTCGGAAATCAACCATCCGTTGTTGTTGATGGGAATGAAGACGCCGATGTCCATGGCCTGTGCCCTTGCTGGCGGGCCGTGGAGCCGGCCGCGCGTTGCTGCGCCACCGCAGTGCAGCTGGCGCGGTGCAGCAAACCTCATGCCAGCGCGAGCCCGGCCGCGCCCTTGCTGGACAGCCCCTGACTGCGCGCACAACATCGGGTGCGATGCGCGGACCCTTCCGTGCACCCAAACGCGCGGAGCGCAGCCATGACGCCCAACATGCCGGAGGAGATCATGCTCCTCCTGCTCGACAACAGGACGGGCCGCCCCGTCGGCCTGCCGGCCCCGGCCGGCGACTATGCCATCGCGACCGCCATCCTGATGCAGCTCTCCCTGGACGGGCGCATCGACACCGACCTCGACCGCCTCACCGTGGTGAACGAGCAGCCCTCCGGCGACCGTGTGTTGGACGAGGCCCTGGCCCGCCTCGCGGCCGGCCCGCATGGCCATGACAGCCGGCACTGGATCGTGGAACTGGGCCGCAATGCCGAGCACTACCGCGCCATGGTGCTGGACCAGCTTGTGGCCAAGGGCGTGCTGCGCCTGGAGGAGGGCCGCTTCCTCTGGGTCTTCTCAGACCGCCGCTATCCCAAGGGTCCGCTGGGCGAGGCGGAGGTGCGCGAAGTGCGCGCCCGGCTGCGTGACGTGCTACTGCAGGATGAAATCCCTGAGCCGCAGGACGCGCTGCTGGTCGGACTCGCCCGCTCGGCCGGGCTCATCCCGCTCATTCTTTCGCCGGAGGAGCAGGAGCGCGCGGGCAAGCGCGTGGACCAGGTGGCGGATCTCGAGGAACTGGGCCGCACCCTGTCGAGCGTGACGCGCGAGGTCTTCGCCGTCATGCTGGCCTTCGCGGGCGCGCATTGAGGCGCCTGCACGCAAAAAGGGGCGCCGGACCTCGCAGCCCGGCGCCCCTGTCGTTCGCCTTCGCAGGGCGCGCGGGCCGTGGGGAATGGGTTCAGCGCTGCGCTTGCAGATAGGCCAGAAGGTTGCCGAGCTGCTCCGGGTTGCGGATGCCGGCGAAGGCCATGGACCCGCGCGGCACGACATCCTTCGGGTTGGTCAGGTACCGGCGAAGGTTTTCCTCATTCCACACCAGACCGCCCTGGGCCACTTCCTGCATGTTCGCGGAGTAGCGGAAGCCCTGGATCGAGCCGGCCGCCCGGTCCCACACGCCGTGAAGGTTGGGGCCCACGCCGTTGCGGCCACCCTCGTTGATGGTATGGCAGGCGCGGCACTGGTTGAAGACGCGCTGGCCCGCGGCGGCGTCCTGCGCCACGGCTGCGCCAAAGGGAGCGAAGGCGAGGGCGGCCCCCAGGATCATCATAGCCCGCATGTGGATATCTCCTCCTCAATCGCGGTTCACGACCATTTGTGGGAAGCATCGGGGATGGCGCAACCCCAGCCCCGTCACTTCGGCACCGCAACGGGATAAGGGCATAGGCTTGTGAACGAAAGATGGTCTTCCGTGGTCGTTGGCGTGGCGTGGGCCGTGGGAACGGCCGTTCTCGGCGCGTCGCTGACCACCATCGGGCCCTGGTATCAGGGGCTGCAGCGCCCCTGGTTCCAACCGCCCGACTGGGCCTTCGGGCCAGCTTGGACATTGATTTTCGCGTTGTCCGGCTACGCGCTGATGCGTGCCTGGCGGGCGGGGGCGCGGGGGCTGCTGGCCAGTGTCTTCATCCTCAACGGCTTGATGAATGCGCTGTGGAGTTTCCTTTTTTTCACCTTCCAGCGGCCCGATTGGGCGCTGATCGAGGTGGTTCCGCTGTGGCTCTCCATCCTGGCCATGATCCTGCTGACGGCGCGGCATGACCGCGTGGCCGCCTGGTGCATCGTTCCCTACATCTCCTGGGTGAGCTTTGCGGCCGCGCTCAACCTTGCGATCGTCCGGCTGAATGGGCCGTTCGGCTGATGCAGGCGCTGTTCGGCAGCGGCCATGCTGCGGATCTTGTGCTGCTGGCGTTGCTGGTCGAGGCGGCGTTGCTCTGGGCCCTGCGCCGGCATCGCGGGTGGGGGCCGGGGTTGCGGCCGCTCCTGCCGTTCCTCCTCGCCGGCGCCGCCTTTGCCCTGGCCCTGCGTGCGGCTTTGACCGGAGCGGGATGGCAGTGGGTGGCAGCACCTCTGATCGCGGCCTTCTTGGCGCATATCTGGGATGTGAAGGAGCGTTGGAGGCGTTGACGTGAATTTTAGTTCATGATTTGGCCACCGGGTGCGCCCGACCGAGGGCGGGGCGCGTCGCGCCGCTGGTCAGGGCGCAGGGTGTCACATCATGTCGGGGCTGGAGCTTTTCACCACCAACTTCCTGCCGCCGATCGTGCTCAGCTTTGTCCTGGGCGGCATCGCGGGGTTCCTGCGCAGCGAGCTGGAGCTGCCCGAGGCGGTGCTCAAGATGCTCTCCATCATCCTGCTGTTCTCGATCGGCATCAGCGGCGGGCGTGAATTGGCACAGGTGAGCGCGGGCGAGGTGGCGCCGCTCATCATAGCCACCATCGCCGTCACCCTGCTGATCCCGACGGTCACCCACCTTGCCCTGCGCCGGCTGGGCGGCTTCGACATCGCGAATGCGGCGGCCGTGGCGGCGCATTACGGCTCGGTCTCGGCCGCGACCTTCTTCGCCTCCCTCTCCTTTGCGCGCGCCATGAACACCCCGGCCGAGGGGACGCTAACAGCGATGGTCGCGATCATGGAATTCGCCGTGATCTATGCGCTGGGCCTCGCCCGCTGGGCCAAGGGGCGGGCGGCCGGTGGCGGAATGGCCATGGGCGCGTTGCTGATGGACACCTTGCGCGGCCGCGGCATCCTGCTGCTGAGCGGGGGCATGGTGATCGGCGCGCTGGCCAGCGAGGCGCAATATGCCCAGATCGCGCCCTTTTACGAGCAGATGTTCCGCGGATTCCTGATGCTGTTCCTCCTGGAGATGGGCATGACCGCGGCCCGGCAGATCCGCGCCTTCGCGAGCGTCGGCCGCTTCATGACGGTCTTTGGCGTGGCGGCACCGCTGGCGTTCGGCACGCTCGGCGTCACGCTCGGCTGGGGCGTGGGGCTGTCCTTGGGTGGCGCCTTCGTCTTCGGCGCGGTCTGCGCCTCCGCCTCCTTCATCGACGCCCCGGCGGCTTGCCGGGCGGCCCTGCCCGAGGCCAATCCAGGCATCTATCTGACAGCGTCGCCGGGCGTCACGCTGCCCTTCAATCTCCTGATAGGCATTCCGGTCTACTACAACCACGCAACGTGGCTCTAAGGCTGAGGCTTGCGCCAGAGTGGCCGCGTGGCCAGGAACCCCCGGTAGCCAAGCTCCAGCAACGGCGCGACCACCGGCCAGGACGCCATGCGCCCCAGCCAGCGCCACCCCGGCAGCGCCTGCCAGATGGCCGCGAAGGCGGCGGCGCCGTCGCGCAGCGAGCCATCTGCCATCCGTACATGCATGCGCTTCAGGGCGGCGTCGCGGTCGAGGTCCGGCTCCATCCGCGCATCACCGCTGACGTCCACGAATTGCAGGGCATCCGCGCCCGGCCGCGTGCGATAATGCGCAATCTCGCGCGAACAGACGGGACAGGCGCCATCGAAATAGACGGTGGTGCAGCGGGGTTCTTCGGCCATGCGCCAGAGATGGTCTGGACGCGCCCCGCGCCAACCCCATGTGGCTGTCCATGAGCACCTACCCTGACTGGCTGGTCGCCGAACTCCGCTCGGATCACGCGGGCGAGACGGGGGCCGTCATGATCTACCGCGGCATCCTGGCCTTCTGTCGCGACCCGGAACTGCGCGACTTCGCCCAGCGCCACATGGCGACGGAGGAGGGCCACCTGCGGCTCATCGAGGCCGAGTTGCCGCAGCCCCAGCGCTCACGCCTGCTGCCGCTGTGGCGGGCGGCTGGCTGGATCACCGGCGCGGTGCCGGCGCTGTTGGGGCCACGCGCGGTCTATGCCACCATCGACTCGGTCGAGAGCTTCGTGGACCACCACTACCAGCAGCAGATCGACCGCCTCGACGCGGAGGGCATCCACCCCGCGCTGCGCGCCATGCTGGCCCGCTGCCAGGAGGAGGAGGTGCACCACCGCGATGAGGCGCGCGAGCGCCACGCCGGCGTGGTCGGCGCCCTGCTGCGCGGCTGGGGCTGGATGGTGGGCCTGGGCAGCGAGGCCGCAGTGGCGGCCGCGCGGCGGGTATAGCGCCCGCCCGCCCCTTGCCTCAGCCGAAGATGTCGGCCGGGCTGTCCATCAGCAGTTCCTCGCCCAGCGCACGGCCGATGGCGGCGGCGTCGGCCGCCATGCCGGTCACGCTGCGGCGCAGCAGGAAGCTGCCATCGGCGCGGGCCACCAGGCCCGTCAGGCTGATCCGACCGTCCGGCAGCAGCTTCGCATGGCCGCCGATGGGCGTGCGGCAGGAGCCGTCGAGCGCGCCGAGGAAGGCGCGTTCCGTCAGGCTCACCGCGCGCGAATCCGTGTCGCAGATCGCGCCGAGAAGTTCGTGCAATTCCACGTCGTCGGCGCGGACGGTGACGCCAATGATGCCCTGGCAGGCGGCCGGCACCATGTCGTCCTCACTGATGACGACGCCGGCGCGATGGCCGAGTTCCAGCCGCTTCAGCCCCGCGATGGCGAGCAGCGAGGCGTCGAACTCCCCGGTGCCGACGCGCGAAAGGCGGGTCTGGACGTTGCCGCGGATCACCTCGCAGCGCAGGTCGGGGCGGGCGTGCAGCAACTGCGCCTGGCGTCGCACCGAGGCGGTGCCGATCAGCGCGCCGAAGGGCAGGGCGCTGAACGGCGCGGCACCCTCCTGGCAGGCAGCCTCGGCCGCGTCCTCGCAGGCGGTGCCGAGAACGATGGCATCGCGCGGGTCTTCGCGGCGCAGCGTGCAGGCAAGCACGATGCCGGGCGGCAGCTCGGTCTCGAGGTCCTTCAGGGAGTGCACCGCGAAGTCCACGCGGCCGTCGAGCAACGCCTCATGGATTTCCTTGGCAAACAGGCCCTTGCCGCCGATTTCGGCCAGGCGGCGGTCCTGGATGCGGTCACCGGCGGTGCTGATCTCGTGCTCCTCGAAGGCTTGCACGTCGCGCAGGATGGGGCACACCGCTCGGATGAGGTCGAGAAAATGCCGTGTCTGGTAGAGGGCCAGCGGCGAACCCCGCGTGCCGACCTTGAGCGGCAGGGTGGGGCCGTGGTGCCGCCGGGCGCGAGCGCGGGCGTGGTGTGGGTGTGCCAGATCCATGATTAAGCCCTCGCCAGCCCGAGCAGATGGGCCATGTCCTTGAAAAAGATCTTGACGTGCGCGAGCGGGTCTTTCCGGACCAGCTCCTTGTTCATGTAGGATTCCCAGGTCAGCCGCTGGACGTCCTTGTCCTCGCACATCTTCACGAAGTGCTCGCGCGTCCAGTCGCTGCGGTACCAGAAGGTCTGCATGATCCCGAGGATCAGGAAGACCTTGCCGTG
>JBHYDO010000049.1:0-18806 GCA_051860645.1 Roseococcus sp.
AAGCACCTCAAGGCGCTCCGATGGCGAACTCCGTTCCAATACATCTGCGACGCTTGGCAACGCGACCCAGCGCCGTTCAAGATCAACCCGCGCCACCTCATCCCGGGACCAAACACCTAGAACAGAAAATCGGTGGCCGTCAGCTCAAAAGCAGAATTGACCACAATTAGCATATTCGCGACACCGTCCCCGCTGGTGTCAAGGGAGACTACGTTCACGCCGTCTCCAAACGAAACTGCCAACTGGCCAATTACTCCGGTAAGGCCGATGTCCGAAAAGACAAAGGATTGCAGCCCGGGGACCGCGGGCTGCGCGTCAAAGGCTGAGAGGTCGATCTTGTCCCCATCGGCCGAAACGAAGTCCAGGATAGTGTCACTTGAGGCGATAGTGGTACCTGAGTGCGTCAGCCGGCTGAATACGAACATGTCAGCCCCGGCGCCGCCCTCCAGCATGTCCTTGCCAACGCCGCCAATGATCGTGTCGTTTCCGTCGCCACCTCGAATGATGTCATCGCCGCCGCTGCCATCAAGGACGTTGTCGCCGGCATTCCCCTCAATCGTGTTGTTCAGGCCGTTCCCCGTGAGGTTCAGCGAGGCGTTCCCCAAGAGGGCGCCATTCTCAACATGGGCTGAGAGGATGAGGTTGACCCAGGAGTGTATTGTGTCCGTCCCGCCGGTGGGGGTTTCAATCGCGCGATCACCTGCGCTGTCAAAAATATAGAGATCGTTTCCGGCACCGCCGATCATGCGGTCATCCCCGGCCCCGCCATCCAGCGTGTCATCCCCGTTGCCGCCCTCGAGGATATCGTTGTCGTCACCGCCCTCGAGTGTGTCGTTCCCGTCCAGTCCCCTGAGCGTATCGGCCCCAGCACCGCCCCGCAGAACATTGTCCTCGGCGTTGCCCGTTATGGTATTGGCAAGGTCGTTGCCTTCGCCCTGCACCGCAGTTCCCAGCAAGATCAGATTCTCAACATTTTCGGGGAGGACGTAGGACAACGTGGATCGTACGACATCGCGACCTTCGTCAAACAACTCGATCACCACATCCCCGACGTTGTCTACGAAATAGGTGTCGGCCCCCAGCCCCCCCCGCATGATATCCGCGCCGGTCCCGCCATCCAGGCGATCATTTCCGGCGCCCCCATCCAGGATGTCATCCCCGATGCCGCCGAATAGGGAGTCGGCGCCCCCCTCACCATGAATTTCGTCATTCCCGCCCAGGCCCCGGAGGACGTTGGACGCGTTGTTTCCGATGATACGGTTTGCCACGCCATTGCCGAGACCCTCGATGACGGCGCCGCCGGTGAGAGTGAGGTTCTCGAAGTTCACGGGCAGCACGAAGGAGATGCTTGAACGCACCTCATCGGTGCCCGCCCCCGGACCCTCCTCCACGACGTCCGCCACGTTGTCCACGACATAGGTGTCATCGCCGACCCCGCCGCGCATGGTGTCCGCGCCCAGACCGCCGTCGAGCAGATCGTTCCCGGCGCCACCGTTCAACTCGTCGTCGCCACTGCCGCCCTCCAGGATGTCGTCCCCATCCTCGCCATTCAGCACATCCCTGCCAGCCAGCCCCTGAAGCAGGTTGTCGAGCGCGTTGCCGATGATGACGTTGTCCAGGCCGTTGCCGGTGCCGTTGAACGCCGCATCACCCAGCAGCTCAAGGTTCTCCACATTGGCGGCCAGGGTGTAGTCGATCCACGCTTCCACCGTGTCCGTGCCTTGCGGCGCGCCGCCCAGCTCAATGACCTGGTCGCCCGCATCGTCCACCACGTAGCGATCGTTGCCGGTTCCGCCACGCATCACATCGGCGCCGGTCCCACCGTCGAGAACGTCATCGCCGTTGCCACCCTCCAGGACATCGCTGCCCGCACCGCCTTCCAGCCGGTCATCGCCATCGCCCCCGACGAGGGTGTCATCCCCGTCAAAGCCCTGCAGCGTGTTCGCGGCCGTGTTGCCGGTCAGCACGTTGTTCAGCCCATTGCCGCCGCCATTGATGGCAAGGGCCCCCGTCAGCAACAGGTTCTCGACATTCGCGGACAGTGTGTGCGTGATCGAGGCGCGAACGAGGTCCAGGCCTTCATCGGGCAGTTCGATCACGACATCGCCTGCCGCATCCACGAAATAGACGTCGTCGCCCGCGCCGCCGCGCATGGTGTCGTTGCCCGGGCCACCATCCAGGCTGTCATTGCCCGGCCCACCTTCCAGCACGTCGTTGCCGGTGCCGCCCTGGAGGGTGTCGTCGCCCTCTTCGCCCTGGAGCAGGTCATTGCCGCCAAGCCCCTGCAGCACATTGTTCGCGCCATTTCCGCGAAGGATGTTGGCGGCGGCATTGCCCGTCCCGTCGATCGCATTCGCGCCGCTGAGTTCCAGGTTCTCCACATTCACCGCGAGTGTGTGAGTGACGGAGGAGATGACCTGGTCCACGCCCCCCAGCGCCAGTTCGATGACCTGGTCATTGGCGTTGTCGACGATGTAGATGTCGTTGCCGGCACCGCCGGTCATCGTATCGGCGCCGGCGCCGCCGTCGAGGCGGTCATTGCCACCACCACCGACAAGGACATCATCACCCTCCAGCCCCGAGAGGGTGTTCGGGCCGTCATCGCCGGTCAGGCTGTCGTTGAGGGACGAACCCTCCAGGCTCTCGATCGAGAGCAGCGTGTCCGTCCCCGCGCCACCCGTGGCCTGCGGCGCGCTGCCCAGCAGCAGGCTGACGGTGACACCCGCGGTCGCGTTGCGATAGGAGGCCGTGTCGGAACCCTCGCCCCCCTCGAAGCGGTCATCCTCGCCGCCACCGACCAGGATGTCGTTCCCGCCCTCGCCGCGCAGGATGTTGGGGAAGCCGGCTTCGCCCACCAGCAGGTCGTCATCCGCCGTGCCGGGGACGACATTGGTGATGACGATCACGAAATCATCGAAGGCCGAGCCGCCGAAGAGGTCGCTGGCCGTGACGCGCACATCCAGGCTGCGCGGGGCGTCGAAGGGCGCGGTGCCCGTGAAGCTGCGGGCGGCGGGATCGAAGGCCAGCCAGGCGGGCAGGGCGCCACCGGCCGCGAGGGTGGCCGACAGCGTCAGCGCGTCGCCCAGCGGCAGGTCCACATCGGTGAACAGGCCCGCCGGCAGGGTGAGGGTGAAGAGATCCCCCTCCAGGGTCGCCTGGTCCGCGATGGGCAGGACCAGGGTGGGGGCGGCGTTGAGGAAGAAGGAGGCCACCACGGTGGGGTTGCCGCTCTCGGTCACCGCATTCACGTCACGCACCAGCCGCGTGCCGCTGGCCGTGCCGTCGGTGATCCAGAGCTCGCGCCCGTTCAGCCCGTCATCGGCCAGGAAGGTAACGCGGCCGTCGGGGAGGGCCGTCAGGTTGGATGGGTTCGAGCTTGCGCTGCCTGAGCCTGGGCGGATGTCCAGCACCAGCTGTGTGCCGGCCTCGGTGCCATCGGTCACCCACAACTCGCGCCCGGCGACGAAGTTATAGGCGCTGAACACCACCCGGCCGTCGCCCAGGCGGCTGAACGAATATGGGTAGCTGGAGGCGTAGGCGGGGGAGATGTCCTTCACAAGGCTGGTGCCCGCCGCAGTGCCGTCGGTGACCCACAATTCCCGCCCGGCCGAATCGCCGCGGGCCGAGAACAGCACGCGGCCATCGCCGAGAGCGAAGGGATCGCGCGGGGAATAAGCGCTTCCAGGCGGCGCGGTGGCGGAGTCCACCAGCAGCGTCGTGCCGGCCACCGATCCATCCGTCACCCAGAGCTGGTCGCCAAGCGCGGGGCCGCCATAGGCCTGCAGGACCATGCGGCCATCGCCCAGCAGGGCATGGTTCTGGATGTTGGAACTGCCCGTGCCGGGGTTGATGTCGGCCAGCCGGAACGTGCCGGCGGTGCTGCCATCCGTCACCCAGGCTTCGCGCCCGTGCAGCGGGTCATAGGCGGTGAAGACGGCGCGCCCGTCGCCCAGCAGGCCGAGCACGATGGCGTTGCTGTCCCCGGTTCGCGTGTTCGCATCCGCCAGCAGGACGGTGCCGGCCGTGGTCCCGTCGGTGATCCAGAGTTCGCGGCCGTTGAAGCCGTCATCGGCCGAGAACAGGACCTTGCCATCCGCCCGGACCTTGAAGTCACTGACGTAGCTGCTGGCGGCCCCGGGGCGGATGTCGGCCAGCAGGGAGGTGCCGGCGGCGCTGCCATCCGTGACCCAGAGTTCTTCGCCCGCGGCTGCCGAGCGGCCGGCAAAGACCAGTCGCCCGTCCCCGAGGGCGGTGAAGTCCCGGGGGGCGCCGCTGAAGCTTTCCTGGTTGAAGTCGGTAACGAGGACGGTGCCGGCGGCGGTGCCGTCGGTCACCCAGAGCTCGACCGAGGTGCTGTCGTAGGCGCGGAAGACCAGCCTTCCGTCGCCAAGTGCCGCGAAGCCCTGCGGGCTGCTGGACGCAGCGCCGGGATAGATATCCTTCAGCAGGGATGTGCCGGCCACGGTGCCGTTGGTGACCCACAACTCGCTTCCGTTCGCCGCCGTGGACGCGCTGAACACCGCAAGGCCGTTGGCCATGGGCGTGATGTTGCGGATGGAGGGATCGGCGAGGGCGAGGTTGGTGAGCTGGATCGTGGTGGCGGGCGTCCCGCCGGTGACGAAAAGCTCGATGCCATTGCTGGTGGCGGTGTCCGCCGTAAACAACGCCTGGGTGGCGGAGAGCTTCTGGAAGGAGATGTTCTGAAAGCCGGGCGAATTGTCGTACCCGAGGTAGAGGAAGTTACCTGTAGCAGTCGCCGACACCGAGCCCAAATACCCGAATGAGTTGTTATTCTGGGAGAAAACCGTCCTGCTGCCGACCGTGACCGAATCAAGGATAGGCCCATTGAAGAAAACAAGCGGTCCGGCGAGATTGCCCAGGCCGCCAGCGGAAGTGTACGGAGAACCATTGATTTCGAACAGCAGCCGTGTGTCGCCCACCGTCGCGACGGGCGTGGCCCCGCCGCCAACATAATCAAAAAAGCTCGCGCGGCGCGTTCCGGCGGAGGTGCCATCCGTCACCCAAAGCGCGGCACCGTTGCTACCGGATGCCGCTCCGCCACCATTGTAGGCGTTGAACCCCACCAGCCCATTCCCGAAGGAGAGGAAGCGGTCCGGGTTCGACGAGGACACGCCCGTGAAGATGTCGCGCACCAGCGTCGTGCCGGCCGAGGTGCCATCGGTCACCCACAGCTCGCGCCCTGCCACGCCGTCATTGGCCGAAAACAGCACCCGCCCATCCGCCAGCCTGTGGAAGTTCTGCGGATTGCTGCTGCCGTAATAGGGGCCGGTCGCGATGTCGGCCAGCAGCACGGTTCCGGCATTGGTGCCGTCCGTGACCCAGAGTTCCCGGCCCTGCGCCGCACTGCCAACCCCGGAGAAGACCAGCCGGCCATCCCCCAGCAGCGTGAAGCCCGAGGCATTGTAGGGGGTCCAGCCGACCAGCCGCTCCGTCCCGCCCGGCGTGCCATCGGTGCTCCACAGCACGCGGCTCCCGTCCACATCCGTCGCGGAGAACAGGTTGCGGCCCCCGCCCGTGGCGGCCACCACCTCCGGGTTGCCCGATGCGGAGCTGGCATTGATGTCGGCCAGGCGTGTCGTGCCGGCGGTGGTGCCGTCCGAGACCCACAGCTCATTGCCTGCCGTGCCGTCGCGCGCGGTGAAGAGCACGCGCCCATCGCCGAGCTGCACGGCCTTGTCCAAGCCAGGGTTGCTCCCGGCCCCACCAACGAAGATGTCCTTCACCAGCGCGGTGCCGGCGGACGTGCCGTCGGTCACCCAGAGTTCAAACCCCAGGAAGGTGTAACTGGGACCGGTAGTGTCATATCCTGTGCCTGAAAAGAGCAGCCGTCCATCGCCCAATGCCGTGAAGTAGAAGGGATTGACCCCGCCGCCGGCGAAGCCTGGGAATTGGTCGAACAGCACGGAGGTGCCGGAGGCGGTGCCATCCGTGACCCAAAGCTTGAAGCCCTGGCCGTCAGCCTGCCCGTTGAACACGACGCGGCCATCGGCAAGCTCACCGAACTGCGCAAACCGGGTGTTCACATCGACAAGCAGCGAGGTGCCGGCCGCGGTGCCGTCCGTGACCCAAAGCCCGCCGCCGAATGCGTTATCCACACCCGGTCCCGACAGGACGAACCGCCCATCGGCCAGCTGGGAAGCGCCTTGGAAGACGTTGTTGCCATAGTTGTTGTTCGTGACCGTCGTCAGCCGCTGGGCGCCCGCCGGCGTGCCGTCCGTGGCCCAGAGCTGATAGCCCGTCACCCCGCCATCCCAGGCGACGAACAGGGCGCGCCCATCGGCGAAGGCGCCCCGGAACGAGGCATAGCTGCCGCCGGACCGCAGGTTCACATCGCCAAGGCGGACCGTGCCGGCATTGGTGCCGTCGGTGATCCAGAGCTCGCGCCCGGCCAGCCCGTCATCGGCGGAAAAGACCACCCGCCCGTCCTCGCGCACCGCGAAGTCCCGGGGTGCCGATTCCGCGCTGCCCGCGCGGATGTCCCGCACCAGTTGCGTGCCCGCGGCCGTGCCATCGGTCACCCACAGCTCACGCCCCGTCACGCCGTCATAGGCGGCGAAGACAAGCCGGCCATCGCCCAGCCGGGTGAAGCCTTCCGTGGCGTTGATCGAACCGTCCAGGTTGGCGACGGAAGAGAGCTGCGCCGTCCCGGCCGTGCTGCCATTGGTCACCCACAGCTTGCGGGTGCCGTCCTCCGCCAAAGCGGTGAACACCACGCGCCCATCGCCGAGCGCGGTGAACTGGGCGGGGTTGCTGGAGGCGGTGCCGGGGCGGATATCGGCGAGGCGGAAGGTGCCGGCCGCGCTGCCATCGGTCACCCAGGCCTCGCGCCCGGTCCCGCCGGCGCCGACGGCGAAGACCAGCCGCCCATCGCCCAGCGCCGTCACATTGGTGATGTTGCTGGAGCCCGAGCCTGGGACCAGGTCGGCCACCAGCGTGGTGCCCGCCGTGGTCCCGTCCGTGACGAACAATTCGCGGCCCGTCGCGTTCGTGGTTGCGGTGAAGACCACCCGCCCGTCGCCCAGCCGGCCGAGCACCTCCGGGTTGCTGGAGCCGGCGCCGGCCTGCAGGTCCGCCAGACGGTTGGTGCCGGCCAGCGTGCCGTCGGAGACCCAGATCTCGGTCCCGCCCGCATCCGAGGCGGCGAACACGAGACGCCCATCGCCCAGTTGCTGGCCGGCGGCGGTCTGGGGATTGCTGCTGTTGTAGCCGGTCGCGATGTTGCGCACGAGATAGGTGCCGGCCGTGGTGCCGTCGGTGACCCAAAGCTCACGCCCCAGGTTGTTGCTGGCCTGGAACAGCAGCCGGCCATCCCCCAGCGCCTTGAAGCCCTCCGGGTTCGAGGATGTCACCCCGGCGCGGATGTCCCGCAGCAGCGACGTCCCGGCCGCGGTGCCATCCGTCACCCACAATTCACGGCCGAGGGAGGAATTCGCCGTGAACACCAGCCGCCCATCGCCCAGGGCGGTGAATTCCCGCGGTTGGCCATAGCCGCCCACGGTGGAGAAGTCGAAGATGATGCCGGTTTGGCCGCTGGTCCCGTTCGTTGCCCACAGATTGGAGCTGAAGGCCTGGCCGAAGACCAGCCTGGGCTGGCCCGTGGCGGCCGCGGGGTCGCCCACGAGGCCCCATTCCCCGAGATATTCGAAGTTGCCCGCGTAGGGCGTGAGGTCTGTCAGCAGCCTAGTGCCCGTGGCTGTTCCGTCCGTCACCCATAGCGCACGGCCATTGACGGTGTCATAGGCGGAGAAGACGGTCAGGATGGGCATTGGCTTTCTCTCGGTCAGTGCTTAACGTGACGTTACCAGCGACTGAATCAAATGTGAACCGATTAATATTTATGACACACAGCCTGCGTTACAAAATTGCCCAAATGAGGGGCAGGCGCTTCGAAGTGAAAAATTGAGAGACTTTTCATCTCCCTGGAGACGATATGAACAACGTGCCCGCCGCACCCCTGGTTCGCACCGAAGGCGACAGCGCTCCGCCCTATGCCGTCCACGCGTCGGCGGGCTTTGCGGCCTGGCTCCATGAGGCTGGGATTTCGCTGGCGGTCACCACCTACCAGATCGGGAAGGTGTTCCTCATCGGCGCGGAGAGCGCCGAGCAGCTCTCCGTCTCGGAGCGCAGCTTCGATCGTTGTCTCGGGATCGCCGCCGATGGCGAGGGCGGCCTCGTGCTGGCAGGCCTCAATGCCATTTTCCGCTTTGGCAACGTTGTGCCCGCGGGTCGCGACCTGGAAGGGCACGATGCCGTCTACGTCCCCCAGGCGGCCTGGTTCACCGGGGATGTCTTCGCGCATGACGTGGCGATGACGCCCGCTGGCAAGCCCATCTTCGTCAACACGCTGTTTTCCTGCCTCGCGGCGGTGGATGACCAAAGCAGCTTCCGGCCCTTCTGGCGCCCCGCCTTCGTGTCAGCACTGGCCCCTCAGGACCGGTGCCATCTCAACGGCCTGGCTGTCGATGCGGCCGGCATGCCGCGCTATGCGACCGCCGCGGCGGAAACCGATGGACCGCGCGGTTGGCGCGAGCGGCGTGTGAACAGCGGGGTTGTGCTGGATATCGCGCAGAGTGCCGTCGTCTGCCGCGACCTCACGATGCCGCACTCCCCACGGCTGCATGACGGGCGGCTTTACGTCCTCAATGCGGGAACGGGCGAACTGGGCCTGGTGGACGTGGCCCAGGCGCGGTTCATTCCCATGGCCTTCCTGCCGGGTTTCGCGCGCGGACTGGCGTTGCACAAGGAGTGGGCGCTGGTGGGGCTCTCACTGCCGCGCAGCAACGAGGCATTCGCCGGGCTTCCCCTGGAGGACAGGCTCAAGGCCGAGGGCTTCGCCCCGCAATGCGCGATCGCGGTTGTGGAGCTTGCCACGGGCAAGGCGCTGCATTGGCTGCGGCTGGGTGGCGTGGTGCGGGAGTTGTACGACATTGCGATCCTGCCTCAGGCGCGCCGTCCCATGCTGGTGGGCCTCCAGGCGAACGGCCCGATCAACCGGTTGATCTCGCGCGGTCCGGACCTGACGCTTGCGGCGCTTGGGACAGGCCCTCGCCCCTGAAGGGGAATGGTCCCGACCTTGGCCCATCATGCGGCGAGACGGCACGCGCTGCTATTGCCGGCACAGCAGGCCAGCACGAGGTCCCAGAAACCACCTGTTGAATGCGGCGGAGATCTGACCCGGTGTTGCCACGAAGATTTGACCCGGGTTCTGGGGATGTGGGGTTGACCTGCCCTCGATCGGGGAGCCACGGGCTATGAGAGAGTTGGCGCATGTTCTGGCATGGCCGGATTTTGCTCCCCCGTTGACAGGGGGCCCGTCCGGCAGAAGCGTCCGCGGCTTCAAACCCAGTGAAATGCGGACCGGGCGCTGCCGCGAGATCGTGCCGCCCACCTAATGCGGCGGGCCTCAGGCGGCACTGGCCCATCAGGCATCTTAGCGAGCTTTCCGCCCAACTCTTGCCGTTCACCTCAGCGGCGCCACGGCTCGGTCCGCCAAAGCTCGCCAATCTCCTCATTCATCTCGGCAAGGTGAACCTGGTACTCCGCCCGTGGGATAGGGTTGAGAGACAGCCCCCGCGCCCGTGAGTTCGCCACGAATTCGGAATCGCGGAGCGACTGGGTCAGCGCTTCCGACAATTGCTCCATGATGGCGGCCGGGGTGCCTGCCGGCGCGGCCATGCCGCGGTCGGCTCTGGCGATCACATCTATCCCTTGCTCGCGCATCGTCGGCCCATCAGGCAGTTGGTCCCAGCGGCTGGGCGCCATGGTGCCGAGGATGCGGATCTGTCCTTCGCGGACGAAGGGCGCGCCATCGCCGAGGCCAATAAGGGAGACTTGGATGTGCCCGCCCAACAGGGCCGTACGGTTCGGACCTCCACCGGGGAAGGGCACCATATTCATTTGGATGCCGGCGGCGCGCGAGAAGCGGTTGATGGCGATGGCAGTCGCCGGCCCGCCCTGCATACCGATGTTGAGCCGGCGCGGGTTGGCCTTCGCGTAATCCACTAGGTCCTTGATGGTCTGAAAAGGGCTGTTGGCTGCCACGAAGATGGACTGCCACTCGGTTACCACATTGCCGATGAAGTCGAAGCTGTCGAAACCAAAGCGGGTTCGCCGCTCGCGCATCATCATCATAAACGAGGGCGAGGCCGTCGTGCCGATGGTGTACCCGTCAGGGCGTGCGCCCGCGACCGCGGTCAGGCCGATCTCGCCGCCAGCTCCGGGGCGGTTGAGGACGCCAATACGCGCGCCGTTGCCGATGTACTTCTCCATGAACGGCGTCAGCGTGCGCGCCAGCACGTCGGTGCCGCTGCCCGCTGCCCATCCCACGATCAATTCGATTGGGCGGGAGGGCCAGGATTGCGCGGCGGCCGGGCGGATGCCGGGTGCTGCCAGCACCCCAAGGCCAGCGACGGACGAAAGGAATTTGCGACGCATCACGATCATCGAGCGTTTCTCCCCAAATTTTTCGCGCCTTGTTGCATGAAGTTTTAACTATTCTGGATGATGAGTCCAGAATTTACCTAGTGCCATTTAAATAAAAGCTAGACAGGGCACCACGCATCGTCAATGCAGAAAGCAACGGACATGTTCATGCCGATTCAGTTTGCAGTGAGACAAGCTTCTGCGGTGGCAGGCTTTTGAGCCCATCCGGGAGCCACGCAAAGAAATGCTGCATCGCACAATAATCTAACTGACGAGTGCCCCGCATCAGCATACGAATCAGCTAAGTTCAGGCGAACTTTAGGATGGAGTTCACCACCAAACCATTAGAAATAAATGCCCTGAGTTGGCAGGCGGGGAAAACCGCTTGACCGGCTGAAAGGGTCGGGCACTCTAGCCTCTTCAAGGCAGCCCGCGTGGGCAATGTCGCCTCAGAAGGCTGCCGGGTCCGAGGAAAGACGCCATGGACACTGCCCTTCCCGTCACCACCGCCCGCCCGGTCAGCGGCCCGCAGGTTTGGCGCGGCCCTGAGATGGCGCGGCGCCGCGCCGAATGGGAGCGCCTTCTGACGCCAGGCGAGGTCGCAGCGCTGGATGCGGCGGTGCGCCGCCTCGACCCTAGCGGCCTTGATATCGCGGCCATGACGCCAGCAGATTTCGCGGTTCCGGAACTGGAGCCGCTGATCAGCCAGATCCACGACGCGGTGCTGAAAGGTCGCGGCTTCATTCTGGTGCGCGGCCTGCCCGTGGATCGCTGGAGCCCGCGCCAAGCGGGCATCGCCTATTTCGGCTTGGGCGCGCATCTTGGCGAACCGGTAACGCAGAACCGGAAGGGCCATGTGCTGGGCCATGTGAAGGACATCGGCGTCGACTACAACGCGCCCACGAACCGCGGCTACCAGACTGCGGCCCGGCTGCCCTACCACACCGACTCCTCGGATTTGGTGGGGCTGCTGTGCCTCATGCCGGCCAAGTCGGGCGGATTGTCCACCATCGTCAGCTCCGGTGCGCTCTACAACGCCATGCTGGAGCGCGCGCCGGACCTGCTGGAACTGCTCTGCCAGCCGGTCTACCGCGACCGCCGCGGCGAGGTCCCGGCCGGCGCCGATGACTGGTATGCCGTGCCGGTGTTTAACCGCATGCCCGATGGCGCGCTGGTGACCTCCTATGTGCGCAGCGCCATGCGCAAGGCGCAGCGCTTTCCGCAGGTGCCACGGATCACGCCGGAACTCGACGCCGCGTGCGACCTGCTGGATTCGCTGGCCGACAGCGACGAGTTCCACCTTGATATGGATTTCGCCCCCGGCGACGTTCAACTCCTCAACAACCACTGGCTGATGCACTCGCGCACCGCCTTCGAGGATTTCCCTGAGCTGACGCGCCGCCGCCATTTGTTCCGCCTGTGGCTGGCCTGCCCCGACGGGCCCGAATTGCCCGAGAGCTTCACCAGTCACTGGCAGGGCGCCAATGCAGCAGGGCGCCCTATTGGCATCAAAGTGCCGGGCGTGATGCCTAACGCACCGCTGGACGCTGAATAGCCCGAAGAATCAGCCGACCAGCGCGGTCTTGGCCGCGCCGGCCAACCTTCCCCTGCACTGGCTCAAGGACACCCCGACCCATGCCCGATCTCCTGACTCAGCCACGCACCGACGCCAGTGTTTGGCGCGGTGCCGATTTGCGCACGCGGACCGACTGGATCCACCGGCTGACGGAAGCCGAGATCGCCGAACTCGACGCCGCGCTGCAACATGCGCAGGCGCGGGACGTGCCGCTCTACGCCCTCTCCCGCGAGGATTTCCCCCTCGGTGCACTCGGCGACAAGCTCGTGGCGCTGCGCGACGTGATCGAGGGCGGGCGTGGCTTCCAGCTCATCCGCGGCGTGCCCGTCGGACGCTATTCCAACGAACAGGCGCGCGTCGTGGCCTGGGGTATCTCGCGCCACATCGGCGACCCGGAGCCGCAGGACGCGCGGGGCAGCCTGATGCACGACATCACCGACACCGGGAAGAAGGTGGAGGGCAGCGACGCCACCCGAGGCTTCGAGACCAATGACGAGTTGAACTTCCACAATGACGGCGGCGACGCCTTCCTGCTGCTGTGCCTGCGCACCGCGCGCAGCGGCGGCGTGAGCAAGCTGCTGAGCGTGGGCGCCATGTTCAACGAGGTGCTGGCCCGCCGCCCGGACCTCGCGCGCGTGCTGCAAGAGCCCTTCCACTTCGACGCCCGCGCCCAGGCGCTGTCCGGCGCGCCGCGCGTACAGACTGTTCCCATCCTGCTGCACCATGCGGGCCATCTGAGCGGGTTGTACAAGCGCCGCTACATCGAGACGGGGCAGCGCTTCGAGGAGGTGCCACGCCTGACGCCGCTGCAGATCGAGGCGCTGGACCTGGTGGATTCCATCTGCAACGACCCCGACGCCCACCTCTCCTTCGAGATGGAACCGGGCGACATCCAGATCGGCAACAACTATGCCGTCTTTCACTCCCGCACGCGCTACCAGGACCATGACGAGCCGGAGAAGCGCCGCCATCTGCTGCGGGTCTGGATGACGCTGCCAAATGGCCGCCCGCTCCCCGCGGAATTCGCCCGCACGCGGGAATTCGGCCCCGCCTATGCCCGCCGCATGGCGCCGCGCGTAACGGAGGCCGCGCAGTGAGCGGCCCGCGCATGCTGGCTGGCCGCCGCACCTTGCTCGGGGGCCTCGCCGCGGGCCTCGCGCTGCCTGCGCTGGCACAAGGCACGGGCGACTGGCCCAACCGGCCGGTGCGCCTCGTGGTGCCCTATCCGCCCGGTGGCACCACCGACACCGTGGCCCGCCAGTTCGCCGAGTTCATGCGCGCCCGCATGGGCCAGCCGGTGATCGTGGAGAATCGCGCCGGCGCCTCCACCAACATCGGCACCGATGCGGTGGTGCGCTCCGCGCCTGATGGATACACGCTGCTGTTTGGCGCCACATCGCTGGCCAGCAATCCGGTGTTTGGGCCGGCGCTGCCTGGCGTGGATCCGATGACGGCGCTGGATCCCATCGGGATGCTGGTGCGCATCCCCTACATGGTCGCCGCCCACCCGAGCTTCGAGGCGCGCACCCCCGGCGAGATGATCCGCATGGCGCGCGCCAGGCCTGGCACCCTCACCATCGCCAGCGCGCAGCTCGATTTCCAGATCGCACTGTTGAGCCACCACAGCCGTGTCCAACTGGAACATGTGGGCTATCGCGGGGGCGCGGCGGCGGTGTCCGATGCGATCGCGGGCCATGTGCAGATGGTCTACACGCTGGTGCCGGTTCTGCTCTCGCCGGTGCGCAATGGGCAGTTGCGCGCACTCGCCATCACGGGCCGAGAACGTTCGAACCTGCTGCCTGATGTGCCGACCTTCCTCGAAAGTGGGGAGTCGAACGCGGTCAGCGACTCGTGGTTCGCGCTGTTCGCGCCGGCTGGCACGCCCGCGGGCATCATCGCCCGCTTGGCCGAAGACAGCGTCGCCTTCACGCAGGATGCCGCCACACGCAACCGCATGCTGGAGATCGGCGTCGAGACGGCATCCGCCTCGCCGCAGGAACTGGCGCAAATCCTGCGCGACCTGACGGAAGAATACCGGGCTGTCGTGCGGGCCATGCCCGGCCGAAATCCACAATGACCCGAAGAAGGACGTTCTGGTCATGAATGCCATCGGTCCAGCGCCAATGGCGTGCCCCGTCGCCGGCGAGAATGTCTGGAAAGGACCTAACATGGCCCGCCGCCGGGATTGGATCAGAGTGCTCTCGGCGGCCGAAATCGAGGGCATGGACGCGACCGTCAGGCGGCTGGACGCCGCGGGCATCGACATCGCCGACATCCACGCAGCGGATTTCGACGTGCCCGCCCTTGCGGCGCTGGTGCGCGAGACGCGGCAGGCCGTGCTGCACGGCCGGGGCTTCCTCCTCGTGCGCGGCATGCCGGTCGAGCGCTGGTCGGTCCGGCAATCCGCGATCGGCTATCTCGGGTTGGGCGCCCATCTGGGTGAGCCCGTCTCGCAGAACGGGAAGGGGCACATCCTGGGTCATGTGAAGGACATTGGCGCCGACTACGCCGCGCCAACCAGCCGCGGCTATCAGACGGCTGCGCGACTGCCCTATCACACGGACAACACGGATGTGGTGGGGCTGCTGTGCCTGAAGCCGTCGAAGGCGGGCGGGCTGTCCACAATCGTGAGTTCCGGGGCGCTCTACAATGCGATGCTGACGCGGCGCCCCGACCTCCTCGCGGAGTTGCTGCGGCCTGTCTACCGCGACCGCCATGGCGAGGTGCCGGAAGGGAAAGAGGGCTGGTACACGGTTCCCGTCTTCAACCCGATGCCGGATGGCACTCTGGTCACCACCTACGTCCGAAGCACCATGAAGAAGGCGCAGCGCTTCCCCGACGTGCCGCGCCTGACGCCCCAGCTTGAAGAGGCGTGTGACATGCTTGACGCGCTGGCCGAGAGCCCGGCCTTCCATCTGGATATGGAGTTCCGGACCGGCGACATGCAGTTCCTGAACAACCACTGGATCATGCACTCGCGCACCGCCTTCGAAGACTTCCCCGAGCCCGAGCAGCGCCGGCACCTCTTCAGGCTGTGGCTCGCCTGTCCTGACGGGCCCACACTCCCGCCCATCTTCACGGAGCAGTGGCAGGGAGCGAACGAAGCGGGGAGGCCAGTGGGGATCCGGGTGCCGGGCGTTCGGCTCAACGCGCCGCTAGACGCCGAGTAGAGTGAGAACTAACCACCCCCGGGACGCGAGTAGGTTAGGCCACCAACAGCAACTCAAGGAGGTTGTGTGTCCCCGCATCCACTGATACAGAACCACCAAGCCCGTTGACGCAAGTCAGCGGGCTTTTTGCATTTCTGCCAATACCTTCTGCGCCAGCCGCCGCCAACATGGCGCTGAGCTCGCCCACCAATTCAAGTCGCGCAAGCTCGCCCTCCGCCGCAGGCGGATGCACCTCCACGCAAACGATCAATGCCCAGTCGGCCAGCACCTCGCGGCCGATCTCAATTCCCTGCCGGGCCAGGATCTGCGATTGGCGATAGAGCGGCAGGTGGTCGGCGTAGCGGGAGACCAGGACGTGGGCGACCGTCGCCTCGGTCGGCACGCCACCCTCGATCAGCCGGGCCGGCGCAGGCGCCTGCAGCACCACGCCAGGACAGGCCCGGCAGGCGAGCTTCGGCCGCCTGGTCACGAGCACGCGGAACTGCGCCGGGATCACGTCGAGCCGCTCGGCCGCGTCGATGCCGATCTCGACCAGCGGGCCCTGGCAGCATGGGCAGGCCGTCGCCTCCGGGGCCAAGATCTGCTCGATGCGCGGCAGATGCGCCGGCAGCCGGCCACGCCCTGCGCGACGACGCTTCGCCTAGTTGGCGCGCAGCGCCGGCGAGACCTTGCCCGCCTCGGCCGCGTTGCCGGCCAGCGTTGCCTCGATCTCCTCGAAGGCGAACAGCAACTGGTCCTCAGGGAGCCGCTCGGACTTCGCCCCGAACTGCCGACGCTTGAGCTTCAGCAGCAGGTGGTGGAGCTGCTCGTTCCGCACCGCCAGCGCGTCACGCTCGGCAGCCACGCTGTCGCGCTCCGCCATGACCGACAGCAGTAGCGCGCGCAGCACCGCGGGATCGTTCGGCAGGTTCGGCAGGTCGGCAGCCGCGACGCGCATCGTGAGCGCAATTCTACGCAGGCGCGCTCGGCTTGGGAATCTCCCGTGATGCCTGGACGCGCCGCCAATCGATGCCGTCGAACAGCGCGGCGAATTCCACTGGCGTCAGGCGGAGCACGCCGTCCACCACCGCCGGCCAGCGGAACGCGCCGCCCTCCAACTGCTTCCAGACCAGCACCAGGCCGCTGCCGTCCCAAACCAGGATCTTGATCCGATCTGCGCGGCGCGAGCGGAACACCAGCACCGCGCCCGAGAACGGATCCGCACCCAGCACCTCGGCTGCCAGCGCCGCCAGGCTGTGCGCGCCCTTGCGGAAATCCACCGGCTTCTTCGCCAGCAGGATCCGCGCGCCGGCCGGCAGGGCGATCATGTCGCTGAGGCCCGGATCGCCCGCAGCACCATCGTCAGCTGAGCCTCGTCGGTGCCAGGGACGATCCGCAGCACAGTACCCGCGAGTTTCACCTCAATCGCGGGCGTGCCGCGCGCCGGCGTGCACGCGGGCTCAGGCTTGGAAGTCGTCTCCATGACGACCGGCACGAACTCCGGCTGCGCGCCAGTCCCGGCGCGCATCTCCCGCCGCCAGGTGAAAACCTGCTGCGGCGAAAGCTGCCAGCGGCGCGCAACCTCCGAAACAACCGCGTCGGGCTCGAGCGTCTCCGCGATAATCCGCGCCTTGGCTTCGTCCGACCACGTCCGCCGCCGGCCAGGTCCCGTCAGGACCTCGACCCGGCGGTACCCGCCAGCCTTCGCGTCGGCATTAACGTCGACCATAATGTTGACCCGAAACTCCCAGCCCCAGGTCGAACCACCACAGTCCAGGCCCGCAATGGAAGACGGGCCTCTACGCCGCGCTTACAATGAGTCGGCGCTCTTGCGCAACTTATTGAAGAGGGCGCCGCCCCTTCTTGCGCCCCTCGGACGTGTTCAGCCAAGCGGGGCATCTTGATGGTTGCATCTCGGCACAACCGTTAATCTCGATTGCAGCCCAATCCGAAACTCATTTACGTTCCGACCGCGCATCTGGAACGCGGCGCCCTGACGCTCTCCTCGCGCGCGGCCACCGGAAAATCCGGCGTGTCCCCTGCAGCGGCGCTTTGCAAGCGTGAACGGAGTCCTGGGCGTCATGTCGCACACCAATCCCCCCATGCCGGAGGACGACCTCATGGGCGAAACCGGCGCCGAACAGGAAAGCCTGGCCGCCGGGCCGCCGCCGGTCGACGATGTGATCATCGGGTCCTTCGGCGGCGAGACCTTCATCCCCTACAGCGCGCTGCTGGAAAATGACGGGCCGGGCGCGGTCTTCGCCGGCATCTCGAACGCGTTCATCTTTGACGGAACCATAGAGGATGATCCCGCGCGCGGCGGGATCGTCATCAACTTTCCCGGCTTCTACAGCACCAACGCCTTCTTCGAGTACGCAATCGCCGGCTCGCCCGATCTCGCTTTTGTGGAGGTGAACCTCAGCAACGGTCCGCCGGTGGCCAGCGCGCTCGCGCGCGTCGTGGCGCCCGGGAGCACCTTCACGCTGACCTTCGACGAGATCAACAGCCACTTCGGCAATTTCGACCAGGATGGCTCCGGGCTGCCCAACATCGTCGAGGTCAGCGGTCCCGCCAGCCCCGGCGGCGTCACCTTCCAGACCTTCGATGACCGGATCGAGGTGACCTTCCCGGCCGGCTACGCCGGCGGTTTCGTGCTCGACTATACCCTCACCGACCAGCCCCTCAACGCGCGCAGCCTGCCCAGCACCATCAGCTTCCTCACGGCCGCGCCGCCGGCGCCCGTCGCGGTGAACGAAACCCTGAACTGGGGCATCAACAGCGACGGCCGAACCCTCTTCCAGGGCGGCCGGCCCGGCTTCGGCGAGATCTGGTCGCGCGAATTGCTGGCCAATGACCTGGTGATGCCCGGCACCGTCGTTGTGGGCACTCCGCGGGACACCACGCCGGCGGTGGAAAACCTGGCAATCAGCTCGATCCGCTATGGCATCCCCGGCTTGGGGGAGGGCGTGACCTCGCGCTCCGACAACGCGTTCGGCTTCGAGTTCGACGACAACTTCATTGGCTCCGACACCTATGCCTACACCGTGGTGGACCCGCTCGGGCGGATCGCCACCGGGCTGATCACCATCAACGTGAACATCCCGCAGCCGGTTCTTGCGGACAACGTCATCACGGTGCCGGTCGGCGCCACCAGCGTCACCGTCACCGCGGCGGAGATCCTCGGGAACGACACCTTGACCGGTGCCGGCGCCATCGCCGAGGTCCTGCCCAACGCGGTGATCACCATCGTGGACAGCGGGGTGGACATCGGCGCCGGCCGCACCCGGATCGACAGTTTCACCTTCACGCTGGACCCGGCCCGGGCGCTGTCCGAATACCAGGTCGGCATCCTCACCTTCGACACCGCGGCCGATGGCGGCAGCGCCAACGGCCGGCAGACCGTGACCTTCGCGCGCGAGACGGCGCCGCCCACCACCTACAGCCTATCCAGCACGGGCACTACGGTGACCGAGGGCACCGCAACCCCGGGGCTGTTCACCTTCACCATCAGCCGCACCGGCACCCTCGACGCCGCGACCGTCACCTACAGCTTGGCCGCGGGCCTCACCGGCGACCCGGCCGAGGCGGACGACTTCCCTGCCGGCAGCGGCTTCGGCCAGTACAGCGTGACCTTCGCC
>JBHYDO010000049.1:18816-19963 GCA_051860645.1 Roseococcus sp.
GGGTTCTTCTCCGCAACCCTCGGCGCGCCCCCCCCCGACGAAACCTTCCGAATCACCCTCGACGGCGCGACCAGCACCGGCCAGGCGTTCATCCTGAACCCGGCGGGCAGCAGCATCACCGCGACCATCCTCAACGACGACCCGCCGCCGCCGGTCTTCACCGTGGCCGCGCTGAACCCGACCGTCATCGATGGCAGCCCGGACTACCTTCTGGGCGGCAACCTGCAATTCGTCGTCACGCGCAGCGGCGACCTCTCCGCCAGCGCGGGCATCACCTGGGCCACCGCGCCCGGCGCGACGAACGGCGTGAGCGCCGAGGATCTCGGCGGCACCTTCCCCGGCGGCACCCTCATCCTGCCCGCCGGCGTGGCGCAGGGCTTGATCGCCTTTCCCGCCTACCCCGATTCGCTGCCCGAGCCGGACGAGACCATCACCCTGACGCTGACCAGCACCAATGTCGGGACCATCGGCGCGCCGTCCAGCGCCACCATCACCATTGTCGACGGCGGCCCGTTTCCTTCGGTCTTCACAGTGGCCGCCATCAGCCCCAGCGTCGTTGAAGGCAGTGCCCCGGGCCTTGGCGGCAATCTGCAGTTCGCCATCACCCGCAGCAGCGACCTCTACGTCCCCGCCACCATCACCTGGAGCACCGGCCCGGGCGGAACGAACGGCGCGAGCGCCGAGGACTTCGGCGGCACCTTCCCCAGCGGCAGCATCGCCTTTGCGCCCGGCATGGCGCAGGGCATCATCTCCTTCGCCGCCAGCCCCGATGCGATCGAAGAGCCGGACGAGACCGTCACCCTGACGCTCACCGGCACCTCCGTCGGAACCATCGGCGCGCAGTCCAGCGCCACCATCACCATCCTCAACGACGACCTGCCGCCGCCGGTCTTCACCGTGGCCGCCATCAACGCCAGCGTCATGGAAGGCACCGCCCCGGGCCCCGGCGGCAATCTGCAATTCGTCATCACCCGCACCGGCGACCTCTCCGGCCCCGCCACCATCAACTACAGTAGTGGCCCGGGCGACACGAACGGCGCGAGCGCCGAGGGTATCGGCGGCTCCTTCCCCAGTGGCAGCATCACCATGCGGGCCGGCTTGGCGCAGGCCTTCGTCTCCTTCGCCGCCATACCCGACGCAACCCACG
>JBHYDO010000050.1:0-19793 GCA_051860645.1 Roseococcus sp.
GTTGGTCGCCATCGTCCCGGCCCAGGTCCAAAGCAAGGTGTAGCCATCGGGCGCGGCGCGGGCGGCGAGGCTCGCCCCCACATTGCCCGCTGCGCCACCGCGGTTCTCGATGACCACGGGCTGCGGCAGGCGCTTTTCCATCTCGTTGGCGAAGACGCGCGCCAGCGTATCGGCCGTGCCGCCGCCGCCCGGCGCGGGCAGGATGATACGGATGGGGCGGCCCGGCCAGGGTGCCTGCGCGCGCGCGGCGACCGGGAGGGCGGCGAGGGCGGTGGCCGAGAGCACGGAGCGGCGAGAGAGGGCCAAGGGTCTGCCTCCTTTTGGGTGGGCCAGACTAGGGACAGTTCCGCCCATGTTCCAAGCCCCGCAACCCTCCGGGCGCGGGGATGTTCCCCTCCGGACGGCGGCGTGGAGGAAATGACCCATGGGCCTGCGGCCCCTGGCCTGGATCGGGCTCTATCTTATGCTGGTGCTGGCACCGCAGGCGCTGCTGTTCGTGGGCGAGGTGCCGCCGGGGCGCTCCTTCTGGTGGAATTTCTCCGTCGCCAGCGGCTTCGCGGCCATGGCGATGATGGGGGTGCAGTTCGCCCTGACCTCGCGCATGCGCTGGGTCAGCGCCCCATTCGGCATTGACGTCATCTACCTGTTCCATCGCTACCTGGCCTGGATCGCTCTCGGGCTCGCGGCGACGCATTTCGGCATCCTGTGGCTGCTGTACCCGCAGGCCCTGGGTGAGACGCTCGACCCGCGCCACGCCCGCTGGGAGCTGACGGCGGGGCGCGCGGCGCTGGTGCTGTTCGCGCTCGCGGTCGTCACATCGCAATGGCGCAAGGCGCTGCGGCTGGAATACGGGTTGTGGCGGCATTCGCACGTGGCTTTCGCCACGCTCGGGTTCGCGGCTGCGGTCGCGCACATCATCGGCATCGGCTACTTCACCGCTGCGCCGCTCAAGCGCGCGCTCTGGCTGACCGTGACGCTGGGCTGGCTGGTGCTGCTGGTGTGGATGCGCTTGGTGAAGCCCTTGCTGCAGTCTCGCACCCCCTGGCGCGTGGTCGAGGTGCGCCAGGGCCGGAACGGGGTCTGGACCCTTGCGCTGGAGCCGGTGGGCCATGGCGGTCTGACAGGCTTCATGGCCGGGCAGTTCGCCTGGCTGACCCTACGCTCCTCGCCCTTCGGGCTGCGCGAACATCCCTTTTCCATCGCCTCGCCGCCCGAGGCGCTGCCGCGCGTGGAGTTCGGCATCAAGGCGCTGGGCGACTTCTCCGGCCGCATCGGCGAGATCAAGCCGGGTGAGACTGCCTATCTGGACGCGCCCTTCGGCATCTTCTCGCCGGCCATGCATCCGGGCGTGGAGGGGTTCGTGGCCATTGTGGGCGGCGTGGGCGTGACGCCGGTGATGAGCATGCTGCGCAGCATGGCCGCGCGCGGCGACCGCCGGCCCTTCTGGCTCTTCTACGGCAACAAGGGCTGGGAGGGTGTGGCGTTCCGCGAGGAGCTGGATGTGCTGCGCGAGCGGCTGGACCTTCGCCTGATCCATATCCTCGAAGAGCCGCCGGCGGATTGGGCGGGCGAGAAGGGCTTCCTGACGCGCGCAGTGCTGGAACGCCACCTGCCCGCCGCCCTGCACGGCCGGCTGCACCACTTCCTTTGCGGCCCCACACCGATGACGGCCGCTGCCGAAGCCGCCCTGCACGCGATGGGCGTGGACGCCGCGCGGATCCAGACCGAGATCTTCGAACTGGCTTGAGGAGGCAAGCATGCGCCGCAAGATCGCCCTTCGCCTTGCCCTGCTGACCGGCGCCCTGGTGGTGCTGATGGCAGCGCTGTTCGCGGCACTGCGTTAGACCATGATCGGCGCTGACTGAAGCGCCGGTCCTGGACCAGCCCTTTCGCGTGATTCGCGCCTTGGGGCATCCCGCCCTCGCGCGATTAAGCGTCAGGGCAGGATCTCGATGACCGTCCCGAACACCTCGTCCAGCCGCACCGTGTGATGGTCCGTCTCGTTGGTGTCCGACAGTTCCAGGTTGAGGAAGTCGACGCTCGGCTCGGTGAAGAACGGCCCGGCGTGCCACGCGCCGCGCTTCAGCGCCAGCGCAACCCCGCCGCCAATACGGAAGCAGGCGATGCGCGCAGGGTCCGGCTGCTCAGGCGCGCCCGGGTCCATGGGCGCGGCAAGGCAGACAAACCACTCCCTTCCGCCCATGGCCGCCAGGCACTGCGTGACTCGGCCATGGCGCGTAATGCCGCGCACCAGCAGGGGCCTGTGGGTCAGCCGCATGATGTAGAGCCGCGGCGTACCCTGCGCGAGGTCAAGCGCCGCATCCGCCACGCCGAAGGGCGTGCCATCCTCGCCAGGCGTGATCAGCGTGCCATAGGGCGCGATGGCCTCGGGCGTGGCCGGGGTGGCGTGCAGGCGGAGGGTCGTGAGGGTCATGCGGCGTTGTCCTCGGGCAGTTCATGATGGGTGTCGGCCGTCAAACGTGCCCAGTCGGCCGCCTGCTGGTCCAGGAAAAGTCGGCGGCGGACGCCCTGCACCAGGCGCGGCACCACGAATTTCAGACCGCTGTTGGAGGTCGCAGTGGGGCCGAGCGACAGCGCGGCGCCGGCCATGCAGGCGGCGATGCGCGTGAGCCAGGGTGCGGCGCCGGGGATGCGCTCCTGGAAGAACGCCTCCGGGTTGAGGTAGGGCGCAGCGGCGAGGTGGGGGATGTCCGCGCCTGGAAACCGGTCCACCCAGCGCGCGGCATGGGCAGCGATGGAGGCCAGCGCCGGCACCTCCTCCATGGCCAAGCGCATGCCGGTCGCGGCGATGACAAGGTCCACGTGCAGGCGCTGGCCAGCGCCGGTGATCTCGACCTCGGCGCCGGTCCAGCGGCAGTTCTCCCACGGGAAGCCGGTGAGCAGCCGAAAGCCCCGCAGGCCGCGGGCGTGTTCATAGGTCGGCAGCGGCGGCGGCTGGCTGATCGCGTCGAGATGCGCGGCGGTGGCCCATTTCACCGCGTCCGGCAGGTCCGGGTAGTGCGCCAGATACCCCGCGCTCTCCATCCAGCGCCGCGGGTTGCTGCGCGGCAGACGCGCGCGCCGCACGCAGACCGAGGCCTCGCGCGCGCCGGCCTCCAGCGCCGCGGTGGCCATGTCGAAGGCCGAGGCGCCGGCGCCCAGCACCGCCACGCGGGCACCCCGCAGCGCCGCCAGGTCGAAGCGGGTATTGGCATGCAGCGCGCGGCCCAGGGGCAGCCCCCGCATCACCTCCGGCAGGCCACCCGGGTCGGCGCCCGAGGCGCCCATGGCCAGCACCGCATTCCGCGCAAAGACCGTGCGCGGGCCCTCCGCGGTCTCGAAGCCCAGCCGCAGCAGCTCGTCGCCCTCCGGCCCCAGTGACACCAGCCGCCAGCCATTGCGCACCGGCAGGTCCAGCGTGCGGCGATACCAGACGAGGTAGTCCATCCAGGCCGTGCGCGGGATGCGGAACAGCGCCTCCCAGGCCGCCGCACCGTGCTGCGCCTCCCACCAGGCCTGGAAGGTAAGGCTGGGCAGGCCGAGATCAGGACCAGTGATGTGCTTGGGCGTGCGCAACATCCGCATGCGCGCGAAGCTGACCCACGGGCCCTCCTCGCCCTTCGCTGCCGCATCGAAGCAGAGGACACGCTCGATGCGCTCGCGCCGCAGCGCGGCGGCAGTGGCCAGGCCGAACTGGCCCGCGCCGATGATGGCGCAATCCAGCGCCGTGGCGCCATCGGGGCCCGTCACAGCATCCACCCAGGGGTTGGCCGGGTAGGTCAGCATGCCCCATTCGCGGCGTGCGGCGGCGGCGAGGCGGTCGAGCGACGTCACGCTCTGCCCAGCCTTGCGGCAGGCGACACCAAGTGGCGCGCAGGCATTGGGCGGCGAGCGCAGCGCATGGGGGTGTCCATCCGGTTACGCCCCGGCCTCGCACACCGCGTGCCACCTGGCCGCGCCAGCGACGGGGCACGCGGCGATGACCGTGGCCGTGAAGGCCGCATCTCTTACGGCCGGACGAAAGCGCCGCCGGCTTGTTTCGCGCGGCGATGCGAACGCCCAGAGCCCGTCAGCGCCCGACCGCCCGGCGCAGCGCGTCCAGGACGTTGTCCATCGCGGCCTGATACCCGGCACCGTCGAGGTAGCCGTCCATCGCCCCCGTCCGCTCCAGGAAATTCTTCCAGGCTTCGGACTGCATCCCGCGCCGAAAGCGATCGTGCAGGGAGGTGAGGATCTCGTCCGGCAGGCCGGCCGGCGCGTTCAACCCCTTCATGTTCTCCACCACCACGTCCCAGCCAAGTTCGCGAAGCGTGGGCACGTCGGGGAAGGCGGCGAGTCGCTCGGCGGAGGCCACGCCGAGCGGGCGCACATCGCCCGAGCGGACGAGGCCCGCCATTTCCTCGGGCGCCAGGACGGCCAGTTCCACCGTGCCCGACAGCAAGGCCTGCAGGGAGGGCGCGCCGCCGGTGAAGGGCACGTGAAGCAACTCCACGCCGGCCGCCTGCGACAGCAGCACGAACACCGCATGGTAGATGGAGCCGATGCCGGATGAGGCGTGCGGCACCGTGCCGGGCTCGCGCCGGGCCGCCTCGACCGCCGCGCGCAGGTCGGCATACCGCCCGCCGCGGCGGGCCACGATCAGGAGCGGCTGGCGCGTGATGCGGATGACGGCGCGGAACGACGTCTTCGGATCGTAGGGCAGGTCGCGGAAGGCGGGCAGCGAGGTGCTTTCGCTGCCCCCGCCCACCAGCAGGTTCAGCCCATCCGGCGGCAGGCCAGCCACGTGCTGCGCCGCGATGGCGCCGCCCGCCCCCGGCCGGTTGAACACCACAAGGGGCACCGGGAATTGCGGCCCGGCCCCGGCTGCGATGGCCCGCGCGGCCAGGTCCGCCCCGCCGCCGGGGGCGAAGCCCACGATGAGTTGCACCGGGCGGGCCGGCTGCCAGGCGCGAGCCCCACCCGCGGCCATGATCCCGGCCATGCCGGCCCCGCCGGCCAGCATTGTCCTGCGTGCGAACATGGTATTTCCTCCTGGTTTGTTGCCGCGACGATAGGGGCCGCGCGCATGTCTGGACAAGCCACGGGTGCGGGGCTTGGCTGTGTGCCGCGACTGGAGGACCTGCCGTGCCCAACGCCGCGACGCCGCCACCTTTCCGGGGTGCGCCAAGCCCGCCGCCCATCCCCGATGCGACACGCAGCCCGCGCATCTCCGATGCGACAGGCAGCCCGTGCATCCCCGATGCGACGGATTGCCACATGCACATCTACGGCCCGGCCGAGCGCTATCCGGTTGCCGCGGCCAACCCCTCGCCGGTGCCCTTCCACGCCGATCTGGACGCCTACCGCCAATTGCAGGCACGGCTCGGCCTGGGGCGGACCGTCGTGGTCCAGCCTACCGCCTATGGGCTCGACAATGCCTGCACCCTGGATGCCGTGGCGGCACTGGGCGGAAAGGCGCGGGCGGTGGTGGTCGTCACCGCGGCAACACCCCGGGCGGAGTTGGAGCGCCTGCACGCCGCGGGTGGGCGTGGCGCGCGGGCCTTCATGCTCAAGGGTGGCGTGGTGCCTTGGGAGGGCCTGCCCGCCCTGGCCGCGCATGTGGCGCCGCTCGGCTGGCATGTGCAGCTTCAATTCGACGGCGGCGAGTTGCCAGCGCGCGAGGCCATGCTGCGCGACCTGCCCTGTCCCATCGTCATAGACCATGTCGGCCGCTTCGAAACCCCTCCCGCGCCGGATGCTCCCGCCGTCGCCGCGCTGCTTCGCCTCCTGGAGACGGGCCGCGCCTGGGTGAAGCTCTCGTCGCCGTACGGGGTCTCGCGCGATGGTCCACCGGGCTACGCGGATGTCGCGTCCATTGCCCACGCGCTCATCCGCGCCGCGCCGGAACGCCTGGTCTGGGGCTCCAACTGGCCCCACCCCAACGCGCCCGAACCCAAGCCCGACGAGGCCGCGCTGCTCGGCCTCCTGGCCGAGTGGTGCCCGGATGAGGCCACGCGCCGCGCCATCCTCGTGGACAACCCCGCCCGCCTCTACGATTTCCAGCAGGACCAGCCCCCCGCATGAGCATCCCCACCGAGACGCTGCACATTCCCGGCCTGCCGGCGGAGGCCGAGCTCATCATCGACCGCTGGGGCATCCCGCACATCCGCGCCGCCACGGAGGAGGCCGCCTTCTTCGCGCAGGGGTTCAACGCGGCGCGCGACCGGCTGTGGCAGATGGACACATGGCGCAAGCGCGGGCTGGGCCTGCTGGCGGGCGATCTGGGCGCGGCCTATGTCGAGCGCGACGCCGCCGCGCGGCTGCTGCTCTACCGCGGCGACATGGCGGCGGAATGGGCGGAATACGGCCCGCACGCCCTGGCCTGGACCACCGCCTTCGCCGCCGGAATCAACGCCTATGTGGACCTGGTGGCGCGCGAACCCGCCCGCCTGCCGTTGGAGTTCCGGCTGCTCGGCACGCAGCCTTCCCACTGGGCGCCGGAGGATGTGGTGCGCTGCCGCACCCATGCGCGGGTGCGCAACCTGGACGCCGAGATCACGCGCAACAACATCGCCGTCCGCTTGGGCATGGCGGCCGACCGCTTCCACAAGCTGCTGCAGCCCGACTGGGAGGTGATGGTGCCCGAGGGCTGGCTGGCGGAGGAGATCCCGCCCGAGGTGCTGCGCACCTACCTCATGGCGACCGAGCCCAACGCCATCGGCGTCGGCACGCCCACCGACCCGCTGGCCACCGAGAACCAGGGCAGCAACAACTGGTCGCTGGCCCCCTCGCGCACCACCACCGGCCGGCCGATCCTGGCGAGCGACCCGCACCGCGTGCACGAGCAGCCCTCGCTGCGCTACATCGTGCATCTGACGGCGCCCGGCCTGGACGTGATCGGCGCGGGCGAGCCTGCCGTGCCGGGCGTCAGCCTTGGGCACAATGATGTGCTGGCCTTCTCGCTCACCATCCATCCGACCGACCAGGAGGACCTCTACGTCTACGAACTGCACCCGGACGACCCGGATCTGTATCGCCATGGCGAGGGGTGGGAGCGGATGCAGAGCGTGGAGGAGAAAATCCCGGTGCGCGGCGAGGCGTCGCAGCCGGTCACGCTGCGCTTCACGCGGCACGGGCCGGTGCTGCACCACGACGCCGCGCGCGGCCGCGCCTACGCGCTGCGCAGCGTGTGGCAACTCCCCGGCACGGCCGCCTACATGGCCAGCCTGAACTACCTGAAGGCCCGCAACTTCGCCGAATACGCGGCCGCGCTGGAAGGCTGGGGCGCGCCTTCCACCAACCATGTCGTGGCCGACGTGGCGGGCAACATCGGCTGGGCGGCCGCGGGCATGGTGCCGATGCGGCCAAGCTGGGACGGGCTGCTGCCGGTGCCGGGCGACGGGCGGCACGAATGGGCGGGCCTCCTGCGCTCTTCCGGCCTGCCGCGCGCGGAGAACCCCGCGACGGGCTGGCTTGGCTCCGCCAACCAGATGAACCTGCCCCCCGGCTACGACCACGCGACTCAACGAACCGGCTTCGAATGGACGGACGGGGCTCGCTTCGCCCGCCTCTCGGAGGCGCTGTCGGGCGAGCACCGCTGGTCCATCGAGGAAACGCTGCGTCTGCAATCCGACGTTACCTGCATGCCCGCACGGCGGCTCTGCGCGCTGCTGGGTGGGCTGGAGGCGTCGCACCCCGCCCTGGCGCTGCTGGCCGGATGGGACCATCGGTTGGAGGCCGGCAGCGGCCCCGCAGCGCTGTTCGAGATCTGGTTCGCCAAACATCTGGTGCCGGGCGTGATGCGTGCCTTCGCCCCCGAGGGCTTGGCCGCCATGGTGGCCGTGCCCGACACGCAGCTTGCGCTGAAGCTGCTCGAAGCACCCGAAGACACGGCCGGCCGCGACGCCCTGTTGCGCGAGACGCTCGCCGCCGCCTGGGAGGAAGCGCAGCGCCTGCTGGGCGCCGAGCCGTCCGCCTGGGCCTGGGGCCGCCTGCACCAAGGCTATTTCGAGCACCCGCTGTCGCGCTTCGTCCCCGCCCTGGCGGCACGGCTGGATGTGGGGCCTGCGCCGCGCGGGGGGTCGAACCTCACCATCAACAACAATGGCTGGCGGGCCAAGGATTTCCGGGTGATCTCGGGCGTGTCCTGGCGCATGGTGCTGGATGTGGGCAACTGGGATGGCAGCTTCACCATCAACAGCCCGGGCCAGTCCGGCGACCCGGACAGCCCGCATTACCGCGACATGTTCCCGCTCTGGGCTGCAGACCAATCCGCGCCGTTGCTGTTCAGCGCGGCGGCCGTGGACGCGGCGGCGGAGCGGCGGGTGGTGCTGCTGCCCATGCAAGCCTGAAGCGGCCCTGGTCCCCCGCCGCGCAGGGCAAGGGGGCGCCGTTTCCTCCCCGCCAGCGCTGCCTTACGCTTCCCTGCATCCTGGAGATCTCCACATGAGCGAGCGCGTCGCGAACCACCTGGCCGGCCAGCGGGATGCCATCCTTGAGCGCCTGTTGGCGCTGATCCGCTTCCCCTCGGTCAGCACCGACCCGGCCTTCGCAGAGGGCATGCGGGGTGCGCGCGAATTCCTGCTGGACCGGCTGCGGGCCCTAGGCCTTCAGGATGTGCGGCTGCTGCACGCGCCCGGCGGGCAGCCTGCCGTCTATGGCGCCTGGACCGCCGCCGGGCCGGACAAACCCACCCTGATCATCTACGGCCACTACGACGTGCAGCCGGCCGATCCGCTGGACCTCTGGCACTCGCCGCCCTTCGATCCCGCGATCCGCGATGGCCGCATCTACGCGCGCGGCGCCTCCGACGTGAAGGGCTCCACCACCATCGCCATCGAGACGGTGGGCGCCTTCCTCGCGGTGGAGGGTGGCTGCCCGGTGAACGTGAAGCTGTTCCTGGAGGGCGAGGAGGAGGTGGGCAGCCCGAGCCTGCCCGCTCTGATCGATGCCAATCGCGACCTGCTGGCCGCCGATGCCATGCTCTCCGCCGATGGCGGGGGGGCGGCGGGGCCGGTCGCCATGCTCAACATCGGCTGCCGCGGCATCACCGCGCTGCAGTTCAGCCTGCGTACGGCGCGCAAGGACGCGCACTCGGGCAAGGTCGGCGGCGCCCTGCGCAACGCCCTGCATGAGATGGCGCGCCTCATCGCCACGCTGCACGACGACCAGGGCCGGGTGCTGGTGGAGGGCTTCGAGGCCGGCGCCCCGCCCATGAGCAACGCGCTGCGCGCGGAAGCCGCCACGCTGCAGGTGGACGAGGCCGCCTGGTACGAACTCTATGGCGCCACCCCCTTCGGCGACCCGGCCTACACCGTGCGCGAGCGCACCACCCTGCGCCCGACCCTGGAGGTGAACGGCCTCTGGGGCGGCTACACGGGCCAGGGCGGCAAGACCGTCACGCCCGCCGAGGCCCACGCCAAGCTGACCATGCGCCTGATCCCCGGCCAGGACCCGGCGGGCGCGCAGGCCGCAGTGAAGGCGCACTTGGAGCGGCACGTCCCGCCCGGCGTGGTGCTGGAGTTCCACTACAAGCCCGGAGGCACGCGGGCCTACACGCTGGGCGCCGAGCATCCGCTGCGCGCGGCGGCGACCGCGGTGCTGCGCCGCGAGAAGGGCGGCGAGCCCGCGCTGACGCGGCTCGGCGGCACCGTGCCCATCACCACCCTGTTCCAGGAGCGGCTGGGCATGGACAGCCTGATGTTCGGCCTCTCCACCGCCGATGAGGACGCTCACGCACCCAACGAGTTCTTCCGGCTTGCCTCCTTCGACGAGGGGCTGCGCCTATGGCCCCTGCTGCTGACCGAGCTCGGCACCATCCCGCGGGCGGCTTTCCGCCGGGATGCGTGACGACAGCGCCTCATCTTCCCCCGCTGCGGGCCGCCGCCCAGGATCCAGCGCCTCCTCGAGCAGAAGGCGGGCGGGCCCTACGGCCTGACCTTGGTCAACCAGCAGCAGCAAGCCTACAGGCGGCTGGCTGGCCGAACGGCAGGGCAAGGGCGATGCCATGGCCGCAGCGGCAACCCGCTGAGCCGACCCCAAACCGGTGGTAGCGGACAGGCCCTGAGGACTGCTGAGCCGGCCGGGAGGCAAGCTTCGCGGCGCCGCGAAGGACCTCTAAGGATCTCCGGTGCGCCCGGGGGTGACCGTCCCGCCGCCCTTGGGGCTGGCGGGTGGGCCGATCCTGCGGGCACCGCGAAGGATGGCGGGCAGTTCCTTGCGCGTGCGCAGAAGGTTCCAGAGCAGCAGCAGCGCCGCCAGGATCAGGTCCCAGCCGGTGACCGGGACCGCCAGGAAGAACAGGCCCGCGAAGACGATGAAGCAGCCCAGCCGCAGGGTGGCGACCGGAAGGTGCGGCCACCCGGCCTCCGGCAGGCTGCGATAGACCAGGTAGGGCAACCACATCGCCACGAAATGCGCGCAGAGCGCCGCCGCGCCGGCGAGTTGCAGCGGCACCACGGCAGCGAAGGACGCGATCCGCGCCAATTGGAGCAGGCCGAACGGCCAGATGCGGCTCCTCTTGTCGAGGCGGGTGAAGCCGCGGAAGCACAGCGACGTCCCAACCAGCACGCCAGCCCAGGCCAGCAAGGTGCCCAAGGGGACCAGCCAAGACCCGGCGAGCACCGCATTGCCGAAATAGCCCGTGGCGGCCGCCCAGACCCATGGCGCGACCGGGGGCGTCGGCACCCTGTGGTCCTTGAAGGCCGGCGCCAGCCGGGGCTCCGCCTCGCGGGTCGCGGCGATGCGGTCGTTGTCCACATACCCCGTCTCGTAGATCGTCCAGAACGAGAGGAGCAGGAGGGCAAGACCCGCGAGGTGCGGCACCAGGGCCATCCCGGCGCCCAGGCTCGCCAGCACCCAGAAGGCGTAGTCTTCCTGCAGGATACTGGTCCAGACGTACCGCCGCGAACGCTTGACGCGCACCACGTATTCGAAGGGGAGGTAGACGCCGGACAGCGCCTCTTGCCAGCGCGCGCCCGGCCAGACGGTCAGGCAGCGCCGGGCCGCGCCGGCGAGCAGGGTCGCATCCTGCGCGGAGTCGGTCACGACCAGACTCTCCCGCAGGAAGGCGGGGCCGCGGGCGCGCAGGACGGCCGCATTCTTGCCGGCGAGCCTGTCGGCAGGGACCAGGATGCGGCAGGCGCAGAGGGCGTAGGCCCGCCCCCCGCCGATCGCCGCCAGCAGCGGCGCGATGATCGGGCGGAAACCCACGCTGGCGACAAGGACGTCGTGCCCCCGGAGCTGAGTGACCAGCGGGTCGTTGCGCCAGTTTCGCGCGAGCGTCCTGGCGCGCAGGCGCCAGGCCAGCCAGACCCAGGGAAACAGGGCGCCGATGACCGCGATTCGCCAGTTGTCGCGGGTTGCCTCCCCGCCGGTAAGCCGCCAGGGCTTGATGATATCCAGGCATTTTAGGACAAGCTTCGCGAGCCAGCCGGGGCGCGCGGTATCGAGGAAATCCTCGGTGGAATTGCTCAGGTAGAGGGTTTCGTCGAAATCAACGATCACCGGACCGTCATGGGCGCCGATCAGCGCCAGGCAGGCCTCGGGCGAGCAGGCGTGGCCGGCCGCCACGGCGCAGTCCGGCTCGCACGGCCCATGCCCGCCGATCATGTGCGCTGACATTCCAGTCGAACCGCCTCCGCACACAGGGAAACACCAAGGCTCGGCGCGGGCGGGACCTTCGCTGCAAGAGGCTCCTCGCCGCCGGGAAGCGCTGCGTCACCCCGTCGGCGGTCGCCTGGGCTTGGCAATGAGGTGATGCGGAAATTGACGTTCGGTCAAGACGACGCGAAGGCCGGCCGGTGGCGCTACGGCCGGCTCATCGGAGCAGCACCAGGCCATCCACGGCGCGGACGCCCTGGCCTTGCGGCAGGACGAAGAGCGGGTTGATCTCAGCCTCCGCTAGGCGCTCGCCCGCGGCTGCGGCCATGTCCGCGAAGGCCATCATCGCATCCAGCAGCCGCGGAATGTCGGCCGGCGCCGCACCGCGATAGCCGCGCAGCAGGCGCGCGGCCTTCAATTCCTCCAGCATCGCCGCGGCGTCGCTGCGCGTGATGGGCAGCAGGCGCAGCGCACTGTCCTGGAAAAGCTCCGCCGCCACGCCGCCCGAACCGAGCAGGAGCAAGGGGCCGAGCTGCGGGTCGCGATGGAAGCCCAGGATCATCTCGACGCCACCGCGCACCCGCTCCTGCACCAGGAAGCCTTCGGGCGCCGGGGCGCCCGCCGCCACCAGCCGCGCGAGCATCTCCGTGCAGGCAGCCGGGACTTCCGCAGCGGTCAGCCCGACCTTCACCCCACCCAGCTCGCTCTTGTGGGCGATGGCGCGCGAGAGGATCTTGAGCACGATCTCGCCCCCCAGCCGGCGCGCCGCCGCCGCCGCCGCGGGGCCGTCGGCCGCCACCTCCTCCCGCGCGATGGGCACGCCGAAGCGCGCGAACAGCGCCTTGCTCTCGGCCTCGTTGAATGGGCCGGCGGGCAGGCCTTGCAGCAGCCCCGCGTCGGCCAGGCGCGTCGCCGGCCCGGCCTGCGGGGCGCGCGGTTGCAGTGCGCGCAGCATGGCCGCGCAGCTTTCCGGCGTGGCAAAGGCCGGGATGCCCTTCCCATTCAGCAGCCGCACGATCTGCGGCGCGTGCGGGCTGACATAGGCGATGATCGGCTTGTCGCTGCGCGCCTGGCACGCAACGATGGCGCCTGCCACGATATCCGGCGTGGCCAGCGCCGACGAGCCGATCACCACGGCCAGCGCATCGTAGCCCGGGCTGTCGAGCAGGGCGGTGATGGCGCCGCGGAACAGGTCCGGCCGCAACCCCGCCAGCGTGACGTCAACGGGGTTGCCGCCGATGGCTGCCTGATCGGTGTCGAGCAGCGCGGCGAGTTGAGCTGTGACCGTCGCATCGGGCACCGGCACATCCAGCCCCGCCAGGCCGCAATTGTCGGCCAGCAGAGTGCCGGCCCCGCCCGTCGAGGTCAGGATGGCCACGCGGTTGCCTGCCATGCGGCGCCCCGGCACGAGGGCGGCGGGGATGTCCAGCAGGTCGGTGAAGGTTTCGGCGCGGATCACGCCGCACTGGCGGAACAGCGCGCCATAGGCGCGGTCGGCGCCGGCCAGCGCGCCGGTGTGCGAGGTCGCGGCGCGCGCGCCGGATTCCGAGCGGCCGACCTTGTAGACCACGATGGGCTTGCCGAGTTCGGCGGCGCGGCGCGCGGCCTGCCGGAACGCATCCGGCCGGCGCAGCCCCTCCATGTAGACGGCGATGACGTCGGTCGCTGGGTCTTCCAGCAGTTCTGCGACCATGTCGGTGCTATCGATGTCCGCCTCGTTGCCGGTGGCGACGAGCTTGGCAAAACCGATGCCCCGGTCGGCGGCGCGCGAGAGCAGGGAGCCCAGGATGCCCCCGCTCTGCGACACCACCGAAATCCGCCCCGTGGGAAGGTCGCCCAGTTCCAGCGCGCCGCTGGCCGAGAGCACCATGCGGTCGGTCAGGTTCACGAGGCCGATGGTGTTGGGGCCGAGCAGCCGCATCGTGCCGGCGGCGTCCTTGAGCGCCTGTTGTCGCCGCGCGCCTTCCTCGCTTGCCTCGCCATAGCCGCCGGCCAGCACGATGGCGGCGCGGCAGCCGCGCAGGGCGAGGTCACGCACGGCCGCCTCCGCGCGTTCGGGGCCGAGCAGCACGATGGCCGCATCGGGCGCGCCGGGCAGCGCCGCGACATCGGGGTAGCAGGCCAGGCCGGCGATGGTCTCGGCGCGCGGATTCACCGGCCAGATGTCGCCCGGGAAGCCGAAGGCCTGGAGGTAACCCACGGGCCGGCCGGTCATCTTCGTGGCATCGGCCGAGGCGCCGATGATGGCGACGCTGCGCGGCCGCAGCAGGGGTGACAGCGAGCTCACTTCTTCGTCTTCGCCAGGAAGGCCGCGACCGAGGCGCGATGCTCCCCCGTGGTGTAGCAGATGGCCTGCGCCTTGGAGCCTTCGGCCAGCACGTCCTCGAAGCTCATCTCCAGCGCGCGGTCCATCACCGACTTTGCCAGCGACAGCGCCACGGGCGAACCCGCCGACAATTCGCGCGCCCAGGCCTCGCAGGCGGGCAGCAGGTCGGCGTCGGGCGTCACGCGCTCGATCATGTGCAGGGCCAGCGCCTCGGCCGCTTCCACGCGGCGGCCGCTGAACACCAGTTCCTTCGCGCGCGCCAGGCCCACGCGGCGGGGCAGGAAGTACATGCCGCCGCCATCGGGGATGAGGCCGCGGGTGACGAAGCTCATGGTGAAATGCGCGCTTTCGGCCGCCACCACGAAGTCGCAGCACAGCGCAACGTCGCAGCCCAGCCCCGCCGCCGCGCCGTTCACGGCAGCGATGGTGGGCTTGGGGAAGTTGTGCAGCAGCGCCACGGCACGGTGGGTACGGGCCTGGCGGCGCCAGCCGTTGAACGCGATGTCCTCGGGTGCCGCGGCCAGGCGCTGCTGCATGCCGCTGACATCGCCGCCTGCGCAGAAGGCGGTGCCCGTGCCGGTGACGACGAGGGCACGGATGGCGGGGTCGGCCGCCGCGGCCTCAAGCGCCTCGATCATGACGGCGCGCGTCGCGTCGTCGATGGCGTTGCGCCGGGCCGGCCGATTGATCCGCAGCGTCGCGACGCCGTCGGTGGTGGAGAGGATGATCGGGGCTTCGTCGGTCATGGCGTGGGGCTCCTCAATCAATGCGCATCTGCGCGCGTTCCACCACGCGGCGCCAGCGCGTGCGGTCCTCGGCCAGGAAGCGCGTCAGGTCGGCAGGGGTGGAGCTTGGGGCGATCTCGTCCACGCCATGCTCCACCAGACGGCGGCGCACCTCCTGGTCGGCCAGGACGGCGTTCAGCGCCGCGTGCAGCACGGCGATGCGCGCGGGCGGAGTGCCGCCCGTGGTCAGCAGCGCATACCAGGTGGCGCTGTCGAGGTCGGGGAAGCCCTGCTCCACGCTCGTCGGCACGTTCGGCAACGCCGCGCTGCGGGTGCGGCCGGCGATGGCGAGCGCGCGCAACCGCCCGCTCTCGATATGCGGCTGAAGGGGCGCGGAGGCGTTGGTGAGGATGTCGATGCGCCCGGCCAGCGCATCGGCCATGGAAGGGCCGGTGCCGCGATAGTGGACGGGGTCGAGCTCCACGCCGAGCACGGAGGCGATCATGGCGCCCAGCGCATGGCCGGTGGTGCCCACGCCCGGCGTGCCATAGCGCAGCGGCGCCGGTGCGGCGCGCGCGACCCGTTGCAGGTCAGCCAGCGTGTGGGCGGCGACCGAGGGATGGACAGTGATGACGTTGGGTGCCGCGCCGATGTAGCCCACCGGCGCGAAGTCCATTTCCGGATCATAGGGCAGCCGCGCATGGACCAGCGAGGAGATTAGGAAGCTGCCACTGCCCGCGAGTAGCACGGTGTGCCCGTCGGCCGGCGCCTTCGCGACCATGTCGTTGCCGATCAGCCCGCCCGCGCCGCCACGGTTCTCGACCACCACGGGGCGGCCGAGCCGTACCGACATGCGCTCCGCGATCAGCCGGCCCACGATGTCGTTGCTGCCGCCGGTGGTGAAGGGGATGATCAGGCGGATCGGCTGGCTCGGGAAGTCCGCGCCCTGGGCGAGCGCCGGCGACGAAAGGCCGGACGCGAGGGCGGGGGCGAGCATCAGCGCTGTGCGACGCTTCATGATGGATGTTTCCTCTGCTTCGCCGCGGCTCTGCACCCCGGCATCCCTGCGTCCCATGTTGCGCGCAGGGCGGAAAGCCGCAGAATTTCTCGGCCTGCCCCAAGCCTGTGTTATGCTGCGCCATGGCCACGCGCCCCCTGCCCCTTCAAAGCCCCCCACCCCTGCAAAGCCTGTGGGCCTTCCACCTGATCGCCGAGACCGGCAGCGTGACCGCCGCGGCCATGGCGTTGCAGGTGACGCAGCCCGCCGTCAGCCGGCGCCTGCGCGAATTGGAGCGGGAGCTTGGCTGCGCGCTGGTACGCCGCGGCCCCAATGCGCTCAGCCTGACCGAGCAGGGCCTGCGTTTCGCCCAGGACCTGCGCCAGGGTTTCGCGCAGATCGAGGCCGCCGCGCGGGCGCTTCAGGCCCAGACCGCGCCGCTGCGCATCCGCGCCTACACCACCTGGGCGCTGCGCTGGTTGATCCCGCGCCTCGCCGACTTCAAGCGGCGCCATCCGAGCATCGACGTGGAAGTGACCACCTCCACCGCAGCGGTGGACCTCGCGCGGGAGGGGGTGGATGCCGCCATCAGGACGGCGCCGCTGGACGCACCGCCTTCGCCCACGTTGCGCCGGCTGCAGCAGGTGATGATCGCACCCTTCGCCACGCCGGCCCTGGCCGCTTCCGGGCCCGCCCTCCCGGGCCGGCTGCTCGGCAGCAAGGTGCGTCCGCGCGACTGGGCGATCTGGCACCGGCATGCCGGCCTGCCGGGCAGCCCCTCGCCGCTGCTGTTCGAGAGCACGACGCTGGCCATCCAGGCGGCGGTCGAGGGGCTGGGCGTGGTGATCTGCTCACCGGGCTTCGTGCGCGAGGAGGTGCGGACCGGGCGCCTCGTCGCCTGCGCGGACGGCGCGGCGATGACCGGCGATTGCTACTGGCTGCTGCTGCCGCAGGGGCGGGTCGGCCCGTCCCTGCAGATGTTTGCCGACTGGCTCGTGGAGGAGGCCGCCCATGACACCACCGGCGCGCCACGCCGCAGTCCGCCCGCGTGACGCGCGGCGCCGCCCATCCGGCCCGCTTCCACACCGACCACCCGCACCAGCGCTGAGGAGAACCGCCATGGCCATCACCAAGGAACATCTCGAATTCCACCTGCCCGACATGGCGACGGGCTGGGAGACGCTGCCCGGCTACCCGCCCGGCATGCAACAGAAAATCCTCGCCGGGCGGCTGGACGAGGCGAACCGCCGCGGCCACCGCACCCGTCTGCTGCGCTTCGCGCCGGGCACCTTCACCACCGTGCCCTTCGTCCATGAATACTGGGAGGAGGTGTGGCTGGTGCAGGGCGACCTGGTGGTCGGCAATGACGCGGAAGGGCGCGGTGGCACCACCTTCGACGTCGCCGCTTATGCCTGCCGCCCGCCGGGCGCCTGGCACGGGCCGTTCCGCTCGGACACCGGCTGTGTGCTGTTCGAGGTGCATTACTTCGACGAGAGCCTGGACTTCAACGAGAGCCCGGCATGACCTCGCGCATGATCCTGGTGCCGCCCGGCCACGGCCAGCAGCATTGGCAGCCCCAGCCGGCCAATGGCTGGATCGAGGTGCTGACCTCGCCGCGCCATCCGGGCGCGCTGCCGGGCTTCTCCAGCGGCCTCCAGGAACTGCCGCCGCTCGGCAAGATCCGCGAGCATGCGCATCCGGCCCAGACCGAGCTGTTCTGGATCGTCCAGGGCCAGGCGCTGGCGCGGCTGGAGGGCCGCGTGCGGCGCATCACGACCGGCACCTTCATGGTGGCACCGCCTCATGTCCGGCACGGCTTCATCAATGATGGCGAGGACCCTTTCCGCTTTCTCTGGGTGCTGATGCCGGCGGGGCTCGAGGATTTCTTCATCGGCATCGGCCGGCCCAAGGCGGCGGGATTCGCCGACCCCACGCCCTATCCGCGCCCCGCCTCCGCGGGCGAGATCGAGCTGGCCACCGTGTTCGAGACGCTGGATCCGCCGCCCGAACCGCCCTGGGACACCGCACCGCTGACCGATTCCACCGTGCTGGAGGCGCTGCGCGCGCAGGTGGAGTAGCGGGGAGGCTGCCGCGCCTCGCTCCACCCTGGTGCCTTCGGGCCACAGGAGGCGCATCCGAGCGCGTCTGATGAGGTGATCGCCTCGCTCAAGGCGGACCGCGCGATGGACCGCGCGACGGAGCTTGCCGTGCAGGTCCACTCGGTGGACCCGCCCCACCCGCATGTGCTTCGCTGCATCGAACTTGGCGCGCGGCATGTGGCGCCGGCCTGAGGCGCGCGGCGCGGACCACGGAAGGGATGACGGCCATGACAGGGACCAGGCATTGATGGATGTGATCGACACGCTGGCGGGCATCACCCCCGGCTCGCTCATGGACGCGGTGCGCGACGGGCGAAAGGTGGCGCGCGCGCACGCCCAGCGCAGCTACGAGGTGCTGCTGACGCCGGCCAAACCCGGCGACTTCACCCTGGCCGAGCGCTTCGCCATCGCGGCCTATGTGGCCGGGCTGCACCGGGCCGAGCCCACCGCCGGCCACTACGCCGCGGGCCTCGCCACCCATGGCGGCGAAGCACTGGCCGCGACGGTGGCCGCGGCGGTGGCGGCGACGCTGGCCGAGGGGCCGCGCGGCGCCTACCCGCCCGGCCCGCTCAGCATCGAGGACACGCCGGCGCCGGATTTCACCCTGCCGGCGGATGTGGCGCACGCGATCGGCCCCAAGCTCGCGGCGGCCTTTGCCCACACGCATTACCTGGTGTTCCACCCACGCGACGCGGCCGCCGCGCGCTTCGCACCCCTGAAGGCGGCGGGCTGGGACGAGAACGGCATCGTCTCGCTCTCGCAGCTCGTCTCCTTCCTCACCTTCCAGATCCGCGTGGTGGCCGGCCTGTCCGTGCTGGCCGCGACGCGCTGAGGCCCTCACCCATGCCCGATACCGTTCCGGCCTCCGACACCCCAAACGTCTTCACCCGCGACCAGATCGGCTGGGTGGCCTTCGTGAAACCACTCGCCGAAGCCGAATTGACGCCGCACCACATGGCCGCGCTGATCGACGCGGCGCGCGCGAAGTCGGAATATTTCCGTCTGCTGGCGCGCGACCCCGACGCGCTGGAACACCGCACCCGCACCGACAAGGACATCTTCTACAACCCGGTGGCCGGCGCCCCGCGCGCCGACCGCGAACTGGCCGCGGCGGCGGTGTCGCGCTTCAACGGCTGCATCTACTGCTGCTCGGTCCATGCCCGCTTCGCCGCCACCTATGGCAAGCGCGAGGCGGATGTGGACCGGCTGCTGGCGGAGGGCGTCGGCGCCGATCTCGGCGAGCACTGGAACGCCATCGTCGCGGCCGCGGTGGCGCTCACCGCCATCCCGATGACCTTTGCGCCGGAGCATGTGACTCGGCTGCGCAAGGCCGGCATGGACGACCTGGCCATCAGCGACATCATCCAGGGCGCGGCCTTCTTCAACTGGGCGAACCGGCTGATGCTCTCGCTGGGCGAGGCCTCAGCCGACTGTCCGCCCAACGGCGCGGGGCGCTGACCGGCGAAGCAGGGGCGGAGCGCCGGTGGCGCCCCGATCCCCGCTCGGCCGAACCCCTTGCCGGATGGACCGTGCTGATCCAGAACCGGGCCAGAGGAGCGGCAAGCGCCGCGTCCGGGTCGGATGGCCGGGTTCGCGTCGGGACATGGCGCGGTGCGTGGCGCGACCCCGCCCTCCGCTTGGCCCCTCAACGTCCCCAGCCCGAGGCCCGTCCGATGCTCTACACCACCACCTCCCTACTGCAGGGCCGCGAGGTCGAGGCCTATCTGGGTGTTGTCTTCGGCGACAGCGTGCTGGGCGTGAATGTCTTCAAGGACATCCTAGGCGGGCTCCGCGACATCGTCGGCGGCCGCTCCGGCACCTATGAGCGCGAACTCGGCAGCGCGCGTGACGTCGCCATGCAGAACCTGACGGCCCAGGCGCAGGCGCTGGGCGCCGACGCCATCCTGGGCATCGACATCGACTACGAGGTGCTGGGCAGCAACAACGGCATGCTGATGGTGACCGCGAGCGGCACGGCCGTGCGGCTGCGCCCGGCGACGCCCACCACCCAGCCGCCCCCCGGCGGCACCCCCTGGACCCGGCCCGGCGTGTGATCGAAGGTGCCA
>JBHYDO010000051.1:0-19625 GCA_051860645.1 Roseococcus sp.
CAGCAGCGTGGCGGCGCCTTCCGGGTCCCGCGCGATCCTATCCCCGGTGGGCGTGATGGCGGCGACGCGCACCTGTTCGCGCGTCAGCCCGCGCACCAGGAAAAACTCCTCCAGCATCGGCACCCAGGCCGCACCGCCCGTCAGCACCGCCACGCGGGGTGCCACGCGGAGTGCCGCGCGGATGGAGGCATCGGCCATGCCCAGCACCGGCAGCGGGAACAGTTCGCGCGCCGCGTCCAGCCCGGGTTCGCCGAAGCAGGCAATGATGGCGGCATCGTAGCCGGCCGGGTTGTCGGTGCCGATGTGTTCGGCCAGCGCATCCAGCACCGCGTGCGAGGCAACGGCCACCGCCGCGCGGGAGGCGATGTAGCGCGCGCCGAAGCGCGTGGTGGCCGCCGTGATCTCATGCGCGCACATGCCGCGCGCGGCGGCGGCCAGGCGCGCCGTGATCGCCTCATCCGTGTTGCCGTTGACGAGCAAGATATTCAAGGCGGCGCATCCTTGCGGTCGAAGCGCCAGGGGGCGGCGCTGTCCTCGTTCGCGTCCAGTTTCAGCCGGTGTTCCAGCGGCGGGAAGGCCCGGCTTCGGCAATCCATCCGGTCGCACAGCCGGCAGGAGAGGCCGATGCCGACGCGCGCCGCCACCAGGTCCAGCCCGTCGGCATAGACCACCTCCTCCGCGCGCGAAATGTCGCAGCCGATGGCGACGACATGGGTGGGCGGCGGCTCGCCCCAGCGCGGCGTGGTGCCGTGCATGGCGCGCGCGATGCACAGGAAGGCGGCCCCGTCCGGCAGTTCGGCGGCCTGCACGCGCGTCACGCCCGGCGTGGCGAAGGCGTGGTGCACGATCCATTTCGGGCAGCTTCCGCCGAAGCGCGCAAAGGGGAAGCCGGCGGCGGAAAACCGCTTGGTGACGTTGCCCGCCGTGTCCGCGCGCAGGAAGAAGAAGGGCAGGCCGCGCGCGCCCTCGCGGTGCAGGGTGGAAAGGCGCTGCGCCACCTGTTCGTAGCTGGTGCCGAAGCGTGCGGCGAGCCGCTCGACATCGTGCCGCAACTCGCGCGCGGCGCGCAGGAAGGGCGCGTAGGGCATGAGCAGCGCCGCGGCCGCGTAGTTCAGCAGGCCGATGCGGATGAGCTGGTCGGCCTCGCTGGTGCTGGCCTTGGTGTCGGCCAGCGTGGCGTCCACCGCGTCGCGCGCTTCGAGCAGCATGAGCTGGAAGGCCATGCGGAAGCCGCGCGATTCCCGCGGCAGGGATTCCGCCAGCCAGAGTTCGCGTGTGCGCGGATCGTAGCGCCGGTCGGCCTCGTGCATCGCGGTGACGGTGACGGTGACGTTGTGCCTTTGGCGCAGCCGCTCGGCGATGGCGTGGTTCATCTCGGCGGGCGTCGCCTGCATCTGCGCGCCGAGGGATTCGGTGAAGGCTTCCAGGCGCGAAAAGTGGTTGCCGCGTTCGTGGAAGAAGTCGCGCACCTCCTCGTTGGGCAACAGCAGGCGGCGGCCGGAGGGCAGGGCGATGCCCGACGAATCCTCGCGCGCCACGCGCCAAGCCCGGTACAGCGCCAGCACGCCGCGCGCGGCATTGGGCGCGCTGGCGGCGATGGCCTGGACCTCGTTTTCCGGCATCACCTCCAGGCCCAGCATGGGGTCGGACAGCACCTCGCGCAGCCCGGCTTCCAGCTGGCGTTCGGCGTGCCCGGAGAGGGCGGCCAGGTCCACGCCCAGCGCCTCGGTCAGCTTGATGAGGACGGCGGCGGTGACGGCGCGCTGGTCATGCTCGATCAGGTTCAGGTAGCTGGCGGAAATGCCCAGCCGCGCGGCCAGGGCCTGCTGGGTGAGGCCCATTTCCATGCGGATGCGGCGGGCCGTGCGGCCGATCAGCGGGCGGGACATGGCGGCGGGTCCTTCACAGGCTTCACGGATTTGCGGCCTCCGGCGTGGCGGGCTTCACAGGCTTGCCATGCCAGACGGCATTTTTCCCGTGATTTCGGCGTGCGCAATGTCAATTATTCACACATCGAACGCCACACACGGAGAAACGCCATGCGCCCCACCCCCACCCCCTGCTTCGCCCCCGATGGCGGCGGCGGCCGCGATCCCGGCCGGTACGAGGGGGTGCGGCGCGACTACACGCCGGCCGATGTGGTGCGCCTCTCGGGTAGTTTCCGCACGCAGCACACGCTGGCCGAGATGGGCGCGCGGCGGCTGTGGCACCTGCTGCGCACCGAGCCCTTCGTGAACACGCTGGGCGCGCTGACGGGCATGCAGGCCCTGCAGCAGGTGAAGGCGGGGCTGAAGGCCATCTACCTCTCCGGCTGGCAGGTGGCGGCGGACGCGAATTCGGCGGGGCAGATGTATCCCGACCAGTCGCTCTACCCGGTGGACAGCGTGCCGGGCGTCGTGCGCCGCATCAACAACGCGCTGCGCCGCGCCGACCAGATCGCCACCATGGAGCGCCTGGACGGCAAGGGCGATGACGGCACGCACTACATGGCCCCCATCATCGCCGACGCAGAGGCGGGCTTCGGCGGCGCGCTCAATGCCTATGAGCTGATGCGCGCGATGATCGAGGCGGGTGCGGCCGGCGTGCATTTCGAGGACCAGCTGGCGTCCGAGAAGAAGTGCGGCCATCTCGGCGGCAAGGTGCTGGTGCCGATCAGCCAGCACATCCGCACGCTGAACGCGGCGCGGCTGGCGGCGGATGTGGAGGGGGTCAGCACCGTGCTGCTCTGCCGCACCGATGCGGAGAGCGCGCAGCTGCTCACCAGCGACGTGGACGAGCGCGACCGCCCCTTCATCGGCAATGACCGCACGGCGGAAGGCTTCTTCCGCATTCGCCCCGGTATGGGCAAGGCCTACGCCATCGCGCGCAGCCTGGCCTATGCGCCTTACGCCGATCTGCTGTGGTGGGAGACGTCCGACCCCGACCTCCAGGACGCGCGCGACTTCGCCGAGGCCATCCACCGGGAATTCCCTGGCAAGATGCTGGCCTACAACTGCTCGCCCAGCTTCAACTGGCAGCGCAAGATGGGCGTGGAGGCGGCCGCGCAGTTCCAGCGCGAGCTGGGCGCCATGGGCTACAAGTTCCAGTTCGTCACGCTGGCCGGCTTCCACAGCCTGAACCTCTCCATGTTCAAGCTGGCGCGCGGCTACGCCGAGCGCGGCATGGGCGCCTACAGCGAATTGCAGCAGGCCGAGTTCGCCGCCGAAGCCGAGGGCTTCACCGCCGTGCGCCACCAGCGTGAGGTCGGCGTCGGCTATTTCGACGCGGTTGCGAACGCCGCCAGCGGCGGCACCGCCAGCACCACCGCCATGCAGGACAGCACCGAGGCGGCCCAATTCAAGAATGCTTTCCACCACGCATGAACAAGGAGGACCCGACCATGAACCACGACCAGCACGATGACGGCCTGGTGCACGCCCACAACTTCGCGTGCAGCGAGCGCGGCCGGATGACGGAGCGCCCGATGGTGCGCCAGCCGGTGGACCACGATGACGGCCTGGTCCACGCGCACAACTACGCCTGCGGCGAGCGCGGCCGGCCGGCGCACTGAGAACCAGCCTCCCGCCGGCCCCGGGGGCGTCGCCGCGCGGGCGGGCAGGGGCGTGAGCGGCCAAGGCCGGTCACGCCGTGGGCGGAGGCCGCGTCCACGACAACGCCGGGGACGGATGTGGAGGATGCCCGCGCCACCGGCCCCGACCGGCCTCCGTCCGATCATTGGCCACGCGCCGCACCTCAGCCCAGCCGCGGATCCAGCCAGGGCAGCGGCTGCGGCTGCCAGGGTGTCGCGCGCGCTGCGGCTTCGTCCAGCGCCACGCCGAGACCGGGCGCCTGCGGCACGACGGCGGCCCCCATGTCGAAGCGCAGCGAGGCGCCGCCGCACAACTCGAAGAAACGCTCCGTCTCGCCGAACTGCACCTCCAGAGGCAGCAGGTTAGGGATGGTCGCGCAGGCGTGCAGCGAATGCGCGTGGCAGACGGGGCCGGTCGGGTTGTGCGGGGCGATCTCGATGCCCCCGGTCAGCGCCAGGGCGGCGATGCGCCGCATCTCCTCATGGCCGCCGCAATGCTTCATGTCGGGCATCAGCACGTCATAAAGCCCGCCCTCGATGAGCGGCCGATAGGCGGCGAGGCCGGACAGCGTCTCCGCGCCCGCGAGGCGCATCCCGCGGTCATTGGCCACTCCCCGCAGGCGGCGGATTTCCGCATGGTTGGCCTCGGCCACGGGGCATTCCAGCCAGAACAGGTCGAAGCGCGCCACGTCGCGGACCAGCACGGCGGCGCCGCCGGGCGAGAAGCGCCAATGCGCATCCACCATCAGCGCCACATCCGGGCCTATCGCCTCGCGCACGGCGGCGATGCGCGCGAGGCCCTGCGCGTAGCCTTCGCGCCAGCCCTCGCGGTCTTCCCAGATGATCGGGTCGAAGGGCGCCAGCTTCACCGCGCGGAAGCCTGCCTCCAGCGCACGCCGCGCGGCGGCGCCAAAACCCTCCGGCGTGCGCGGCGCCACGCCGCGGTTGATGTTGGCATAGAGCGGCACGCGCGCCCGCAGCGCGCCGCCCAGCAGCGCATGGATCGGCGCGCCATCGGCCTGCGCCGCCACGTCCCACAGCGCCTGCTCGAAGGCCGAGAGCACGGTGTGCGAGACCAGCCCGCCCGGCGCGTGCGGCAGCAGGCGCGCCAGGCGGTTGCGCGCGCGGGCGTCCTGGCCTGCCACCTCCGCCGCCAGTCGCGCCGCCTCGGCGGCCAGCAGCGCCTCCTGCCCCGCCAGCGTGCATTCGCCGAGGCCGGTGAACCCGCCCTCGGTGCGCAACAGCAGAAAGCACCAGTTGGTCTTGGGCGTGACAGCCACGCCGCGGAAATCCAGCGCCGTGATGCGCGTGCTCACGCCGCCAGGGCCTCGGCGAAGACGCCGGGGTCCACGTTGCCGCCGCTGAGGATGATGGCGGTGACGGCGCCCCGCGTCTCGAGCTTTCCGGCCAGCACGGCGGCGAGTGCCACGGCCCCACCTGGCTCCACCACCAGCTTGAGGTGCGTGAAGGCGAAGCGCATGGCGGCGCGCACCTCGTTCTCGCTCACCACCAGCCCTGCGGTGACACGCGCCTGGTTGATGGCGAAGGTCAGCACGCCCGGTTCCTTCGCCAGCAGCGCGTCGCAGTAATTCGCGCCGCGCAGGTCATTGGCCAAGCGCATGCGGGCGCGGAGCGAGCGCGTGGTGTCGTCCCAGCCTTCCGGCTCCACCGCGTAGATGCGCGCGGCGGGGCAGAGGGCGGAGATGGACAGTGTGCTGCCCGCCAGCAAGCCGCCGCCGCCGGTGCAGATGGCGAACTGCTCGGGCGTCAGGCCATCGGCACGCGCATCCTCGATGAGTTCCAGCATCGCCGTCCCCTGCCCCGCGATGACGTGCGGATGGTCATAGGGCGGGATGATGTGCAGGCCGTGGGTGTGCGCCAGGTCTTCCACCATCGCCTCGCGGTCGGTGCCGTGGCGGTCGAAGCGATGGAGGTCCGCACCCCAGGCGCGCGTGGCGTCCACCTTCACGCTGGCGGCGTCCGCCGGCATGGCGATCAACGCGCGCAGCCCGAGCGAATGCGCGGCACAGGCCGTCGCCTGGCCGTGATTGCCGGAGGAATGCGTCACCACGCCGCGTGCGCCCTCGGGCAGTTGCAGCGCGGCGTTGGTGGCGCCGCGCAGCTTGAAGCTGGCGGTAATCTGCAAGGGCTCGGGCTTCACCAGCACCACGCCGCCGGCCGCCTCGTCCAGCGCGCGGTGGCGCAGCATGGGCGTGCGACGGATGCGGCCCTCGAGGCGCGCGGCGGCGGCCTGCACATCGGCGAAATCGGGGGCGTTCATGCGGCGAAGCGCAGCGGGCTGGTGGGGGCGATGGCGGGCAGGACGTCGCGCTCCGGCTCGGTGCCGCGGATGAGGTGCGCCAGCAGCCGCCCGGCGGCCGGCGCGGTCTGGATGCCGTAGCCGCCCTGCCCGCACATCCAGAAGAAGCCCGGTGCCGCGCAGGCGCCGATGGCAAGGCCCCGGTCCGGCGTGAAGGTCCGCAGCCCGGCCCAGCGGTGCTCCACGCGGTGCACGGGAATGTCCATGGCCTGCTGCATCCGGTCCACGGCGATGGCGACGTCGAGTTCGTCGGGCTGGGCGTCGCAGGGGTCGGTGTCGGTCTCGTCGGCGGGGCTGACCATCAGCTTGCGGCGCGCCTCGGGGCGCACATACCAGCTGTGGCCCACGTCGCCGACCAGCGGCCATTGCGTGCTGTCGTGCGGGCCGGGGTCCACGATCAACGCGGTGCGGCGCTTGGGCTGCAGGCCCAGGGGCGCGACCTGCGCGAGGCGCGCCACCTCGTCGCCCCAGGCGCCGGCGGCATTGACCAGCACGGGGGCGGTGAAGACGTCACCCGCGGCGCTCTCGGCGTGCCAGAGGCCCTGTGCGTGCCAGATGCGCCCGGCGCGGTGACGCAGCGCCAGCGCGCCGCCGGCCGCCTTGATCTGCCGGAGGAAACCCTGGTGCAGAGCGGCCACGTCAATGTCGAAGGCGTCGCGCTCGATGCTGGCGGCGACGGCATAGTCGGCGCGGATGGCGGGGACGAGGGCGCGCGCTTGCGCCACGCTGAGCGGCTCCAGCCCGCTGCCCTCGGCCAGCGCGGCCTCCAGCGCGGGGCGCTGCGCGGCGTCGGCCAGGTTCAGGATGGCGCGGGGATGGGCCAGCGGCGCGTCTGTGAAGCCCGGCGGCGGCGCCTCGAAGAAGCCGCGGCTGGCGCCGGTCAGGATGCGCGCATCCACGCTGCCATAGTTCAGGATCCAGATGGCGGCGGAGCGGCCGGTGGTGTGGAAGCCGGCCACTTCCTCGGCCTCCAGCAGGGCCAGGCGGTGGGTGTCGCACAGATGTGCGCCGGCGGTGGCGCCGGCGATGCCCGCGCCGATCACCAGCGCGTCGAAGGGGTGGGTGTCCATGCCGGGCATCCTGGTGTCACCATGAATTTGCAGCAAGCCGTTGCAATGCGTGGCGGGGCATGACTACGCTTCGCTCCAGCGGCGCAGACCGCGACCAAAGATACCGGAGGAGAGTTCGAGATGGCAGACAAGAATCTGTCGCGCCGTGCCGTTCTGGGCACGGGCGCGAGCGTTTTGGCCGCGGGCACGCTCTCGGCGCCCGCCGTCTTCGGGCAGCCCACCACCACCATCCGCTGCGGCTTCTGGGACCATTGGGTTCCGGCCGGCAATGGCGCGTTGCGGGAACTCTGCGCCGATTGGGGCCAGCGAAACCGCGCCAATGTGCAGGTGGACTTCATCACCTCGGTGGGCAACCAGAACCTGCTGACCATCGCGGCGCAGGCGCAGTCCCGCTCGGGGCATGACCTGCTCTCCTTCCCGACCTGGGAGCCGGCCGCCAAGGCCGACCTTCTGGAGCCGGTGGACGACGTGATGGGCCGCCTCATCGCGAAATACGGCCCGGTGAACGACGCGGCCGAATATCTCGGCAAGGTGCGCGGCACCTGGCGTGCCATCCCCGCCGTCTCGGGCACGCAGATGAAGCCCGCCTGCGTCCGCTTCGACCTGATGGAGCAGCATGCCGGCATCGATATCCGCGCCATGTGGCCGGCCTCCAACACCCGCGGTCCGGGGGCCGACACCTGGAACTGGGACACCTTCCTGACGGCCGCCGAGAAGTGCCACGCCGCCGGCGTGCCCTTCGGCATGCCGATGGGTTCCTTCACCGATGCGGTGGACACGACGGGCGCCATCCTCGCCTCCTTCGGGGCCTCGATGATGGATGCGGAAGGCCGCGTGACCGTGCGCGGCAACGCCAAGCTCAAGACGGCGGTGGAGTACCTGGTGCGCCTGGCGCGCTTCCTGCCCAACGACGTCTGGGCCTGGGATGACGGCGCCAACAACCGCGCGCTGATCTCCGGCCGTTCGGCGCTGATCTTCAACCCGCCCTCGGCCTGGGCGGTGGCGAAGCGCGACGCGCCGCAGGTGGCCGAGAAGTGCTGGACCGTGCCGATGCCGGCCGGGCCCGAGGGGCGCTTCGTGCCCTACCTGCCGTATTTCTGGGGCATCTGGTCGTTCAGCCGGAACAAGGGGCCGGCGAAGCAGCTGCTGGAATTCCTGAGCGAGCGGACCTCGGCCGAGAAGCAGACGAACACCTCCAACGGCTACGACATCCCGCCCTTCGCCAGCATGAGCGACTTCCCGGTGTGGGCGAATGAGGGGCCGCCGGTGGGCACCGTCTACAACTACCCGCTGCGCGCACACCACAACGCCCGCGCCAGCGTGGCCCAGGCGCCGGCACCCGCGGAGTTCGCCGTGCAGGCCTACCAGCAGGCGCTGAACACCAAGGTGGTGGCGCGCGTGAACCAGGGCGGCGAGACGGTGGACCAGGCGCTCGCCTGGCTCGACCGCGAGCTGAACACCATCCGCCGCGGCGGCTGAGGCCCACCCCATGCGGGCGGGCGTGCCGCAGGGCCGCCCGCCCGTTTCACTGAGCAGCAAGAGGGGATACGCATGGCAGCCGATGGCAGCCTGGCCGGCATGAGCCTGCGTCGCGGCAAGGCGAACAGTTTCCAGCGTTTCGCGCGCCGCCGCTCCTCCATCGCCCTGCTGATGACGACGCCGCTTCTCGTCATCATCCTGGGGCTGGTGGCCTATCCGGCGGGCTACGCCATCTATCTCTCGACGCTGAACCGGCGGATGACCGGCTTCGTCGGCACGCTGAACTACGAGATCCTGCTGGAAAGCGAGACCTTCTGGATGGTCGCGTTCCAGTCGTGCTTCTTCGCCGTCACGGCGGTGCTGCTGAAGGCGTTGATCGGCTTCTGGCTGGCGCACATGCTGCACGACATCCCCGACAAGGGGCAGCGCAAGTGGCGCGGCATGCTGCTGGTGCCCTGGGTGATCCCGCCGGCGCTGTCCACGCTGGGCTGGTGGTGGATGTTCGACCCCTCCTACTCCTCGATCAACTGGCTGCTGGCCGTGATCTCGGTGCCGGAGGTGCCCTGGCTCGGGCACCACTGGTGGGCGCGCATCGCCATCATCATGGTGAACGTCTGGATCGGCGCGCCCTTCTTCATGATCATGTACCTGGCCGCGCTGAAGTCGGTGCCGGAGCAGCTCTACGAGGCGGCGGCCATCGACGGCGCCACGGGCGTGCAGCGATTGCGCTACGTCACGCTGCCGATGATGGCGAACATCATCTCCATCACGGTCTTGTTCAGTCTGATCGTGACCTTCGCGAACTACGACATCGTCCGTGTGCTGACCAATGGGGGGCCGCGGGACCTCACCCACGTGTTCGCGTCCTACGCGTTCCAGGTGGGCATCCTCTCGGGCAATATCCCGCGCGGGGCGGCGGTGTCGCTGTTCATGTTCCCCGTCCTCGCCCTCTGCGCCTTCTTCGTGCTGCGCAGCGTGGTCCGCCGCAACAAGGAGCAGATGTGATGTCGGCGACCGCGATGAACCGGGAGACACCCGCCCTCTACCACAAGGCCGGCAGCCTGCGCGCCGAGCGGCGCTGGGCCTTGTGGGTCGCTTACATCAGCCTGACCATCGCGGCCATCATCTTCCTCGCGCCGCCCTTCTACATGCTGGTGACGAGCCTGAAGGGCAGCGCCGAGATCGCCGGCATGACGGGCAATCCGTGGCTGGTGCGCAATCCCACGCTCGAAAACTACGCAAGCATCGTCACCAACCCGATGTTCCAGCGCTTCATGCTGAACAGCCTCATCATCACGGCCTGCGTGGTGTCGCTGACCATGGTGATCTCGGTGCTGGCGGCCTTCGCGCTGGCGCGGATGCGGTTCTGGGGCAGCCAGGCGCTGGCGACGGGCGTGTTCCTCACCTACCTGGTGCCGGACACGCTGCTGTTCATCCCGCTCTACCAGCTGGTGGGGGGGCTGGGGCTGCTGAACTCCATCTGGGGCCTGGTGCTGGTCTATCCCACGCTGACCGTGCCCTTCTGCACCTGGATCATGATCGGCTACTTCGCCTCCATCCCGAAGGAGCTGGACGAGGCGGCGCTGATAGACGGCGCCACCTGGCCGCAGATGCTCATCAAGATCTTCATCCCCGTGGCGCTGCCCGGCATCATCGCGGCCACCATCTTCGCCTTCACGGTGTCCTGGGCGGCCTTCGTCTATCCCACCGCCTTCGTCACCACGCCGGACCAGATGCCGCTGACCATCGGCGTGGTGTCGCAGCTGGTGCGGGCGGACACCTTCGCCTGGGGCAGCATCATGGCGGGCGCGCTGATGGCCGCACTTCCGCCGGTCGTCATCTACGCTTTCCTGATGGACTACTACATCGCGGGCCTGACGGCCGGCGCCACGAAGGGTTGAGGGAAAGCCGTCCGATCGCCGCAGCGCCGCATGGCGCGGAGGCGTGAATCGGTCGGCTCAAGCATAGGGACACACCATGGCTGAGGTTTCGCTTCGCAAGATCGTCAAGGCCTATGAGGGCGACGTGCAGGCCGTGAAGGGCATCGACCTCGACATCGCGGACCATGAGTTCTGCGTGCTGGTCGGCCCCTCGGGCTGCGGCAAGTCCACCACGCTGCGCATGATCGCGGGGCTGGAGGAGATCACCTCCGGCGACATCGCCATCGGCGGCACCATCGTGAACGACATCCCGCCGCGTGACCGCGATATCGCGATGGTGTTCCAGAACTACGCGCTCTATCCGCACATGTCGGTCTACGACAACATGGCCTTCGGCCTGCTGCTGCGGAAATTCCCCAAGGCGGAGATCGACCGCCGCGTGAAGGAAGCCGCGCGCATCCTCGACATCACGGTGCTGCTGGACCGCAAGCCCAAGGCGCTGTCCGGCGGGCAGCGGCAGCGCGTGGCGATGGGCCGCGCCATCGTGCGCAACCCGCAGGTGTTCCTGTTCGACGAGCCGCTGTCGAACCTCGACGCCAAGCTGCGCGTGCAGATGCGCACCGAGATCAAGAAGGTGCACCAGACGGTCAAGACCACCACCGTCTACGTCACGCACGACCAGGTGGAGGCGATGACCCTGGCCGACCGCGTGGTGGTGATGAACCACGGCATCATCGAGCAGGTGGGCCCGCCCCAGGAGCTGTATCACAACCCCGCCACGCGCTTCGTGGCGGGCTTCATCGGCAGCCCGGCGATGAACTTCATCCCCGCGCGGCTGGAGAACGGCGCGGCGGCGCTGAACCTCGTCCTGGCCGACGGCACGGTGCTGCCCGTGCCCGAGAACCGCACCGCGCGCTACAAGGGCCATGCCGGCCGCGCCGTGCTGCTCGGACTGCGCCCCGAACACCTGACCGAGCCGCGCGAGGGACGCGGTACCTACGCGGAGTTCGGCATCGTCCCCGAGGTGATCGAGCCCATGGGCATGGAGACGCTGGTGCATTTCCACATGGGCGAGGCGCGCGACCTCTGCGCGCGCATCGACCCTACGCTGAGCGCCAGCCCCAACACGCCGCTGCGCCTCACGGCCGACATGGCGCACATGCACCTGGTGGACCCGGAGAGCGGGAGGGTGGTCTAGCCGCGCCCGATCGGCGAAGGCGCAGCCGCAGCCGTGAATCGGCCGCACCTCTAGACCCACGCCCGGCCCCGGCGCAGTCTCCTCTTCAGGAGGAAACACCCATGGCCGAGCCCGACTACATGTACATCCCCGTGGACGAGCTGGAAGGCTTCGTCACGCGCATCTTCGCCGCCTCCGGCTGCAGCGCGACGGAAGCGGCGCGCGTCTCCAACCACCTGGTCGGTGCCAATCTTGCGGGACATGACAGCCACGGCGTGGTGCGCGTGCCGCGCTACGTGGAGTGGCAGAAGGCGGGCTATGTGGTGGCCGGGCAGAAGGTGGATGTCATCACCGATGGCGGCGCCTTCGCGCTGCTCGACGGGAAGTTCGGCTTCGGCCAGACGGTGGCGCAGCAGGCGGCGGATTTCGGCATCGCGCGGGCACTCGCGCAGGGCTGCTGCATCGTGGGGCTGCGCAATGCGGGCCACATCGGCCGCACCGGCGACTATGCCGAGATGGCGGCGGCGCAGGGCCTGATCTCGGTGCACTTCGTGAACGTGGCCGGCAGCGTGCTGGTGGCACCCTTCGGCGGCGCCGAGCGGCGCTTTTCCACCGCGCCGTTCAGCGTGGGCGTGAAGCTGCCCTCCGGCCCCGTGATCCTGGATTTCGCGACCTCCTTCGTGGCGGAGGGCAAGGTGCTGGTGGCCAGCAATGGCGGCAAGGCGCTGCCTGAGAACGCGCTCGTCACCGCCGATGGCCGCATGTCCGGCGACCCGCACACGCTCTACGGCGAGTATGCGCAGGTGGGGCCGCGCAATGCCGCGGGCGGCACCGGCGCCATCCGCGCCTTCGGCGACCACAAGGGTTCGGGCCTCGCCTTCATGTGCGAATTGCTGGCGGGCGCGCTGACCGGCGGCGGGTGCTCCGGCCCCATCACGGAGCGCAGCCGCATCGCGAACGGCATGCTGTCCATCTACCTCTCGCCCAGCCACTTCGCCGATGAAGCAGCGTTCCACGAGGCGGCGCAAAACTACCTCGACTGGGTGAGATCCTGCCGGCCCATCGATCCCGAGGCGCCGGTGCTGACGCCGGGCGAGCCGGAGAACACCCGCCGCGCCGAACGCCGCGTCAGCGGCGTGCCCATCACGCGCGACACCTGGCAGAGCATTCTGGACACGGCGGCGTCGCTGGGCATCAACGGGCCGTAGAAGCGGGTCGGCGCGCCGGATTCACGGCTGCGCCTTCGCCGATCGGGCGCGTTTCAGAAGCCGATGCAGGCCCCGCGCAGCACCGTCAGCACCGATTGCTGGCGGAAGCGCGCCTTCCATGCCTCCTCCACCGGGCGCAGGCGGGCGCGTGCGGCGGCGGCGTCCGCGCCAGGCAGCACCAGCACCAGCACCTTGCTGCGCTCGATCAGGATGCGCCCCGCGGGATCGCGCCACTGTCCCGCGCCGTCCAGCGCCGTCAGCCCGTCGGGAAAGGCGGGTGTCACGGTGTCGGCCAGGAAGGCGCGCCACTCCTCCTCGGTCACCTCGGCGCGGCCGGAGACGGTACGGCCGAAATACGCCTCGGCCACCGTGGCCTCCTGCGTGCCGGGCGGGCAGGCGGGCGGCGTGGCGCAGGCGGCCAGCAGCGCAAGCAAGATCAGCACAGGCCAGGGGCGGTGGATCATGCGCGAAGCCTAGCCTGCCCGGCGGCGCCTCATCCAGGGTTGCCGCCGCCGCCGTCCCGGGCTTTGGTGCGGCCAGAAACGCCGGAAGGCAACCATCCCCATGCTGCTGCGCCGCGCGGCCCTCGCCTGTTCCCTGCTGCTTGCGCCCCTGATGGCCGCGGCGCAGGCCTATCCCGAACGCCCTGTCTCGCTCTCCGTGGGCTTCGCGCCGGGTGGCTCGACCGACATCGCTTCGCGCCTGATCGCGGACCGGTTTGCCGCCAACCTCAGCGCCAATGCGCGCATGCTGGTGGAGAACCGGCCGGGCGCGTCCGGCACCGTCGCCTCCGAATGGCTGCGCCGCCAGCCGGCCGATGGCCACAACCTGATGCTGATCGAGGTCTCCTCCCACGCTGTCGTGCCGGCCGCACTCCAGGGCGGCACCAGCTTCGACCCCATCACGGACTTCACGCATCTCGGCATGGTCGGTACCGCGCCGATGATCCTGGTGGCGAACCCCAGCATCCCCGGCCGCACGGCGGAGGAGGTGATCGCCCACCTGCGCACCTCGCGGAACGAGGAAATTCCCTATGCCACCTCGGGCGTCGGCTCCATCCCGCATTTCGGCGTGGAGATGATGGCGGCGGAAATCGGCGCGCGCTTCCTGCATGTGTCCTACCGTTCCGGCGGGCTGATGCTGACGGCCATCCAGCAGGGGCAGGGGCAGTTCGGCATCGCGGTGCTGGCCTCGGCGGCCGCGCATGTGCGGGGCGGCATGGTGCGCGGCCTGGCGGTGACCAGCCGCGAGCGCTTCCCCGCCTTCCCCGACATCCCCACGCTGAACGAGGCGGCGATGCCCGGCTTCGAGATGACCACCTGGAACATGATCATCGGCCCGCCCAACATGCCTGCCGACCGCGTGGCGCAGATCAACCGCGCGCTGATCGCGACCGTGGCCGAGCCCGAGATCCAGGCCCGCCTCATCCAGGCGGGGGTCGCCCCCTGGACGGCGGCCAATACGCCCGAGGGCACCCGCGCCTTCCTGCAATCGGAGCTGGAGAAGTACCGCGCCGTGGTCGCCCGCACCGGCATCCGGCTGGAGCGTTGAACCGCACGGCGTTCCGGCCTTTACTGCCGGGAACGCCGCTCGCAGGAAAAGCAAGTCACATGGACGGAAGCACCACCCCGAAGCCCGCGCGCCCCACGGCCCGCGGGCGCCTGTTCTTCGCCAATCCGGGGCCGACCAACATCCCGGATTCCGTCCTGCTCGCCACCGCGCGGGCCAGCATGGATTTCAACGACCCCAACTTCCTGGCGGTCTATGACGCCTGCGTGGCCGGCGTGAAGAAGGTGCTGAAGACCACGCAGCATGTGTTCTTCTACACCGCCTCGGGCCACGGCGCCTGGGAGGCGTCGCTGGTCAACACCCTCTCCCCCGGCGACCTCGTGCTGATCCCGGAGACGGGCTATTTCTCGGACAGCTGGGCCAAGATGTGCGGCACGCTGGGCTTCGAGGTGCAGATGGTGGCGGCCGACTGGCGCCGCGGCTGCGAGATCGCCGCCATCGAGGCGGCGCTGGCCGCCGACACGCAGCACCGCATCAAGGCCGTCTGCGCCGTCCACAACGAGACCGCCGCCGGCACGCGCCTGCCCATCGAGCAGGTGCGCGCCGCGATGGACCGCGTGGGCCACCCCGCGCTGCTGATGGCGGACACCATTTCCTCGCTCGGCTCCTATGATTTCCGCATGGACGAGTGGGGCGTGGATATCTGCGTGGGCGGCAGCCAGAAGGGGCTGATGCTTCCCACCGGCTTCAGCTTCAACGGCGCCTCGGAGAAGGCCATGGCCGCGCATCGGGCCAGCACCCATCCGCGCCACTACTTCGACTGGACCGAGATGCTCGGCCGCCGCCACAAGAGCTTCGTGGGCACTGTCCCCATCACGCTGTTCTACGGGTTGCAGGAATCGCTGCGGCTGATGCTGGAGGAGGAGGGGCTGGAGAACGTCTTCGCCCGCCATGCCCGCCTCGCCGCCGGCGTGCGCGCCGCCGTGCAGCAATGGTCCGGCAACAACGGCCCGCAGCTGTTCTGCCAGAACCCCGAGCGCTGGTCGGACAGCGTGACCGCGATCCTGATGCCCGAGGGCCACAGCGCCGACGAATTGCGGCGCATCGCCCTGGAGCGCTTCAACGTCTCGCTGGGCGGCGGGCTGGGCAAGCTTGGCGGCCGCGTGTTCCGCATCGGCCACCTGGGCGATTTGAACGAGCCGATGGTGATCGGCGCGCTGGGCGCGGTGGAGATGGCCATGGAGATCGCCGGCGTGCCGCACGCCAAGGGCGGCGTGCAGGCGGCGCTGGAGGTTTTTTCGAAGCAGGGGTAGCCCAGCCCGCTCGCCCCGGCTGCGCCGGGGCGAGCGGCCCTACCGCTCCCAAACCACCCCCTGCCGCACCACCCGCGCCGGCTGCCCGGCCAGCACGCAGTCGGGTTCGGTGAAGGGCCGCGTCAGCACGGCATGGGCGCCCACCACGCAGCCATCGGGCACGGTCACGCCCTTGCCGATGAAGGCGCCCCCGGCCACCCAGACATGCCGGCCGATGGAGACCGGCGCGGGCGGGTTCAGCCAGGCCCCCGTCGCGCGGTCGCGCAGGGTGTGGATGTCGGAGGAGCGGATCTCGATGCCCTGCGCCAGCAGGCAATCCGCGCCGATCCGCACATCGGCCTCCCGCGCGATGAGCCGCACGCCCTTGGCGTCGCAGCGGTCGCCGATCTCCACCACCAGCCCGTCGCCATAGAGGGCGATCAGGCCGCCCCAGGCCACGCCCTCGCCGATGCGCAGCTCATTGCCATGCCCCACCACCATGACCACGAGGCCACGATTGCGGAAGCCGCTTCCCACGGTGATGCGGTTGTTGCTGGCGCCATGGTCGAAGACGGTGGCGGCGCGCAGCAGGAAGGGCGCCCGCACGCGGTTGCCGCGCAGCGGCAGCAGGGCCGGGTGCCAGGGCAGCCAAGCCCGGGCACGCGGACGAACCAGCGTGGGCCGTTCCGGCATGGGTCCGTCCTGCACGGGCATCGGTGTATCGTCGGGCACCGCGCCAAAGTAGCCTATTCGGGCTCCGCGCGGGAACGTCGATGCGGCGGCCTCAGCGCCGCTCGAAGACCAGCCCGCGCGCCCGCGCGGCGTTCACCACCAGCGACCGCCCATCCTCGGCCAACACCGCATCGGCCCAGCCCTGGAACAGCACCGAGGGCATGTGCACGCGCAGGTGCCGCGGCGAGAGCGCCGTGATGCGCCACGGCCCGGCATTGCGGATGGGTCCATGCGCGTGCAGCGCCGCCCCCTCGACCTGCCAGCGCGCGCCGAGTTCCGCGCACACCCAGTCGCCCTCCAGCGCGGGTGGGGCGACGGGCTCGGCCCGTCGGAAGCGCAGCAGGGTGCCGGCGTCCATCTCCACCTCCAGCACGCCGTCGCGCGGGGGGGCGGCGTGGAAGGGGAAGGCGCCGCGGCGGGCGGTGTGGCGGCCATCCTCTCCGGGGATGAGGCTGAAGGGCACGCCATGCATGCGCGCCACCATCTCGGCGTCGATGTCGAGCGAGAGGCCGGCCGCCTCGCACAGCCAGGTGCCGGCCATGCCGGCAGTGGGCACATGGGCCGGCGGCGGGCGCAGCGCGGGGTCGCCCTGCAACGCGGCCTCCAGCACCTGCAGCGCCATGTGGTGCGGGTCGAGCGTGCCGTTGTTGGTGATGACGATGACGGTGATGCGCCGCTCGGGCACGCGCAGGAAGGCGGTCTTGTAGCCGGGCCAGAGGCCGCCATGGCTGACGGTGGCCAGGCCGCGCCACTCCTCCACCTCCAGGCCGCGGGCGTAGCGGTTCATCGCACCATTGGCGAAGGGCAGCGTCTCCTCCAGCGCGCCCTCCAGCTCCGCCTGCAGCGAGCCGAGCGAGAGGCAGCGCGCCCATAAGGCGAGGTCCTCGACGCCGGAGACGAGGCCGCCCTCGCCGCCCAGCGGGAAGCCGTGCGGCGCGCGGCGCCAGCCGCCGGTTCCGTCGGCGAGGTAGCCGGTGGCCAGGCCCGGCACGGGCGCCTGGAGGTCCGGCGCGTGGCGGGTGCGCGTCATGCCCAGCGGGTCGAAGATGCGGCGTTCGAGGAACATGGCGAGCGACTGGCGCGAGACGCGCTCCACCACCTGGCCCAGCAGGCGGAAACCGGTGTTGGAATAGAGAAAGCGGGTGTTGGGCGCGAAGTTCAGCCCCGCCTGCCGGGCGATCAGCGCGTCCAGCTCGGCGTCGGTGACGGGCGTGGCGAGGTCGGCGCCGCCCAGCCGCGCGAGTTCCAGCACGTCGCGCAGGCCGCCGCAGTTGCGCATGGCCTGGTCCAGCGTGACCGCGCCCAGGGCGGCCGGCAGCCAGGGCAGGTGGGTGGCCAGCGTGTCGTCCAGCCGCAGCAGCCCGTCGCGTGCCAGCATCAGGATGGCCGCGCAGGTGAACTGCTTGGAGACGGAGGCGATGCGGAAGGTGGTGGGCACCCCGATGGGCGCGTTCAGCTCCAGCGAGGCCATGCCGGCGGACCGGCGCAGCAGAAGCATGCCGTCGCGCGACACGCCCACCGAGGCCCCGGGCGATTCCGCCAACGGCACCAGCATCTGACCGACACGCCGCTCCAGCCGGAGCAGGTCGAGATCACGCATGAAGGAAACTCCCAGGCAACAATACCTTACAATGATTTCGCCCTGCCCCGCCACGGGGACGGCGCGGTGGGGTTGCCCCGGGCCCCCGCGCCGCCACATCTTCACTTGGTGTTCATGCCTCCGGATGCAGGGAGGGGGAGTGCGCAATTGCGCCGTTCCCGCCACTGCCCTGGAGGTATAGTCTTCCCGCCACTGTCGCGTTCCCGGAAAAAATGGGGCCTTCCTGATGAAGCTGAAGATCCGCACTGCCACCGCCCTTGCGGGCGCCTTCGCGGCCGGAATCCTGGCCGGGCCGCTGGTGGGGGCCGTGGCGCAGCAGGATGGCGGCCGCGCGGAAACATACCGCCTGCTGCAATTGTTCGGCGACGTCTTCGCCCGGGTCCGCGCGGAATACGTGGAATCCCCGCAGGACCGGGACCTGGTCGAGAACGCCATCAACGGCATGCTGACCGGCCTCGACCCGCACAGCGCCTATCTCAACCCGCGCAATTTCCGCGACATGCAGGTGCAGACGCGCGGCGAGTTCGGCGGCCTGGGCATCGAGGTGACGCAGGAGGGCGGCTATATCCGCGTCATCTCGCCCATCGACGACACGCCGGCGGCGCGGGCCGGCATTCGCCCCGGCGACAGCATCACGCATCTCAACGGCAACTCCACCCAGGGGCTGACCCTGCAGGAGGCGGTGGAGCAGATGCGCGGCGAGCGCGGCACCTCGCTGCGCCTGACCATCCGGCGCGAGGCGACGCCGGCGCCCATCGAACTCACCATCGTGCGCGACGTGATCCGCCCGCAGATCGTCCGCTTCCGGATGGAGGGGAACGACATCGGCTACGTCCGCATCACCTCCTTCAACGAACAGACCGAGACGAACCTCCGCCGCGCCATCAGCAGCCTGCGCCAGCAGGGCGGCAACAACCTGCGCGGCCTGATCCTGGATTTGCGCAACAACCCCGGTGGGTTGCTCGACCAGGCGGTGCAGGTGGCCGACAGCTTCCTGGACCAGGGCGAGATCGTCTCCACCCGCGCCCGCCGCAGCGAGGACGCCCAGCGCTGGAACGCCCGCGCCGGCGACATCGCCAACGGGCTGCCCATCGTTGTGCTGGTGAATGGGGGCAGCGCCTCGGCCAGCGAGATCGTGGCCGGTGCCCTGCAGGACCACCGCCGCGCGGTCATCCTCGGCACCACCAGCTTCGGCAAGGGCTCGGTGCAGACGGTGATGCCGCTCGGCGGAAACAACGGCGCCATCCGGCTGACCACGGCGCGGTACTACACGCCGTCGGGCCGCTCCATCCAGGCGACCGGCATCGTGCCCGACATCGAGGTGCGCGCCACCCGTGCCGCCGCCACGGCCGAAGCCACCGCCCCGCGCGAGCGTGACCGGGAGCAGAACCTGCGTCGGTCGCTGCGCGCCGAGGGCGGCACGCCGACCGATCCGCCGGTGGTGCAGCCGCCGCCGCTGAACCTGCCCGCCGGCCTCGTGGAGCGCATCATGGCCGAGCCGCCCGAGGGTTTCCCGGCCTTCGACCTCACCAAGCCCGAGACGGATTTCCAGTTGCAGCAGGGCCTGGCGCTGATCCGCGGTTTGGCGGCGAACCCGCCGCGGCGCGCGCAGCGCTAGAGCGAGATGGCCGAAGGGCGGAGCGCCTGGAGGCGTGCCTCAAGCCACCAAGGAATGGCCTGGACCAGGAGCGGCGCTTGCGTCGGCGCCGGGCACCGCGCCCACGCCGCTGTGCCCGCGAACGCGCATGGGCGCCTTGGCCGGGACGGTCGACCGGGCGCGCGGGAGCGGT
>JBHYDO010000052.1:0-19513 GCA_051860645.1 Roseococcus sp.
GATCGGGCGCAACTGGCTTGGCAACCTGGAAGACGTGCCGGGGCTGGCCACCGCCTGGCGCCGCATCGACGACCGCACGGTGGAACTCGACCTCCGCCAGGATGTCCGCTTCCACAATGGCGACGTGATGACGGCCGAGGACGTGGTCTTCACCTTCGGCCGCGAGCGCATGTTCGGCGGCGGCGAGGCCGGCGCCAACGTCCCGCTGTTCCAGCAGATCCCCGGGGCCCAGGGCGGCAAGGAGCCGCCGCCGGAAGTCCCCGCCGTGGCGCGCCGCAGCTGGCCCGCGCTGGAGCGCGTCGAGATCGTGAACCCGCAGCGCGTTCGCTTCGTCAACCGCACGCCCGACGTCACCATGGAAGGCCGCCTCGCGCGCTATGGCAGCGACATCATCTCGCGCCGCGGCTTCAACGAGGCGGCCACCTGGCTCGACTGGGCGCGCAAGCCCATCACCACCGGCCCCTACATGGTGGCCGAGTTCCGCCCCGACATTTCGCTCACCCTCGTGGCGCATGACGCCTACTGGGGCGGCCGCCCGCCGCTGCGGCAGATCCGCTTCGTCGAGGTGCCGGAGGTCTCGTCGCGCATCAACGGCCTGCTGTCCGGTGAATACCAGTTCGCCTGCGACATCCCGCCCGACCAGATCCAGGGCATCGAGCGCAACCGCGCCTTCGAGGTGCAGGGTGGCACCATCCTGAACCACCGGCTGACGGTGTTCGACAAGAACCACCCGAACCTGGCCGACGCCCGCATCCGCCGGGCGCTGACGCACAGCATTGATCGCCAGGCCATCGTGGACAGCCTCTGGGCTGGCCGCACCGTGATACCGAAGGGCCTGCAGTGGGACTACTACGGCGACATGTTCCACGCCGACTGGTCGGTGCCGCGCTATGACCTGGCGGAGGCCCGCCGCCTGCTGCGCGAGGCGAACTACCGCGGCGAGCCCATCCCCTACCGCCTCCTGCCCGGCTACTACACCAACCAGAACGCCACCGCGCAGATCCTGGTCGAGATGTGGCGCGCCGCGGGCCTGAACGTGCAGATCAACACGGTGGAGAACTGGGCGCAGATCTTCGACCGCAGCACGCCCCGCGCCATCCGCGACTGGTCCAACTCGGCGCCGTTCAACGACCCCGTCTCCTCGCTGGTGAACCAGCACGGGCCGCGCGGCCAGCAGCAGCAGGTGGGCGAGTGGACGAACGAGGAATTCAACCGCCTCTCCACCGAGCTTGAGACCAGCACGGACCGCGCCCGCCGTCGCGTGGCATTCCGCCGCATGCTGGAGATCGCCGAGCGCGAGGACCCCGCCTTCACCGTGCTGCACCAGAACGCGACCTTCACGGCCAAGCGCCGCGACATCCGCTGGAAGGCGAGCCCCGCCTTCGCGATGGACTTCCGGCAGGGCAATTGGGGAGCCTGAACCATGCATCGTCGCCAACTCGCCCTTCTCCCGGCGCTGGGCCTCGCCGCCCCCGCCGTCGCGCAATCCGACAGCCGCCCGCAGGTGACCGTCGCGGTGCAGAACATCAGCACCTCCAACACGCTGGAGATGCTGCGCGAGCAGTCCAACGTGGGCACGCGCATCTTCCGCAACTTCGTCGAGCCGCTGGTGGACACGGACTGGAATGGCGACATGTCGCTCATTCCGGGCCTCGCCACCGGCTGGCGCCGCATCAGCGACAGCGTGGTCGAGTTCGACCTCCGCCAGGGCGTCACCTTCCATGACGGCCAGCCCTTCACGGCCGAGGACGTGGCCTTCTCCTTCGGCCCCGAGCGCATGTGGGGTGGGGGTTCGCGCGAGGTGCCGGCCGTGATCCCGCAGGCCGCCCGCCGCTCCTTCCCCGGCTTCGACCGCATTGAGGTGCTGGGCCCGCATCGCGTGCGCGTGCACAGCAGCGTGCCCGACATCGTGCTGGAAGGCCGCATGGCGCGCAGCATCGCGGTCATCGCGCCGCGCGGCGCCTTCATGGAGAGCCCCTCCTGGATGGACTGGGCACGCCGCCCCGTCGGCACCGGCCCCTATCGCATCGCGGAGTTCCGTCCCGACCAGATGCTGGTGATGGAGCCGCACGACGCGCATTGGCAGGGCCGGCCGCCCATCGGCCGCCTGCGCTTCGCCGAGGTGCCGGAAGTCTCCTCGCGCCTGAACATGCTCTATTCGGGCGAGGTGCAGTTCGCCTGCGACATCCCGCCCGACCAGATCCGCACCGTGGAAGGCGACCGCCGCTTCGAGATCGTGGGCGGGCCCATCAACAACAGCCGCTACGTCGTCTTCAACAAGGCGCACCCGGTGCTGGCCAACCCGCTGGTGCGGCGCGCGCTCTCGCACGGGGTGGACCGCGAGTCGATCATCGCGGCGCTGTGGTCCGGCCGGACCAGCGTGCCGCGCGGGCTGCAGTGGGAATTCTATGGCGAGATGTACCTCAGCGACGTGGAGGCACCCCGCTACGACCCCGCGGAGGCACGCCGCCTGCTGCGCGAGGCGGGCTATCGCGGCGAGCCCATCCCCTATCGCTGCCTCAACAACTACTACACCAACCAGACCCCAACCGCGCAGATCATGACCGAGGGCTGGCGCGCGCTGGGGCTGAACATCCAGCTGCAGATGGTCGAGAACTGGGGCCAGATCCTGGCCGGCGGCCCCGAGACGCGCGGCGTGCACGACTGGTCCGCCTCGGCCGTGGTGCCCGATCCCTCCATCCAGATGTCCGGCACCTGGGGGCGCACCGGCGCCACCTGGCTGCGCAACCAGTACCGCAACGAGGAATTCGGCGACCTGGCGGCCGAACTCGAGACCAGCATGGACCCCGCGCGCCGGCGCGTGGTGTGGCGCCGCATGCTCGAGATCATCGAGCGCGAGGACCCCGGCTACGTCGTGCTCCACCGCAACGCCGCCTTCACCGCCAAGCGCCGCGACATCGCGTGGCGCGCCTCGCAGTCCTTCTTCATGGACTTCCGCAGCAGCAATTGGAGCGTCTGACCATGCGCCGTCGCGACCTCGCCGCCCTGCCCGCCCTGCTCGCCACGCCCGCGCTGGCGCAGTCCGACCAGCGCCCGACCATTACGGTGGCGGTCCAAAAAATCTCTAACTCCAACACGCTGGAGACCCCGCGCGAACAGTCCAACGTCGGCTTCCGCATCTCGCCGCTCTACGCGGAAAGCCTGATCGGCACGAACTGGACGGGCGACATGGGCCAGGTGCCCGAGCTCGCCTCCGCATGGCGCCGCGTGGACGACCGCACGGTGGAATTCACCCTGCGCGAGGGCGTGCGGATGCATGACGGCCGCGTGATGACGGCCGAGGATGTGCAGTTCTCGCTCGGCGGCGCGCGGCTCTTCGGCACCGGCGAGGGCCGTGCGGGCGGCGGCATCACCGCCGGCCAGGACGGGCTGGAACCGCAGCCCGAGGTGATCGCCACCGCCCGCCGCACCTTCCCTGGGCTGGAGCGCATCGAGATCGTCCGCCCGGGCGTGGTGCGCTTCGTGAACCGCACGCCCGACGTCACCATCGAGGGCCGCGTGGCGCAGAATGTGGGCGTCATCCTCTCCAAGGCCGCCTTCGAGGCAGCAGGCAACTGGCTCGCCTGGGCACGCCAGCCCATCGGCACCGGCCCCTATCGCGTGGTGGAGTTCCGCCCCGACCAGTCGCTCACCTTCGAGGCGCATGACGCCGATTGGGGCGGCCGCCCGCCGGCGCGCCGGGTGCGGCTGCTGGAGGTGCCGGAGGTGTCGTCGCGCATCAACGCGCTGGCCTCGGGCGAGGTGGACTTCGCCACCGACATCCCGCCCGACCAGATCGCGGCCGTGGAGCGCAACAGCCGCTTCGAGGTGCTGGGCAGCCCCATCAACAACATCCGCCTGATCGTGTTCGACCAGAACCACGCCGTGCTGCGCAACCCGCTGGTCCGGCGCGCCATGACGCACGCCATCGACCGCCGCGCCATCGTGGACGCGCTGTGGGCCGGCCGGACGGAAATCTCGCCGGGCCTGCAGCTCGAATTCTTCGGCGACATGTTCCTGCGCGACTGGGCGAACCCGGCCTTCGACCTCAATGAGGCGCGCCGCCTGCTGCGCGAGGCGAACTACCGCGGCGAGCCCATCCCCTATCGCTGCCTGAACAACTATTACACCAACCAGACCGCCACCGCGCAGGTGATGGTCGAGATGTGGCGCGCGGCGGGGCTGAACGTGCAGCTGCAGATGGTCGAGAACTGGTCGCAGATCCAGGCGGCCGGCCCCGAGCGCGGCATCCGCGACTGGTCCAACACGCATGTCTTCAGCGACCCCGTGGGCTCGCTGGTGCGTGCCATGGGTCCGGGCGGGCCGATGCAGCGCAACCGCGAATGGTCCAACGCGGAGTTCAACCGCCTCTCGGTGGAGCTCGAGGGCAGCACGGACCGCGCCCGGCGCCGCGTGGTGTTCGCCCGCATGCTCGAGATCATCGAGCGCGAGGATCCCGGCTACATGATCCTGCACACGGCGGCGACCTTCGTGGCGAAGCGGAAAGACATCCGCTGGAAGGCATCGCGCGGCTGGCCGCTTGATTTCCGCGCGGGCAACCTGGCCTTCCCGGCGTGACGGAGGCGCTGGTCTCCTTGCGCGGCCTCGCCGTCAGCTTCGACGGGCAGCCCGCGCTGCGCGGCATTGACCTGGACCTCGCGCGTGGCGAGGCGCTGGGGCTGGTCGGTGAGTCCGGCTGCGGCAAGTCGGTCACCTGGCTGGCCGCGCTCGGCCTGCTCCCGGGCAAGGCGCGCATCACCGGCAGCGTGCGGCTTGGCGGCGAGGAGTTGCTCGGCGCGCCCGCATCCACGCTGGAGCGTGTGCGCGGCGGCCGCGTGGCGATGATCTTCCAGGACCCGGCCAGCAGCCTCAACCCCGTGCATCGCGTGGGCACGCAGATCATGGAGGCGCTGCGGCTGCACCGCGGCATCACCGGCGGCGCGGCGCGCGAGGAGGCGCGGCGCCTGCTCGACTTGGGGTTAATTCCCGACGCCGCGGGGCGCGTGGACGCCTACCCGCATGAGTTCTCCGGCGGCCAGAACCAGCGCGTGATGATCGCGATGGCGCTGGCCGGCGACCCCGAGATGCTGGTGGCCGATGAACCCACCACGGCACTCGACGTCACCATTCAGGCGCAGATCCTGGAATTGCTGCGGGCGCTGCGGCGCGAGCGGAACATGGCGCTGGTGCTGATCAGCCACGACCTCGGCGTGGTGGCGGACAGCTGCGAACGCGTGGCCGTGATGTATGCTGGCCGCATCGTCGAGGAGGCGCCGGTCGCGCGCCTGTTCGACGGGCCGGCCCACCCCTACGCGCAGGGGCTGCTGGGCGCGCTGCCGCCCATCGACGGCCCGCGCCGGCGCCTGGCCGCCATTCCCGGCGGCGTGCCCGAGCCATGGGCCATGCCGCGCGGCTGCGCCTTCGCGCCCCGCTGCCCGCTGCGCATGGGCGCCTGCGAGGCGGAGATGCCGGCCGACATCCATGTGGGCCCCGACCACCGCGCCGCCTGCCTGCGCGCCGAACCCGCCCGCCAGCACGCGCAGGTGACGGCATGAGCGCGTTGCTGGAAGCCCGCGGCATCTCGCGCAGCTACCGGCTGCGGCGCGGCGTCCTGGGCGGCAGCGTCGAGGTGCGCGCGGTGGACCATGTCTCGCTCACCATCGAGCGAGGGCGCACGCTCGGCCTCGTGGGCGAGTCCGGGTGCGGCAAGTCCACCACGGGGCGCCTCGCCCTCGGCCTAGAACTGCCCGACAGCGGCAGCGTCACCTTCGACGGCGCACCCATGCCCCGCCCCGGCACCGCGGATTGGCGCGCCAGCCGCGCGCGCATGCAGATGGTGTTCCAGGATCCGCTCGGCGCGCTGGACCGCCGCCTGACCATCGGGACCCAGGTGGCCGAGCCGCTGGAAATCCATGGCCTCGACACCGCCCGCGTCATCCCCCTGCTGGAAAGCGTGGGCCTGCGCCGCGACCACGCGGATCGCTACCCGCACGAACTCTCGGGCGGCCAGCGGCAGCGCGCCGTGCTGGCCCGCGCGCTCGCGACCGACCCCGCCTTCCTGGTCTGCGACGAGCCGATCAGCGCGCTGGACGTCTCGATCCAGGCGCAGGTGATGAACCTGCTGACCGACATCCAGGCCGAGCACGGCGTGGGCATGCTGTTCATCAGCCACGACCTGCGCGCGGTGCGGCAGGTGAGCCATCGCGTGGCGGTGATGTATCTCGGCCGCATCGTGGAGGAGGGCGAGCCCGACGCGGTGCTGCACCGCCCCGCCCACCCCTATAGCCGGGCGCTGGTCTCGGCCATTCCTGCGCCGCGCCGTCCGGGCGTGCAGGCGGCACAGCGCATCGTGCTGCAGGGCGACCCACCCAACCCGGCCGACCGCCCCAGCGGCTGCGCCTTCCATCCGCGCTGCGCCTTCGCCACCGACCTCTGCCGCGCGCAATCTCCCGAACTGGCCCCGCGTGCGAGCGATGGCCGCGTCGTCGCCTGCCACCGCGCCGACGAGGACCTCCCCTACGACCGCTGGGCGCAGGCCCTGGAAAGGGCCGCCTGAATGCTGCGCTTCACCGTCACGCGCCTGGTGCGCGCCGCCATCACCATCGTCATGGTCGTCACCTTCGCCTTCGTGGTGCTGCGCCTCTCGGGCGACCCCGCGCAGATCATCATGGGGGCCGACGCGCCGCCCGAGGCCGTGGACGCCTTCCGCACCGCCTGGGGCCTCGATGAGCCGCTCTGGGTGCAATACATCTCCTATTTCGGCGCGATCTTCTCGGGCGATCTGGGCCGCTCCATGCGTGACGGGCGCGAGGCCATCGTGCTGGTGCTGGAGCGCATCCCGGCCACCTTGGCACTCACCATCCCCGCGCTGTTCATCAAGCTGGCCCTGGGCATCCCGGCGGGCATCCTGGCGGCACTTTACCGCAACTCCACGCTGGACCGGCTGGTGATGATGTTCGCGGTGGCGGGCTTCACCATTCCCTCCTTCGTGCTGGGGCTGCTGCTGGTGCTGCTGTTCGCGGTCAACCTCGGCTGGCTGCCCTCGGGCGGGCAGGAGAGCTGGCGCCATGCCATCCTCCCCGTCATCACGCTGGGCATCGGAGGTGCGGCGGCGCTGGCACGGTTCACTCGGAGTGCGATGCTGGAGGTGCTGGGCCAGCCCTATATCCGCACCGCTTCCGCCAAGGGCGTGCCGTGGCGGCGCGTGGTGTCCAACCACGCACTGCCCAATGCGGCCATTCCCACCGTCACCATCATCGGCTTCATGTTCGGCTCGCTGATCGCGGGCGCGGTGGTGGTGGAGAGCGTGTTCTCCTGGCCCGGCGTCGGCCGTCTGCTGGTGACGGCGGTGGCGAACCGCGACCTCGCAGTGGTGCAATGCGTGCTGCTGCTGGTGGCGATGACCATGATCACGGCGAACCTGATCGTGGACCTGCTCTATGGCGTGCTCGACCCGCGGCTGCGCGGCGGTGGGCGCCGGGCGGAGGCGGCCTGACATGCCCGAAGCCCCCATGAACGACGTGGCGCTCGGCGCGCCGCCCGCCCGCCGGCGCGAATTGCCGCCGCCGATGGTGATGTTCGGCCTCGTCTGGGTCGGGCTGATGCTGCTGGTGGCGGTGCTGGCCGACCTCATCAGCCCCTACGCCTATACCGCGCTCGACCTGCGCAACCGCCTCTCGCCGCCCGTGCTGCTGGGTGGCACCTGGCTGCATCCGCTGGGGACGGACGAACTGGGCCGCGACGTGCTGTCGCGCCTGATCTACTCCATCCGCACCAGCCTCATCATCGCCTTCGGCGCCACCATCGTGGGCGCGGTGCTGGGCACCACGCTGGGCTTCCTGGCCGCGCATTTTCGCGGGCTGGTCGAGAACTTCGTGATGGCGCTGGTGGATTTCTCCGCCTCCATCCCCTTCCTGATCCTGGCGCTGGCCGTGCTCGCCTTCTTCGGCAACTCCATGCTGCTGTTCGTGCTGCTGCTGGGGCTGCATGCGTGGGAGCGTTATGCGCGCATTGCGCGGGGGCTCGCCATCTCCGCCTCGGCGCAGGGCTATGCGGGGGCGGTGCGGCAGCTGGGTGCCAGGCCGCTGCGCGTCTATGGGCGGCACATCCTGCCCAACATCGCCTCCACGCTCATCGTCTCCATGACGCTGGCCTTTCCGGAGGTGATCCTGCTGGAAAGCGGCCTCTCCTTCCTCGGGCTCGGCGTGCAGCCGCCCGCGACCTCGCTCGGCAACATGGTGGGCTTCGGGCGCGAGTATCTCACGCGCGCGCCGTGGATCCTGCTCTCGCCCGCCATCGTCATCGTGCTGACCACGCTGTCCGTCTCCCTCATCGGGGATTGGCTGCGCGACCGGCTGGACCCCACACTGCGCTGACCAACCCCCCCGAACACTGGGCGCCAGGACACACCACATGCAACGCTGCCTCATGGTCGCCCTCGATGGGCTGCGGCCGGACATGGTGAACGCCACCAACACGCCGCACCTCGCGGCCCTCGCCGCGGCCGGCACGCGCTTCGCCCATGCGCGCAGCGTCTTCCCCTCGGAGACGCGGGTGGCCACGCCCTCGCTCATCACCGGCTGCCGGCCGGGGGGGCATGGCATGGTGGCGAACACGCTCTTCGACGCTACCGTGGCACCCGACCGGCTGCTGCGCACAAAGCTGGTGGAGGACGTGCTGGTCATGGCGGCCGGCCGTGAATCCCCGCTGCAACGGCCGAGCCTGGGCGAGCGCCTTGCGCAAGCCGGCAAGACCTTCGCCCTCGTCAGCGCCGGCACGGCGGGGGCCGCGCGGCTGCTGCACCCGGCGGCCGAGCGCCTCGGCGCCTTCCGCTGGAACGTCGAGGACACCGAGGGCGCCACCGCCGCCGAGGTGCGCGACGCCCTGGGCGCCACGCCGCCGCACGGCACGCCCAACACGGCCCGCGTCGAGTTCGCCGGCCGCGTGCTCCTCGAACACGTCCTGCCCCGCCACCGGCCGGACGTGGCACTGATCTGGCTCTCCGAACCCGACGTCGCCTTCCACTGGTCGGGGCTCGGCGCCGCCGCCACGCTGGAGGCGCTGCGCGCGGCCGATGCCGTGCTGGGCCGCATCATCGCCTGGCGCGATGCGCAGCCGGACGCGAAGGAGATCGGCCTCATCGTGCTGTCGGACCACGGGCATGTGACCGGCCACGGCAAGATATCGCTGCGCGAGGAACTGGTGCGCGCAGGCTTCCGCGCCGGCACGGGCATGGGCCCGGATGTGGACGTGGTGGTCGCACCCGCCTCCGCCCCCGGGCTTTGGCTGCGCGACGCGGCACTGGCCCCGCAGATCGCGGACTACCTGGCCACCCAGAGCTGGGCCGGGCCGCTGCTGGCGCGCGACACTGCCATCCTGCCGGCCGGCGCCTGCCTGCCGCTGGCCATGCTCGGCAGCGCCCATGCCCGCAGCGCCGACCTCGTGGTCACCTTCGCGGGCGACGAGGCGCCGGACCATTGGGGCCTGCCCGGCCGCGCGCCCTTCGACGCGCCCGACGTGCCCGATGGCGGCGGCATGCATGGCGGACTGCACCGCGCGGAACTCGCCACCGTGCTGGTGATGCAGGGGGCCGCGTTCGGCGCGGGCGTGGTGGCGCAGGAGCCGGCCGACCTCACCGACATCGTGCCCACCCTGCTGCACGGGCTGGGCCTCGACGCATCCGGCATGGAGGGCCGCCCGCTGCGTGCCGCCTACACAGCCGCCGACGACGCCCCGCCGCTACGCGAGATCATCGAAGCCCCGCGCGGCTTCGTGCTGGAGGCGATGCGCGCCGAGGCCGGCGGGCGCCTCTATCCCACGGCGCTGCGCCGCGGGGCGTAGCATTCTCCCTCGCTTGACTCGTTCCTTGGGCGCGTGACTACCATCACGCGAAGGAACGGGTTCGGGAGAGAAACATGGCATCGCGCACACCCTGCGAAGGGGCATCTGTCTGATGCGCCTCGGCACCGCGGAGGCGCTTCGCCCCACCACGCGCCTGCGCGCGCTGATGACCTCCAACAAGCCGCTCATCGTGCCGGGCTGCTACAACGCGCTGTCGGCCCGCGTGCTGGAGCATGCGGGATTCCCGGCCGTGTACATGTCCGGCTATGGAACCTCGCTCTCGCTTCTGGGCCTGCCCGATGCGGGCCTGGCGACGCTCACCGAGATGGTCTTCAACGCCAAGTGCATCGCCGGTGCCGTGCGCGTGCCCGTGATCGCCGACGCCGACACGGGCCATGGCAATGCCATCAACGTGGTGCGCACCGTCGAGGAATTCCTCCGCGCGGGCGTGGCCGGCATCCATCTGGAAGACCAGGTCGCCCCCAAGCGCTGCGGCCATGTCGCCGGCCGCGAGGTGCTTCCGCGCGGCGAGGCCGTGCAGAAGATCCGCGCCGCCGCCGCCACGCGGGACGCGCTGGACCCCGACTTCGTGCTGATCGCGCGCACGGATGCGCGCGGCGCCCATGGCGGCTCGCTGGATGAAGCCATCTGGCGCGCCAACGCCTTCCTCGACGCCGGCGCCGACATGGCCTTCGTGGAAGGCCCCACCAATGTGGAGGAGGTCGCGCGCATCGGCCGCGAGGTGAAGGGCGGCATCTTCTACAACATGACCGGCATCTCGCCCCGCCTCTCCGAGAGTGACATGGCGCGCATGGGCATCGGCGTGTGCATCCTGCCGGGGGCGGCGATGCGCGCCACCATCATGGCCGTGCACGACTTCGCCGTCAGCATCCGCGACCACGGCACCATGGCCGAGGCCGCGATGGACGCCCGCTTCAAGCAGCACCCCATGGGCAACCTGCACGGCTTCGCGGGCTTCGACCGCATCCGCGAGCTGGAGGGCGAGTTCCTGCCCCCCGAGGCGGCAGAGAAATATACCGGCACGCTGGGCCACATGCCCGAGACGAAAGGCTGAACCCGGCCCGCAGCAGGGGCCTGACTGGGAGGAAACAACAATGAACCGTCGCTCACTTCTCGCCGCCGCCGCCATGCTGGCGGCGCCCAGCGTGGTCGGCGCGCAATCCGCCTGGCCCTCGGGCCGCGACCGCATCCAGTTCGTGGTGCCGTTCAACCCCGGCGGCTCGGCCGACCGGATGGCGCGCAGCCTCGCCCAGTTCATGCCGGAGGAACTGGGCGGCGTGCCCATCACGGTCGTGAACCGGCCGGGCGCCTCGGGGGCCACGGGTGCCACCTGGTTCAGCAGCCTGCGCGACGACGGATCGAACTTCCTGGTGATGCAGGCGGTGCCCTTCCTGGCCAACGCCATCCTGCAGCTGAACGCGCCCATCAAGTGGGAGGATTTCAACATCCTCAACACGCAATGGGTGGACTACGCGATCATCGCCGTGCCCTCGACCAGCCCCTACCAGAGCATCGAGCAGCTGGTGGCCGCCATCCGCGCCAACCCGGGCACCGTCTCCACCGCCGTGATGGCGGGCAGCGGCGCCTACATCCAGCACCTGATCATGCTGGAGCGCCTCGGTTTGCCGCGCAACGCCATCCGCTTCGTCACCTATGACGGGGGCGCCCCGGTGCGCACGGCGGTCGCCGGCGGGCATGTGGACATGACCATCGTGGCCGCCCAGGGCTCGCGCTCCATCCGCGACCGCATCCGCCCGCTCGCCGTCGTGGATGACGAGGAGGCGCCCGAATGGGGCGTGCCGATGATCAACACGGCCATGCGGCAGCACTTCAACTTCACCATGCCGATGGTGAGCAACTACACCGTCTCGGTCATCGCGCGGCGCAGCTTCGGCGAGAAGCATGCGGACCGACAGGCGCGCTTCCTCGACGCCTATCGGCGCACGCTGGAGCGCGCGGACTACAAGGAGTTCGCCCAGCGCGCGGGCTTCCCCGCCGAGTGGCGCGGGCCCGAACGCAGCAACGCGATGAACAACGAGGCGTACCAGGCGCTCGCGCAATACGCCAACGTGCGGAACTGAGGGGGTGATCGGCCAGCGCGGCAGCGAGGCCCTCCTGCTGGCCGTCATCGCGGGCTTCGCCGTCTGGCTGGCCCAGGATGCGGCCCGGCGCTCACCCAGCTTCGAGAACCTGGTGCTGGTGGTACCGGTCGCCATCCTGCTGGTCGGGCTTTCGGCCATTCTGGCCCTCGCCGCGCTGCGCGGCCCGACCGGGCCCGGCGGGGGCGGCGTGCTGAAGGTGCTGGCGCTGCTGGCGCTGCTGGTGGGCCTCGTCGCGGGGCTCGAGACCATCGGCTTCGACGTCTCGAGCTTCCTCTTCCTCATCGCCGCCACCTGGCTGCTGGGCGAGCGCAGCCCGGTGCGGATCCTGCTGTTCGCCGCCATCACGACGGCGGCGGTTGTGCTCTCGCTCGAGTACATGCTGCCCTTCGAGATGAACAACCTCCTGCTGGACGTCCGATGATCGACTTCCCCGCGATGTCCGGCGCCCTCTCCCTGCTGGGGGGCTCCTGGGCGCCCTGGATGGTGGTGCCGCCGGGGCTGCTCATCGGCCTGATCTTCGGCGCCATCCCGGGGTTGTCGGTGCCCATCGCGATGGCGGTGTTCCTGCCCATCACGGTGCATCTCGACTTCCTCGCGGCCATCATGTTCCTGACCTCCATCTTCACGGGCGGCGGCTTCGGCGCGGCGGTGCCGGCGGTGTTGATGAACGTGCCGGGCAGTTCGTCGGCCGTCGCCACCACCTTCGACGGCTATCCCATGGCGCGGCAGGGAAGGCACAGCGAGGCCCTGGGCATCGCACTGGCCGCCTCCTGCGCGGGCACGGCCATCGGCTATGTGGTGCTGCTGCTGGTGGTGGGCTGGGTGGCCGATGTGGTTCTGATGCTGGGCCCGCTCGAGATGTTCGCCATCTCGGCCTGGGGCCTCACCCTCATCGCGGTGCTGCACAATGGCAGCTTCGCCAAGGCGCTGCTGGCCGGGCTGCTCGGCGTCATGATCGGCATGATCGGTATGAGTGCCCGCGGCGACATGCGCGGCACCTTCGACATGCTGGCGCTGGTGGACGGCATCCCCAAGGTGCCCGCGCTGATCGGCCTGTTCGCCGCGTCCGAGATGTTCCGGCTGATGCGCAACGAGTACATCGTGGACGACAGCGCGCTGCGCCGGCCGGACTTCGGCCGCCTGCTGGCCGGCGTGCGCGACGCCTTCCGCTATCCGGTGGTGCTGATCCGCGGCGCCTTCATCGGCATCGGCATCGGTGCCATCCCGGGCGTGGGGGCGGCGGTGGCCAACCTGCTCTCCTATGCCGAGGCCAAGCGCCGCGGCCCCAATCCCGAAAGCTTCGGCACCGGCGACCCGCGCGGGGTGGTGGCCTCGGAATCGGCCAACAGCAGCAGCGAGGGCGGGTCCATCGCGACGCTGCTGGCACTCGGCATTCCGGGCGGCAGTGCCACCGCCGTCATGCTCGGCGCCTTCGCGATGCACAACGTGACCGGCGGGCCGCGCTTCATCTCGGAGAACCTGGACCTCGTCTACGCCATCATCTTCGGGAACCTCGCGCAGGTGGTGATGCTGGCGGGCATCGGGCTCGGCTTCCTGTTCTTCGCCTCCTCGCTGGTGCGGGTGCCGCTGCGCTTCCTGGTGCCGGGGGTGCTGCTGCTGGCGCTGCTCGGCTGCTTCTCCATCACCGGCGACATGATGGGGCCGATGACGATGGTGGCCTTCGCCGCCCTCGGCTACTGGCTGCGCGAGCACGGCTTCCCGGTGGCGGCCGTCGTCATCGGCCTGCTGCTGGGCCCGACGGCGGAGGCGGAGCTGCTGCGCTCCATGCAGGTCTCGGGCGGCGACCCGGCCTTCCTGCTGGAACGACCGGTGGCGCTGGCGGTGCTGCTGCTGCTGGTGGCGTCGCTCTTCTATCCGCTGCTGCGGCGCCGCGCGAAGCCCGTCCTGCCCTGAGGGGCGGCGCGGAATGGCGCCGCCCCCCTGGCCCGCGCTCAGCCCGCATGCGCGGGCGCACCGATGGTCTGCAGCACCTCGAAGCCCTCGAACTGGGGCGGGCCGAGGGTGGTGGGCTTGAAACCGCCGGCGCCGGCATGGGCGCGGCGGAACTGCTCGGACCGCGTCCAGCCCTCGAAGGCTTCACGCGAGGCCCAGAGGGTAAAGGAAGAATACAGCACATGGTCCTCCGCGGCGGGCCCCCGCAGCAGGTGGAAGGTCTGGAAGCCCTCCACCTCGTGCAGGTGGCTTTCGCGGTTGAGCCACATGGCTTCGAACTCGGCGCTGTGGGCGGGGATGACCCGGAATCGGTTGCAGGCGACGTACATGGTCGTTCTCCTCAGGCAGCGGCGTGCAGGAAGGCCGCGATGGTGGCGACGAGGCCGGGCGCCAGGGGCGCGTCGACCTGGGTGTAAAGGGCAAGGTTGCCGGCGCGGTCGGCCGGGGCGTCCCGCAGCACATGGTTCATGTGGGGCAACAGGTGGAGTTGCGCACCCGGCCGGGCGGCCGCGAGGCGCCGTGCGTCGTCGAGGCTGACTTGCAGGTCCCGCCCCCCCTGCCCGACCAGCACCGGCGCCGTGACCCGCGCAAGCAACGCCACGGGGTCGAGCGCCAGCGCCTCGCGCAGGTAGGGCTGCACCGAGGGACGGAACAGCGGGGCCAGGGCGGGCGGCACTTCCGCCACCGCCTCCTGGGCCTCCAGTCGTGCGAGGATGGCCAGCGCCTCGGCCAGTGGCGCGGGCGGCAGGGCGGCCGGAAGCTGCGCGCGCAGGATGTCGCCGAGTGGCCGCCCCGGCGCGGCCAGCAGCACCAGCGCGCGCGCGCCGATGCGCGGCGCCAGCAGCATCCCCAGCAGGCCACCCTCGCTGTGGCCGATGACCGCGACATGGGCCACGCGCGGATGGCGGGCCAGCCGCGCGGCCCAGAGCGCCGCGTCCGCCACCAGGGTTTCAGGGCGCATCGCCGCTTCGTCCGGGGCGGCCGCGGCGCTCTCGCCGACGCCACGCTTGTCGGCGCGCAGCGTCGCGATGCCGGCCTCGGCCAGTCCCTCGGCCAGTCGGCGCAGGGCGGCGTGGCGCGCACCTGCCTGGTCGCCGTCGCGGCCGGTGGGGCCCGAACCCGCCAGCAGCAGCGCAGCCGGAACGCGGCCCTCGCCGGGGGGCAGGGTCAGGGTGCCATGCAGGGTGCCGCCGGGCGCATCCAGCTGCCAGGGCTGCGCTCGGGCCGCCGCGGGCAGCAACGCCAGGCCCACCAGTGTCCGCCGCCCGGTCATCGCCGGACCGCAGGCCTTGCGGGGCTGTCCTGCGATGGCATCCATGTCGGGCCTCCCTCTGGTCGGGCCGCAGTCCAGTTGCGCATTCGTCGCAATGTCAAGCCATCCCCTCGCCCCAGCTCGACCAGAACCCGGACGGATCGGGGCGCGCCACCGGTTCCGCGCGCGCGGCGGGCGTGCCGACATACAGCCAGCCCAGCAGCACATCGGCCTCGCGCAGCCCCAGGCTGTGCTTCACCAGCGGATCCTCCAGCGCGCCGGAGGAAAGCCAGACGGCGCCATAGCCCTGCATGTGCAACGCGTTCATCAGGTTCATCACCCCCGCGGCGGCCGTGGCCTCCTGCTCCCACAGGGGGATGCGGTGACCGTGCCGCAGCGCGGCACCGGCGGCGATCACCATGGGCGCGCGCAGCGGCTTGCCCGCCTCCTGCTCCAGCCGCGCGGCGGGCGTCTCGGGCAGCCGCCGCGCGAGCGATTCCGCGAGGATGGCACCCCAGCGCCGCCGCGCCTCGCCGGTGATGACGCGAAAACGCCAGGGGCGCAGCGTGCCATGGTCGGGCGCGCGCAGCGCCGCCGCGACCGCGAGGTCGAGCGCGGCCACGTCCGGCGCGGGCGGGCGCAACCGCGCGGGCGGGACCGAGGCGCGGCCGAGCAGTGCCGCCAGGGCCGGGTTGCCGGTCTCGGCTGGAGGCGGCGCGGGGTTGTGGTCGGGCATGGGGGTCTCCGGGGCGGCCCTGCGCGCGGGGGCGGTTCGGCCTAAATGTTATTGAGAAGCATTCTCATTTAACATAGCCTGCCCCGGCCATGGAAGGCCCGCGAAGAGGAACGCAAGATGCCCGACACCCACCCCTGCCCGGACGGCCACCCCGGCACGGACCACCCCGTCCATGGGCTGGACACCCCGGCCCTGCTGGTGGTGGGGGCAATGCGCGCCTGGGTGGCGCCGCTGGTGAACCCGGGGCACACCGACCCCGCCTGGCGCGGGATCCTCGCCCTGGCGGGCGTCCCGGGCGAGGCGGCCGTGGGCTTCGACCGGATGATGTCGCTCGTCGCGGGTCACGCCCGGCGGCTCATCGAGGTCCGGTGCTGCCAATGCCCCACCCTCGGCGTGGACGAGGCGCACATGCTCGCCCTCGTCGCCGCGCTCCAGGCGGGCGATGCCTTCACGCCCGTCCGCATCCTGTCCGACTGGCTGCCGGCGGGGCTGGTCACGCCGGCCCTGGCCGGGGCGCAGCGCTTCGCGGCCGTGCTTGCGGCGGAGGGGCTGCGCCTGCCCGCCGCCGAACGCCCGGCCCCGCAGCACTGACCGCAGGGGGCTGGCGGACACGACCCGAGCGTGGCTGCATGACCGCCCCCGCGCAGGAGATTCGCATGCCCCGCAAGACCGCCCTCATCACCGGCGCTGGCCGCAACATCGGCCGCGCGGTCGCGCTTGGGCTCGCCGAGGACGGCCTCGACGTCGTCATCAATGGCTCGCGTGACCGCGCGGCCTGCGAGGCAGTGGCGGAGCAGGCGCGCGGCTTCGGCGTGCAGGCCGTGGTGGTGATGGGCGATGTCGGCAGTGCTGCGGAATGTGCGCGGCTCGCGGCCGAGGCCATGGCGCTCTCGGGCGGCGTGGACGTGCTGGTGAACAACGCGGCCCTCCGCCCCGCCAAGCCCTTCCTGGAGATGAGCGAGGAGGAATGGCGCCGCGTCATCGCCGTGGACATGGATGCGGCCGTCTGGCTCTCCCGCGCCTGCCTGCCGGGGATGCTGGAGCGCGGCTGGGGACGCATCGTGAATTTCACCGGCATGAATGCCATCCATGGCTACGCCGGGCGCGCGCCCGTCTCGGTGGCCAAGCACGGCGTCTGGGGGCTGACCAAGGCGCTGGCGAAGGAATTCGGGCCGCGCGGCCTCACGGTCAACGCCATCTCACCAGGCCCCATCGCGGCCGATGACCCTGCCACGGGCGAGGGTGCTGCCTATCGCCAGGCGGCGGTGGCGAAGGTGCCAGCGGGCCGCGAGGGCGCGTCGGCCGAGGTGGCGGCCGTGCTGCGCCTGCTGGTGGCACCCGGCGGCGCCTATGTGAACGGGCAAATGCTGCAGGTGAATGGCGGGGCGCAGACCTAGACCATGATCGGCGCTGAGCAAAGCGCCCACCATGGTCCAGCCCTTTGGCGGACCGCGTGATCCACGCCGCCGGGCATGCCGCCCTTCGGCGGTCATGCGCCAGGTCCTGCGGGCAGGGGTGCCGCCACCGCCCCAGGGACCGGATCCCGGCGCGGGGCGCCAGATTCACGCGAACGTCATCGCCGAGCGCGTGGCAGCACTGGGCGGCCCCGCCTATCCTCGTCCAGCATGTGCCCTCCTGATCCCGCGCTCCCCCCAGATCCCGAGGCCGCCGGCGCGGCCACCCCCGATGACCTTGCGCAGGACATGGCGCGGCTGCGGCGGGAGGTGGCCCTGGAGGGACGCACCATCCACCGCCACTGGCGACCTGGGCTGGAGCGCCCCGCCTTCGCCGCCGGCGCGCTCAACCTGGCGCACTACCTGGCCCTGCGCCGGCGAGATCTGCAGCCCCTCCAGCGTGGGCTGATGCGGCACGGCCTCTCCTCGCTGGGGCGGCTGGAAGGCCGTGTGCTGGCGACGCTCGACGCCGTGGGCGGCACGCTCGAAGCCTTGGCCGGCCGCGCGCCGGCCGCGCACCGCGCCTGGCCGCCCTCCCCGCGCCAATTCTTCCGGGGCGAGGCGTGGCTGCGACGCAACGCCGAGGAACTCTTCGGCCCCGCCCGCGAGTCGCGCGCGGGGCGCATCCTGGTCACCCTGCCCAGCGAGGCGGCGGAGGATGTCGACGGCCTGCGCGCCCTGGTCCGGCGCGGCATGGACATGGTGCGCATCAATTGCGCGCATGACGACCCGGCCACCTGGGCCCGGATGGCCGCCAGTGCGCGCGCCGCCGGCGTGGCGGAGGGGCGCGAGGTCCGCGTGCTGATGGACATCGCCGGCCCCAAGATCCGCACCGGCGCGGTGCGGCTGCCCGCGGATGGGCGGCGGCTCCAGCCGGGCGACACACTGCTGCTGCGCGCGGACCCGCCATCGGAGGGCCCCGCCGAGGGCTTCGAGGCGCAATGCCTGCCCGCCGCCATCCTCGACCGCATGGCCCCCGGCACGGCGGTCTCGATCAACGACGGCAAGATCACGGCGCGGGTCGAGGCGCGCCTGCCCGGCGGCGCCGCCCGCCTGCGCATCCTGCGCACCAAGCCCGGCGGCGCGCGCCTCGCGCCCGAGAAGGGGCTGAACCTGCCCGGCACCGATCTCGGCCTGGACCCGCTCACGCCGAAGGACCTGCAGGATCTCGACAGCGTGGCGGCGCTGGCGGACATGGTGGGCCATTCCTTCGTGCAGGACGCGGCCGATGTGGCCCGCCTGCAGGCGGAACTGGCGCGGCGCCGCCCCGAGGATTGGCGGCGCATCGGCATCCTGGCCAAGATCGAGACGCTGCGGGCGGTGCGCAACCTGCCCGACATCCTGGTGCAGGCCGCCGGGCGCCAGCCCTTCGGCGTCATGATCGCCCGCGGTGACCTGGCGGTCGAGATCGGCTTCGCGCGCGTGGCCGAGATCCAGGAGGAGATCCTGTGGCTGTGCGAGGCCGCACATGTGCCGGTCGTCTGGGCCACGCAGGTGCTGGAGACGCTGGTCAAGACCGGCCTGCCGACCCGAGGCGAGATGACCGACGCCGCCATGGCCGCGCGCGCCGAATGCGTGATGCTGAACAAGGGCCCCCATGTCGGCGAGGCGGTGGAGGCGCTGGACGGGCTGCTGTGCCGCATGGCCGGGCACCAGTCCAAGAAGACGCACCACCTGCGCGCCCTGCGCAGTTGGGAGGCGATCATCGGCACGGCGAAGCCACCGGGCTGAGACGCGGCGCCCTCTCCCCATCCGGTCATGTTGCAGGACATGCTGCACCGCCGCATGGCCGGCGATGGGCAAACGGCGGGACCCGCCCTTCGCCCGCCCGGAAGGGACGCCGTGGTGCAGGGGGCGTGCAGCTGCCGACTTCCAGGCAACTTCAGATTGCCTTACCTTCATCTGGTGGCGCGCACTCCCGACATCCCTGACCTTGCGGAAAAGCTGGGTGTCCTGCTGGACAGGCTGAACTGGAGCCGCGCGCGCCTGGCGCAGCGCGGCGTCATTGTCGTCACGATCAACTATCGCCTCGGCGTGCTGGGCTATCTCGCGCATCCGCAGCTCAGTAACGAGTCGCCGCTAAAGATCTCCGGCAACTACGGCATCTTGGATCAGGTCGAGGCGCTGAAATGGGTTCAGCGCAACATCGAAGCCT
>JBHYDO010000053.1:0-19506 GCA_051860645.1 Roseococcus sp.
AACGCCATGAAGGGCTTCGGCTTCTTCCTGGGCGGGCTGCTGCTGGAGGCGCTCGGCTTCCGCGGCGCGCTCTGGGCCATGGCGGCGGCCTTGCTGCTGGTGCTTGCGGGCGTGTTGCTGAGCCTGCCGCCCATGATGGGCAAGGCGCGCGCCTCGAAATCCGCGAAGGAACTCTTTGCCAAGAACACCGGCGTGAACCTTCTCGCCGCCGCGCGCGTCTTCCTCTTCGGCGCGCGCGACGTGTGGTTCGTGGTGGGGCTGCCTGTCTTCCTCTACGCCAGCGGCTGGACCTTCACGATGGTGGGCGGGTTCCTGGCGGTCTGGACCATCGGCTACGGCATCATCCAGGCGGCGGCACCCGCGGTGGTGCGTCGCAGCGCCGACGGGCTCTCCAGCGAGGTGCCGGCGGCACGGCTGTGGTCACTGGCGCTGGCGCTGGTGCCGGCGGTGCTGGCGGCGATGATGCTGGGCGGCCTGCCGCGGGCGGACCTTTTCGTACCCATCGGCCTGTGCGTGTTCGGCGCGCTGTTCGCCGTGAACTCCTCGGTGCACTCCTACCTGGTGCTCGCCTATGCAGGCAGCGAGAAGGCGGCCGAGGATGTGGGCTTCTACTACGCCGCCAACGCCGCCGGCCGCTTCATGGGCACGCTGCTGTCGGGGCTGCTCTACATGGCGGGCGGGTTGGTTGCGTGCCTGGCCGGCGCCACCGCCATGCTGGTGGTGTGCTGGCTGGTGACGCTGGCGCTGCCCACGCGCCAGCCCCAACCAGCTGGATCTGGGGCGGCCTGATCAGCGCCGCCAGTCGAAGGGCTCCGCGCGCGGCAGGCCGAGATTGTCGCGCAGCGTGACGCCCTCGAACTCGCGGCGGAACACGCCGCGGCGCTGCAACTCCGGCACCACCAGCCGCACGAAATCCTCGTAGCTGCCGGGCATGTGCGTCGCGGCCAGAACGAAGCCGTCACAGGCCTCTCCCTCGAACCAGGCCTGCATCTCATCGGCCACCTGGGTCACGGTGCCGGTGAAGCAGCAGAACTCATGGATGGTGCCGCGGCGGCTGATTTCCACGAAGTCGCGCAGCGAGGGGTTGGTCTTGCCGCTGATGCGCACGACGCGGTCACGGATGGCCTGCAGGCCCTTGATGCCGGCCAGTTCATCGTCAGTGAAGGCCTCGTCCATGCCCTTGGAGCCGAAGTCGTAGTTCAGCACCTCGGACAGCAATGCGAGGCCATCGATGGGCTTGGCCAGCCCCTCGATCAGCGCGCGCTTCTCGGCCGCCGCCGTCTCGGTTTCGCCCACCACGCAATAGACGGCGGGGCAGAGGCGCACGCTGGCCGGATCACGGCCGGACTTGCCCACCTGCGCCTTGAAGCTTGCGTAGGAACGCTGGGCGGCCGCCATGTCGGGCGAGATCACGAAAACAAGGTCGCCCCATTGCGCCGCGAATTGCTGCCCGCGCCCGGATTGCCCCGCCTGGATCAGCACCGGCCTTCCCTGCGGCGTGCGCGGCACGGTGAAGGGCCCGCGCGAGCGGAAGTACTTCCCCACGTGATCGAGGCGCGTGACCTTGGCGGGGTCGGCGAAGATGCCGCTCTCGCGGTCCTGGATGATGGCGTCGTCCGCCCAGCTGTCCCAGTGCGACAGCACCACCTCCAGGAACTCGTCCGCGCGGTCATAGCGCAGGTCGTGCTCCAGATGGGTGGTCGCCCCCATGTTGTGCGCCTCGCTGTCGTTCAGCGAGGTGACGACATTCCACGCCACGCGCCCGCCCAGCATGTGGTCCAGCGTCGCAAACACGCGCGCCACGTGGAACGGCTCGTAATAGGTGGTGGAATAGGTGGCGCCGAGGCCGAGCCGCGTCGTCGCCAGCCCCATGGCCGTCAGGATGGAGACGAGGTCAAGCTTCACCACCCGGATGCCGTGCCGCACCGCCTCGGCATGGTCGTGGTTGAGGATGTCCGGCAGCGCGAGCCGGTCGTCGAAGAAGGCCATGTGGAAGCGCCCCGCCTCCAGCGTGCGGGCGATGCGCTGGTAGTATTCCGGGCTGAGATAGTCCTGCATGGTGGCCGGATGCCGCCAGGATCCCGGGTAGTTCGAGCAGTTCTGGGCCTGCAGAAAGGCGATCAGGGCCATCTGGCCTCGGGCGTTGTGCGACATCTGGGCGTTCCTCAAGGGATTTGTCCGGATCATCCCCCAGGCCGCGCCGCCTGACCAGTTGGCGCGAGGCGCCGCGCCCGCCACGCCACCCCCGCCCCCACCAGCGAAAGCAGCCCCGCCAGGGCGAAGGCCCAGGTGTAGCCGCCCAGCGCGGTGCTGAGCAGCGCCAGCGCCGTCGGACCCACCATGGCGCCGGTGAAGGTCAGCGACAGCACCGCGCCGGCCGCCGCACCCGACTGGCCTTCCGGCGCGAGCCGCACGGATTCCGCCACCAGCACGCCGTTCCACCCGGTCGAGGTGGCGCCCAGCAGGCCGAAGAGCAGCACGATCATCCAGGTCTCCGCCTGCGGGGCCAGCGGCAGCAGGGCGAAGAACAGCGTGGCCAGCAGGCCGATCAGCACCAGCACCCGCAGGCCGCCCTGCCAGGCATCGGCCAGCATGGCCCAGCCGATGCGCGAGAAGGCGCCCACCCCCTGGCACAACCCCACCAGCAGCCCGGCCGAGACCGGGTCCCACGCGAAGTCCAGCACCAGCATCGCCACCATGTGCGCGCCGAGCGCGATCTGGATCAGCGCATAGGCCCCGCCCGTGACGGCCAGCGCCCGCAGCGCCGGCACTTCGCGCAGGCGGAAGCGCCCCTGCCCCGTGGTGCTCGCGCCGTGCCCGGCATCCCAGCCGGCCCGCAGCGGCTGGATCGCCCCAGCCAGCAGCAGCAGCACCGCCCCCGCCCCCAGCAGCCCCACCTGCCAGCCCGCCGCCTCGGCCACGCGCGGCAGCACGAGGCCCCCCAGCGCCACGCCCAGCGGCACGCCCATCTGCTTCACCGCGAAGACGAGGTTGCGGCGCGAGGCGGGTGCCAACCGCCCCAGCAATTGCGAGGCGGCGGGGTTGGTCAGCCCATAGGCACCACCGAGCAGCGCCGAGGCGGGAATGGCCAGCCACAGGCTGGCACTCGCCAGCAGCGCGGCCCCGCAGGCGGCCAGGGCAAGGGCCAGCTGCGTGGTGCGCAGCGGCCCCAGCCGGCGCAGCACCGCCCCGCCGCGCGCCGAGGTCAGCGCCGCGAACACATAGACCAGCCCCACCTGGTAGCCGATGACGGCCACGCCCACGCCGAAATCCGGCGCGGCCTGCGCCACCAGCACCGGCAGCGCGAACACCGCCAGCGTGGCGAGCGACTGCGCCAGCCCGGTGACGGCCAGCGCCACGCCCAGGCCCGCGGCCCCGCCGGTGGCGCTCATGCGCGTGTGGAAGCGGAAAAGCACATCAGCGCGGTAACCTTGCACGCGACCCCGGCGAAAACCAGTCAGCCCGGCCAAGACGGGCGCGACAAGGACACCTCGCCATGGAACGCAGCCGCCTGTTCTGGACCCTCTCCTGGCTCGCCGCCGGATGGATCGCCTGGGAGTTCCTCTACTACTCCCAGTTCAAGCTGAACGGGGCGGAGGGCTCCATCCAGGGCGTCTTCCTGCCGCTGGCCAACTGGATCGGCATGCCAGCGCTGGAGCCGCAGCTGCGCTGGGGCGTGGTGCTGCTGGAAATCCTGGCGGTGGCGCTCGTGCTGAACACGCCCACCCGCCTGCTGGGCGGGCTGCTGACCGTGGGGCTGATGGGCGGCGCCATCTTCCTGCATGTGGTCGGCCCCATCGGCATCGACCCCTACGATGACGGCGCGGTGCTATTCAAAGAGGCGCTGCTCACCTTCGCCATGGGGGGTTTCCTGGTCTGGGCGCATCGCGCGGACCTCCCCCGCCTCGCCCCGCGCGGTGTGGCGGCATGACGCCCCCGGCGCGCGACGCGCGGCTGGACGCCATCCGCGGCTGGCTGCAGGTGACCATCTTCGTCTCACACGTCACCGGCAGCTTCGTGGCGGCCTGGATGATCCACCCGGCCTGGGGCCTGTCCGACAGTTCCGAGCAGTTCATCTTCCTCTCGGGCTTCGGGCTGGGCTCGGTGTTCCTCTGGAAGCAGGCGCGACAGGGCTTCGCCCAGGCCTGCCGGGACCTTGCCGTGCGCATGGCGCGGCTCTGGCGCATGCACATGCTGGTCTTCATCGCCTTCGGGCTGATGGTCGCGCTGGCCTCCACCCGCTTCGACGTCGAGGTCTGGCCCTACGCCATGAAGATGCCCTGGGAGGCGCTGCTGGGCGGCGCCGTGCTGCTCTACCAGCCCCCCTTCATGGGTATCCTGCCGAGCTTCCTCATGGCCATGGCGGTGCTGCCGGTCTTCTCCTGGCTGGCGGCGCGCTTCGGCGCGGGGGCGCTGTGGCTGCCGGCCGCGCTCTACCTGGCCTCGCAGTTCCTGCCCGCCGACTTCCCGGGGCTCGGCGGCACCACGCTGGCCTTCAGCCCGCCCGCCTGGGTGGCGCTGTTCCTGCTCGGCGCCTGGTTCGGGCGGCAGGCGCTGCAGCATGGCCGCGCCGTGGCCTTCCACCCGGCGTTGCTGGTCGGCGCCATCGCCATGATCGCCCTCGGGCTGTGGATGCGGCTGACCGACACCATGCCCGTCTGGCTCACCGGCAAGGAGCAGCTGGCGCCGCTGCGGCTGCTGCACGCGCTGGCCCTCGCAGGGGTGGGGGCGGTGCGGGTGCCGAGCGGCGTCGGCTGGGCGCGCGGGCGCGTGGGGCAGGCGCTGGGCGCCATCGGCCGGCAGAGCCTGCCGGTGTTCAGCCTCGGCATCTTCCTCTCCTACCTCGGCAGCCTGGCGCTCGCTGAGATGCCGCAGGCGCAGCCCTGGCTGGAGCCCCTGGTGCTCATCACCGGCATCCTGGTGCTGCTCACCTTCGCGCGGCGGCTGGACCGGCGGCCCCGCCCCGGCGCCGCACCGGCCATGGCGGTGGCGCCCCGCTGAGCGCGGGGTTGGCGGCAAGGCGGCATAGGGCGCAAACTCCGGGGCAAGAAACCCGGAGGGCGCCCCATGCACATCACCCCCATCGGCCGCGCGCCCATCGGGCCCGAGGCGGTGCCCGACGCGGCCGGCACCAACCTCTACCGCGCGGACCCCGCCTTCGCCCGGCTCCTGCCGCTGTATCTCCCGGCCGAACTGCGCGCGGTGCTGGAGCCACGGCTGGACCAGCTCGGCGCCCTGGCCGGCGGCGCGCTGGACGCGCTCTCCGCCACCGCCGACCGCAACCCGCCCGAGCTGCACCACCGCAGCCGCCGCGGCGAGGACGCGCAGCACATCGAATACCACCCCGCCTACCGCGAGATGGAGCGCCTGGCCTTCGGCGAATTCGGCCTGGCGGCAATGAGCCACCGGCCAGGCGTCTTCGGCTGGCCCACCCCCCTGCCGCCGGCCGCGAAATACGCGCTGACCTTCCTCTTCGCCCAGGCGGAGTTCGGCCTGCTCTGCCCGCTCTCCATGACCGACAGCCTGGCCCGCACCCTGCGCCGCTACGGCCAGCCGGAGCTGGTGGAGCGCTACCTGCCGCTGCTGACCAGCCAGGACATGGACGCGCTGCACCAGGGGGCGATGTTCATGACCGAGCAGGGCGCGGGCAGCGACATCGCCAACACCGCCGTCACCGCCACGCCGCGCAATGACGGCACCCACGCGCTGCATGGCGACAAGTGGTTCTGCTCCAACCCCGACGCGGAACTGGCGCTGGTGCTCGCGCGCATCGAGGGCGGGCCGACCGGGCTGCGCGGCGTGGGGCTTTTCCTGCTGCCGCGCACCCTGCCCGACGGCACGCCCAACAGCTTCCGCATCGTGCGGCTGAAGGACAAGCTCGGCACGCGCAGCATGGCCAGCGGCGAGGTGCGGATGGAGGGTGCCCGCGCCTGGCTCATCGGCGACCCGGAGGCCGGCTTCAAGCAGATGGCCGACATGGTGAACAATTCCCGCCTGTCCAACGGCGTGCGCGCGGCCGGCATGATGCGCCGCGCGGTGATGGAGGCGCTGCATGTGGCGCGCCACCGCCAGGCCTTCGGGCGGCGGCTGGTCGAGATGCCGCTGATGCGCCGGCAACTGGCCAAGATGCTGATGCGCGGCGAGCAGGCTCGCAGCATGGTCTTCCAAACCGCCGAGGCGCTGCGCCGCAGCGATGCCGGCGAGGAGGCGGCACGCCCGCTTCTGCGCATCCTGACCCCCCTGCTGAAATACCGCGCCTGCCGCGACGCCCGCACGGTCACGGGCGATGCCATGGAGGTGCGCGGCGGCTGCGGCTACATTGAGGGATGGCCCGAGGCCAAGCTGCTGCGCGACGCCCATCTGGGCAGCATCTGGGAGGGGACGAGCAACATCGTCGCGCTCGACGTGCTGCGGGCCGGCAAGCGCGAGGGCGCGCTCGAGGCGCTGACCGTCCATGTGCAGGGGCTGCTCGCCGTGGCGCCACTCGAAGGTGCCGCCGAGGCCTGGGCGCGGGCGCGGGCGCTCGCCGAGCGCGCGGGCAACGACGAGGCGCTGGCCCGTGCCGCCGCCGCCGCGCTCTACCATCTGACCAGCGCGGCCGCGATGAACTGGGAGGCCGTGCAGACTCAGGACCCGAACCGCGCCGCTCTGGCCGGCATGGTGCTGCGCCACCGCGTGCTGCCGCGCGACCCGCTGGCCGCGGAGGACCCCGACGCCGCCCTGCTGCCCGCGCTGCTGGCCGCCGCCTGAGTGCAGCGTTCAGCCCAGCACCCAAAGCCCGAGCGCCAGCCCCCAGAACACCAGCGGCACCACCATCGCCCGCTCGGCGTGCCACAGCAGGCGGGCGCGCAGCACCGCGGCGATCTGTGCCTTGGTGCCCGGCTCCGACAAATGCCGCAGCGGCGGCTGGGCGCTGCGCAACAGGCCATAGATCTCGGTGTCGCGGATGTCCTTGTGCGGCGCGCGCCAGGCGGCCAGCAGCAGCGCCACCACCACCAGGGCGGAGGCCGCGCCACCGACCCGGAAGGCCAGCACCGGGTCGAACAGCAGCGCGCTGACGATGAGTCCGATGCCCAGCGCCGCGAAGCCGCAGGCGCGGCGGATCGAGAGGTCAACCAGGGGCCGGAGGCGGGTCATCCGCCGCACATATTGCCATCGCTTCATCCTGCGTCCAGGCGGCAAATCGCAGGCGCCGGCACAGCAAGCCCCGCCCCAACCCCCCTGTGCGCGCAGGCCGGCCTGCCCATATCGTAAGGCTCCAGGAATGACAGGGAAACGCGCCCCATGCGCCCAGAACGACGCACGCTCTTCGCAGGTTCGGCCGCGGTGGCCACCGCACTCGCCCTGCCGGCGGCTGCCCAGGCCCCCGCCTCCACTCCCGCGGGGCAGGCGCCCGGCTTCTACCGGTTCAAGGTCGGTGGCTTCACCGTCACCACCGTGCATGACGGCCACTTCCGCCGCCCTATCGAGGGCTTCGTGCGCAACGTGCCCACCAGCGAGGTCCAGGCGCTGCTGGCCGAGCAGGGCATGCCGCCGGACACGCTGACCGTGCCCTTCACCATCACCTTCGTGGAGACGCCACGCGGGCTGATCGTGTTCGATTCGGGCACGGGCGGGCAGATGGCCCCAACCGCCGGGCAGATGGGCGCCAACATGCGCGCCGCCGGCCTCGACCCGGCCCGCGTCACGGCCGTCGTGGTCAGCCACTTCCACGGCGACCACATCACCGGCCTGACCACCGCGCAGAACGAGGTGGTGTTCCCCAACGCCGAGATCGTGGTGCCCGCTGCCGAATGGGCCTTCTGGACCGACGAGGGCAATGCTTCGCGCGCGCCCGAGGGCCAGCGCCCCACCTTTGCCAACACCGCCCGTCGCTTCGCCCCCTATCGCGCCAAGATCCGCCAGGTGGCCGATGGGGCGGAGGTGCTGCCCGGCATCCGCGCCGTGGCGGCGCACGGCCACACGCCCGGGCACACCGTCTACCACGTGGCCGATGGCGCCGATCAGATGATGTTCCTGGCCGACCTGACCAACCGGCCCGAGGTGAATGCGCGCCGGCCTGACTGGGCGATCGTCTTCGACATGGACGGTGCCGCCGCCACCGCCTCTCGCCGGCGCGTGATGGACCGCGTCTCGGCCGACCGGATTCGTGTCACGGGCTATCATTTTCCTTTCCCTGCCAATGGCTTCATGGTGCGGGACGGCCAGGGCTACCGTTTCGCGCCGGCCGATTGGTCGGGGGTGGTGTAAACCCGCGCCGCAATCTGGCATGTTCGCGCCGAAGCGCTCCGCGCCCATCGAGGGCGCGGTCGCATGCAGCGTGAGGATGGCATGTCGGAACGTATTTTCGAAGATCGGCGCGCAGCCCTGGAAGAGGCCTTCTTCGCCCGCCAGAACGAGGCCCTGCTGCGTCAGCTGCGCGAGACAGAGCAGCAGCAGACCGCCCGCGGCGCGCTTGCCGCGGCGTCCGGCATCACCGATGACGCGGTGCTGGACCGGCTGATCGAGCTGGGCATCGGCGCCCAGACGCTCGCCGCCTTCGCCCTGGCGCCCCTGGTGCTGGTGGCCTGGGCCGATGGCACCCTCTCCTCGGAGGAGCGCAGCGCGGTGCTCTCAGGTGCGCACAAGGCCGGGCTGAAAGCGGGCGATGTCGGGCACGGGCTGCTGGAACAGTGGCTGGCGCAGCCCCCAGGGGGTGATCTGCTGGCCGCGTGGAAGGCCTACACGGCGGCGCTCACCGTCGGGATGGCCCCGGCGCAGCGGCATGCCCTGCGCGATGCGGTGCTCGGCCAGGCCGAGTCCGTGGCCGATGCGGCGGGCGGGTTCCTGGGCCTGGGCAACCGCGTCTCCGCCGTCGAGCGCAAGGTGCTGACCGAGCTGGGCGCGGCCTTCGAGGGGTAGAGCATGGTCCGTGTTTGCGGATCATGTTCCAGACGCGTTCGGCCGCGAACGTCGCAGCGAAACAGGTGGAGCTGTCTGCCGCGGCGCATTTTCCGGGTCGCCGGGCGCCTCCGGCTGGCTCGAACATGCTTCGGGCCGGTTCGGGCCGCCCGGCCAACTCAGCCGGGCGGCTTCACATGCTCCTGCAGGCGCGGCATCAGCTCCACCAGGTTGCAAGGCCGGTGCCGCGCGTCGAGCTGCCACACCAGGATATCGTCCCAGGCATCCTTGCAGGCGCCGGTGCTGCCCGGCAGGGCAAACAGATAGGTGCCGCCCGCCACGCCGCCGATGGCGCGTGACTGCATCGTGGAGGTGCCGATCTTCTGGTAGCTCAGCATCCGGAACAATTCGCCGAAGCCGGTGATTTCCTTCTCCAGCACGCGCGAAAAGGCCTCCGGCGTCACGTCGCGCCCGGTGATGCCGGTGCCGCCCGTGGTGATCACACAGTCCACATCCGGATCGGCCACCCAGGCGCGCAGCTTGTCCGCGATCAGGTCCGCCTCGTCGCGCAGGATGGCGCGGTCCACCAGGCGATGGCCCGCCTCGGTGATGCGCGCGGCGAGCGTGTCACCCGAGCGGTCGGTGGCGAGGTCCCGCGTGTCGGAGACGGTCAGGATGGCGATGTTCACCGGCACGAAGGCGCGGCTGGGATCAATGGGCATGGGCTCTAGTTGGCGAGGCGCGGGCGCTCGCGCAACATGGCGGTGACCTCCTCGGCACCGGCGAAGCGCGGAAATTCGCCGGCTGCCAGCGCGTCGAGCGAGGGCGTCGGCAGGTCGAGCCGGCTCGCATAGATCCAGGAATAGGTCAGCACGCGGCGGACGAAGGCACGCGTCTCGGCCACGGGGATGCTCTCGATGAACAGCATCGGGTCATCGGCATGGCCGATGCTGCCCAGCCAGCGCGAGAGGTTGCCCGGCCCGGCGTTGTAGGCGGCCAGCAGCCGGATCAGGTCGCCGCGCACGCTGCTCTGGCTTGCCAGGTAGTGCAGGTAGCGCTGGCCGATCTCCAGCGAGAAGGCCGGGTCGTGCAGGCGGCGCATCCCCGCGCCGCGACGCAGCGAGGGGTCACCCGCCACATAGCTGGCCGTCGACGGCAGGATCTGCAACAGCCCTCGCGCGCCCGCGGGGGAGACCGCGTTGGGGTTGAACCGGCTCTCCTGCAGGGCCAGCGCATAGAGCAGCGCTGGGTCCAGCCGGAAGCCCGAAGGGGGCATCAGCGTGGGCAGCGGGTAGCGGGCCGCGTCGCGCGCCAGGCGGCCCTCGCTGGGCAGGTCCTCGGCCGCGCTCGCCGCCAGTTCCGTGAAGCCGGCGCGCTGGGTTACGGCGAGGATGCCTTGCAGCATGCGCGGGTTGTTGCGCGCGCGACGGTGCAGCAGGCGGAGTTCCGCCTCGGCGCGGTCGCGCTGGCCGATCTGGAGGAGGGCGAGCGCACGCCAGCCGCCGGCGGTCTCGGCCAGGCCGGCCGCGAGCAGGGCAGTCTGGCCCGGGTCATCGGCGTCGCGCTGCCAGATCAGGGCGGGGGGCAGGCCGAGGGCGCGACGGGCGATCATGCCGTGGAAGGTGCGCGTCTCCTGCGCGGCCAGCAGCATCCAGGGCGCGTATTGGGCCGGGCGGCGGGCGCGGACGGCGGCGCGGGCCGCCCAGTAGGCGGCAGAGGCGCGCAGCGCGGAAGCGGCGCGCTCGGACCGCGCGGCGCGCTCGAAATAGGCGAAGGCGGCCGCATAGTCCTGCGCGGCCCAGGCGGAGAGGCCGGCCTGGTGGGCGGCGGCGGGGTTGGGCGCATCCAGCCCGAGCGCTTCCTCCGACAGGCGGCGCGCCTCGGCGTGCTCACCCCGGCGGAAGACGACCTGGGCGATTTCCGCGCGAAGCTGTGCCGCATAGGCGCGGGGCAGGCCCTCGGCCGCGGTGACGGCACGCAGCGCGAGGTCGGGCCGGCCCTCGGACAAGCGGGCCTGCACCGTGCGGTCCAGCGACGGTCGGCGCACGAGGGCGGCGCTGGGCCGCTGGTCCTCGGGAATGACGGCGGGGGCGGCATTCTCGCCCGCGCCGGTCGGTTCGGGCGGTGTCGGAACGCCGCGCGGGAGCCGGCGCAGCAGGGCCGCATGGATGGCCGGCGCGTCCGGAAGGTCGGCGTGTTCGAGCAGCCAGGCGTGCAGGGCGCTCGCACGTGGCGCGGCGCCCGGGCGCAGCAGGCGCTTGGCAAGCAGATGGCCATGCAACCGATGATCGGCCACGCGCTCGGCTTCGCGCTCGGCGGTGGCGGTGTCGCCGCGGGCCTGGGCCTGGAAGGCGCGGCGCAGCCTCGCGGCGTCGGCGGTGGCAAGGGGTTGCGGAAGGCCAACCGACGCACCCGTGGTGGCTCGCACCAAGGGGGCCGAGGCGGTTTGGGCGGCCCGTTGCGCGTGCGCCCCGGAGGCCGCGGTCGCGAGCATCGCCAGGACGGCCGAGGCAGCCATGGCACAGCGGGCCAGAGGGCTCAGCGCGCTCATGGCCCGACAGGGTTAGCAACCAGTCCTTCGCCTTGGCAAGCGAAAAACCTCAAGAAAAACTTAACGCGCGCCGATTCAACTCATGACTGCTGCAAAGTTAAGATGTCGTCTCACCACCAGCCACATTCCTGCCATCTTCTATGCTACGGCGCAAAAGGATGAGATCGGCCCAGGCGTCACGCTTTGCGACCGGGTTCCGCAACAGATAGGCCGGATGTAGTGTCGGAAGCGCAGGAATGACTTGTCCCGCAAATAACGATACTTGATGCCACCGACCCCGCAGACGGGTGATGCCCTCGCGCTGACGCAGCAGCCCCTTGGCCGCGACGCCGCCGGCCAGCACCAGGAAGCGGGGCCGCGCCAATGCCACGTGCCGAAGCACGAAGGGCAGGAAAAGATTGAGTTCCGCATCCGTGGGCGTGCGGTTGCCGGGCGGGCGGAAGGGCAGGATGTTGATGATGTAGAGGTTCTCGCCCCGCCCCATCCCGATGGATGCGAACATGCGGTCCAGCAATTGCCCGGAGGCGCCGACGAAGGGGCGGCCCAGGCGGTCTTCCTCGGCGCCCGGCGCCTCGCCGATCACCATGACGGGCGCGCCGGGCACGCCATCGGCGAAGACCATGTGGGTCGCCGTTTCCCGCAGCGGGCTGCCGTTGAAGCGCGACATCGCCTCGCGCAGGGCGTCCAGGCTGTCGGCGCCGGCTGCGAGGGCGGCCGCTTCCTCCTGGGCCGGCGCGGGCGGCCGGGCCGGCGCGGGCGCAGGGCGGGCGATGGCCGGTGCCGCCTCCGCGCGCGGCAAGGGCGCAGGCGGGGGCGGCACGGCGGACCGCGGGGCCAGGCGGGGCGGTGGCGCGGGCATGATGGCCTCATCCGCCCCCATGGCGACCTGCCAGGCGAGTGCTGCGACCAGGGCTTGCCGTTCCGCCTCCATCCGCCACTTCTACCCTGCCCTGCGGCTTCCGCGAAATCATCGCCCGCGCTACCAGTCCCGCGGGTTTTGCGGCAGTTGGTATCGGTAGCTCCCATCGGGCGTTGTGCCCAAACGGGGCCGCGTGGGGGCCGCGGGACCAGGGCCTTTTTCGGAGGAGATGCGGACGATGGATGAGCAGCGCGAAAGCATGGAGTTCGACGTCCTGATCGTGGGCGCGGGGCCGGCCGGCCTCGCCGCCGCGATCCGGCTCAAGCAGCTTTCGCCCGAGGCCTCCGTCTGCATCGTGGAGAAGGGCGGCGAGGTCGGCGCGCACATTCTCTCGGGCGCCGTGCTCGAGCCCCGGGCGCTGGATGAGCTGATCCCCGACTGGCGCGAGGACCCGCCGGCGCTGGCGACGCCCGCCGGCGAGGACCGCTTCATGCTCCTGACCGAGACGCGCGCCTTCAAGCTGCCCACGCCGCCGCAGATGCATAACGAAGGCAACTACATCGTCAGCCTGGGCAATGTCGCGCGCTGGCTGGGGGCGAAGGCCGAGGCGCTGGGCGTCGAGATCTACCCGGGCTTCGCGGCCTCCGAGACCATCATCGAGGATGGACGGGTGCGCGGCGTCGTCGCCGGCGTCATGGGCATCGCGAAGAGCGGCGAGAAGGGCCCGGACTACCAGCCGGGGATGGAGCTGCGCGCGACCTACACGCTGTTCGCCGAGGGCTGCCGCGGCAGCCTGACCAAGCGCCTGTTCGAGACCTATGGCCTCCGCGCCGAATGCGCCCCGCAGACCTACGCGCTGGGCATGAAGGAGCTCTGGGAGATCCCGAAGGAGAACCACAAGCCCGGCCTCATCTGGCACAGCACCGGCTGGCCGCTGAAGTCCGACACCTATGGCGGCTCCTGGCTCTACATGCTGGGTGAGAACTTGGTCTCGATCGGCTTCGTGGTGGGGCTGGACTATCCCAACCCCTGGCTCTCGCCCTTCGACGAGTTCCAGCGCTTCAAGACCCACCCCGAGGTCCGCCGGATGCTGGAGGGCGGCAAGCGCATCTCCTACGGCGCGCGCGCGCTGAATGAGGGCGGCTTCCAGTCCATCCCCAAGCTCGTGTTCCCGGGCGGCGCGCTGATCGGCGACGCGGCGGGCTTCCTCAACGTGCCCAAGATCAAGGGCACGCACACCGCCATGAAGTCCGGGATGTTGGCGGCCGAGGCGTTGGCGGTGGCCCTGGCGGGCGAGCGGCCCCCGGTGCTGGCCGACTACCCGGCGCAGCTCGAACAGTCCTGGCTCTGGGCGGAGCTGAAGGGCGTGCGCAACATCCGCAACGGCTTCGCCAAGTTCGGCTTCTGGGGCGGCATGGCGAATGCGGCGCTGGACACCTACGTCTTCCGCGGCAAGGCGCCCTGGACGATGGCCCACCACGCCGACCACGAGAGCCTGAAGAAGGCCGCCGACGCCCCGCGCATCGCCTACCCCAAGCCCGATGGCGTGCTGACCTTCGACCGCCTCTCCTCGGTGTTCCTGTCGAACACCAACCATGAGGAAAACCAGCCCGCCCACCTGGTGCTGAAGGACCCGTCCAAGTGGCTGGGCGAGAACTGGGAGAAGTTCGCGAGCCCCGAAAGCCGCTACTGCCCCGCCGGCGTCTATGAGGCGGTGGGCGTGGAGGAGGGCAAGCCCGCGCTGGTGATCAACGCGCAGAACTGCGTGCACTGCAAGACCTGCGACATCAAGGACCCCACGCAGAACATCGATTGGCGCACGCCCGAAGGCGGCGGCGGGCCGAACTATCCGGGGGGGATGTGAGAAGGTGAGCGGCTTTGGAGAGCCTTTACCCCCCGATGCAGCCAAGGAAGAAGCCGTGCGGTCTGCGCTTTCTGCCCGCGGTGTTCAGTGGCACTGCCCAGCCTGTACCTCAAAGGAGGTCGTACTGGACGAAGCAAATAGTTTGACGGCCATCGTTCCTTTTGTCCTAAAGGAGCCTTGGGGTGGGCCTGTTCGAGCTGCACTTCCTGTATATGTACTTGTCTGCCAGAATTGCGGGTACGTTCGGATCTTCGACCGCAGCATAGTGGATGGGCCTGGAGCGGAAGCATGAGTGGAGGTCGTTCCAACGTTGTTCCATTCTCGAATGGAGTGCCCACAGCAGGCGATTCGAACTCCACTTCCGGCGGCGACGGCCCATATGATCCACGTATGGAAGCACGTGTCGCCAAGCTTGAGGAAAACCTGACCGCATTGTCGGCGACGCTCACGCGGATCGAAAAAGCCGCAGACGACATTCGCAAGGAGCAGACCGAGCAAGCAAAGGCGTTGGCACGCATGGATGGCCGCGTCTCGCAACTCCCCACGACTCTGCAACTGATCGGTTTCATCCTTGCGGTCCTGGCCATCGCGGGTGTCACGCGCGTTTTCGTCGGCTAGTCGCGGGAGATTGTGATGCCGCTGATCTCGCTGCTGCGCCAGGGCATGGTGCTGTCGCTGGGCTGGATCGTGGCGGCGACGCTGGTGCTGCGCCACCACGGCTTCCTCTGGGCGCTGCTTCTCCTGGTGATCTGGGCCGCGCTGCTGGTGCGCTTCCAGCGCAGCACGGTGGCGCATGCGCGCTCGATCGCGGCCACGCGCGCGGGCCGGGAGACGGGCGCATGAACATCATCGAGGCCGCGCAGGCGCTGGACCGGCTGGGCTACATGCCGAGCAAGTCCGGCAACCTCTCCTTGCGCACCGCGAAGGGCTTCACCATCACCCCCTCCGGCCTCGCCTATGAGGCGCTGACCGAGGGTGACCTGGTGAAGCTCGATCATGCGGGGGGTGTGCTGGGCGGGCGGCGCAAGCCCTCCTCCGAGTGGCGGCTGCACCAGGCCATCTATGCCGCGCGGCCGGACGCGATGGCCGTGGTGCACACCCACAGCCCGCGCGCCACAGCACTCGCCTGCGCCCGGCGCGACATCCCGCCCTTCCACTACATGATCGCCCTGGCCGGGGGCGACGACATCCGCTGCGCCCGCTACGCCACCTTCGGCACGCAGGAACTCGCCGAGGCGGCGGTCGAGGCGTTGGCGGGCCGCCGCGCCTGCCTGCTGGCCAATCACGGCGTGGTGGCCATCGGTGCCGACATCCGCGCCGCCGCGACCCTGGCGCGGGAGGTGGAGAACCTGGGCGGACAATACCTGGACATGCTGGCCGCGCGCATCGAGCCGGTTACGCTCACTCCCGCCGAAATGGAGGCGGTGCGCGACCGCTTCGAGGGCTATGGCCAGCGCCTGCGGATCGGTATGGCCGCACCGCTGCTGCGCCTCCCCAACGCCGGGTGAGCACGTCGCCCGGCTGACTGATGCATAGCCGCCACAGTGTGGCCTTTCGGTGGAATTCCCATGCTGCGAGCATGGCGCAACACCATGCCGCGCTGCTACATTGCGTTGCATGGCATCCCGCCGTCTCCCCTTCGTCTCCAGGCATCGGCCGGCGCAGCCCGCGCCGCTGCGGCGCGTGCTCATGGCCGCCACCCTGCTGGCTTCCGCGTTCCTGGCGGGCTGCGGCGGGGTGTCCGGCAGGGTGGTGGACAGCAGCCACAGGACCACCGCCACCGGCACCGCGACACCCTCCGAGGCCAGCCCGTTCGGCCGATTCCTGGTGGGCCGCTTCGCCGTCGAGGAACAGGATGACGGCGTCGCGGCCGACGCCCTGCTGCTGGCCCTCCGGGCGGACCCGGAGCAGCGCGAGGTGCTGCAGCTGGCCTTTCGCGCCGCGCTGATGGACGGAAGGCCGGAGGCGCTCCGGCTGGCGCGCCGCCTGCCGGACAATCTTTCCGCCCAACTCGTCCTGTTCGGCTCCGATGTCGTGGGCGCGCGCTGGGACCGCGCCGAGGCCCGGGCCCGCGCCCTGTCCCGCCCCGGTGCCGTGCAAAGCCTGCAACCGGTGCTGATCGCATGGTCGCTGGCCGGGCGCGGCCAGGTGGATGCGGCGCTGGCTTTGCTGCGGCCGCTGGCGGATGCCGGCAGGCTGCGCGCGCTGAACGCGCTGCACGCCGCGCTGATCGCCGACATCGCCAACCGCCCGCGCGAGGCCGAGCGCTTCCTGCGCATCGCCATGCTCGACCAGCCCGACCCGACCATGCGGCTGAGCCTGCTGGCGGCCGGCATCCTCCACCGGGCCGGGCGCAGCACGGAGGCGCAACGCCTGCTCGACCGCCTCGCCGGCTCGCAGGACGAAATGGCGCTGGCAGCCCAGGGCAACGCGCGGGCCAGCGCGCTGGGCACGCGCGCCATCGCCGGCCCGGCCGACGGGGTGGCGGAGGCCTATGTGGCGTTGGGCGCTGCCCTGCGCGGCCACGGGCTGGAGGAGCTGTCCGGCACCCTGGCGCGGCTTGCGCTGCGGCTCCGGCCCAGCTTCGCGCCCGCGCTGATGCTGCTGGCCGACACGCTGGCCGAGGCGGGACAGAACGAGGCGGCGCTGGCGGCACTCGGCCGCATCGCCGCTGATGACCCACTCTACGGCCCCGCCCAGCTGCGCCGCGCCACGCTGCTGGACCGGCTGGACCGCATGCCGGAAGCCGAGCAAATGCTGGCCGACCTCTCGGCCGCCACGCCGGGCCAGGCGCAGCCACTGCTGCACCTGGGCGACATCCTGCGCCGGCGCGGCCGCTTCGCCGAGGCGGTACGCGCCTATGACGCGGCACTGACCAAGCTGCCTGCGGTGCAGGAACAGGACTGGCCGCTGTTCTACGCCCGCGGCATCTCGCGTGAGCGCGCCGGCGACTGGCCGGGCGCCGAGCAGGACCTGCTGCGCGCCCTCGCCCTCTCGCCCGAGCAGCCCTATGTGTTGAATTATCTTGGCTTCAGCTGGGCGGACAAGGGCGTGAACCTCGACCGCGCGCGTGAGATGCTCGAGCGCGCGCTCGCCCTGCGCCCCGAGGACGGCAACATCGTGGACAGCCTGGGCTGGGTGATGTTCCGCATGGGCGACTACCCGGGCGCCATCCTTTGGCTGGAGCGCGCGGTCGAACTCGACCCGCGCAACGCCACCATCAACGACCACCTGGGCGACGCCTACTGGATGGCCGGGCGGCAGAACGAGGCGCGCTTCCAATGGAGCCGTGCGTTGGCCATGCAGCCGGGGCCGGTCGACGCCGCGCGCATCGCCACCAAGCTCGCCCAGGGGCTGCCCATGCCCGCCCTGCCCCGCGCCGCCAGCCGCTGAGCCCGATGCCGCTGGAGGAGGCCGCGCCGGCGAAGGTGAACCTGTTCCTGCATGTGACGGGCCGCCGCGCGGATGGCTACCACCTGCTCGACAGTCTGGCCGTGTTCGGCCCCGCCGCCGACATCCTGACGGCGCAGCCGGCGGACGGCCTCAGCCTCGCCCTGGACGGCCCGTTCGGCGCGGCCCTGGGCGCTGAGCCTGACAACCTGGTGCTGCGCGCGGCGCGGGCGCTGGCGGCCGCCGCGGGTGTGGCCCCGCGGGCGGCGCTGGTGCTGCACAAGCACCTCCCGGTGGCTTCGGGCTCGGCCGATGCGGCGGCCGCGCTGCGGCTGCTGAACCGGATGTGGGGCACGGGCCTCGACCACGCCGCGCTGCGCGCGCTGGCCGCGCCGCTCGGCGCCGACGTGCCGGTCTGCGTGGCCTCCACCCCCGCCCGGATGCAGGGGGTGGGGGAGTTGGTCTCGGCCGGTCCGCACCTGCCCGAATGCGGGCTGCTGCTGGTGAACCCCGGCGTGCCGCTGGCCACGCCGGCGGTGTTTCGCGCGCGCAGGCCAGGCTTTTCGGAGCCTGCGCGCCTTCCCGAGGGCTGGGCCGACGCCGCCAGCCTGGCCCGCGACCTGGGCCGCCTGTCCAATGACCTGGAAGCGCCCGCGCGCGCCCTCTGCCCCGAGGTGGGCGAGGTGCTGGCGGCGCTGGGACGCTTGCCCGGAGCGCTGCTGGCGCGCATGAGCGGCTCCGGCGCCACCTGCCTTGCGCTGTTCGCGACGCCCGGCGAGGCCCGGGCGGCCGCGGGCCTGTTGCCCACGGCCTGGTGGTGCGCGGGCGGGGGGCTTTACGGAAGGGCCTGAGGCTGGCTACACGCGGGGCGCTTGGTGGGGTGTAGCCAAGCGGTAAGGCAGCGGTTTTTGGTACCGCCATTCCTAGGTTCGAATCCTAGCACCCCAACCAAACTCAGTATTTTCAGTGTGTTAGAGCCGACCTTGTCGGGGTTGCGGACCTTGGTCCAGCGCCCTGGTCCAGAACGCTGGTCCACAGGGGTGGTCATGGTTGGCGAATGTCTGCGGATCCGGGGAACCACGTGGTGGTTTCGCCGCTGTGTCCCGAAGTCGTTGACAGCGCGGCTAGGCGTGCGGGAATTGACGCGCACCCTGCGAACGGCATGCCCGCGGGAGGCCGCCCGCAAGGGGCGCCTGGCTTGGCTGGCGACGGAGCAGGCGTTTCAACAGATGACCAATGACCTCTCCCTCGATGCCGAGCGCGCGATGGTGCTGGTGCGCCGCCTGCTGAAGGAGGCGCTCGACGCCTCGCCCACCGCGGATGAGATCGTCCGGCGGTGGCGCGACGATGACACAAGCCTGGCGGGGCAGTTGTTCACGCGCTCGCTGCTGGAGGTCATGCCGGATGTCCCGCCGGAGGAGCGGCGGACGCTGATGCTGCACATGGACCAGATCCTGAACCGGCTGGATGCTTTGACGGCGCGTGAGCGGCTGGCGATGGAGCAGGATCGGGCGGCATTGGCGCAGCATCGGCAGGCCCGGGCGCTGGAGGAGGACGCGGTGTTGAATGCCACTGAGAAGTGACCCGGTTTGGGGTGAAGTTGCCGCTGAGAATTGACCCATGTTCGGACGCTAGCCTCGGCCCTTTGGGCGGGGGCAGCGGGAGTGTTGGACATGGCCTTATTGAGCGTTATCCGGCGTTGGCATTTCCGGGAGCACCTGTCGATCCGGGCGATCGCCGGTCGGACTGGTCTGTCGCGGAACACCATCCGCAAGTACCTGCGATCCGAGACAGTGGAGCCTGCCTTCAGGACGCCCGATCGCCCCAGCAAGCTCGATCCCTTCGCCGAGCGACTGGCAGCCTGGCTGCGGACGGATGCCCGCCGGCCGCGCAAACAGAAACGCACGGCCCGGCAGTTCCACGCGGAACTGGCCGGGCTGGGCTATGACGGCTCGTACCGGC
>JBHYDO010000054.1:0-19368 GCA_051860645.1 Roseococcus sp.
ACTACAAGCTGGTGCTGGAGATGTCTCGCTTCGATCCGCAGAAGCTCGGCAAGAACGAGGCCTCCTACGGCTTCGCGGCCAGCCAGTTCGAGACGGCGCTGCTCAAGGAAGGCCGGGTCGCAGCCTGACGCGGTGACGCGCGGCGCCCTGCCTGGGCGCCGCGCAGATCCGTCTCATCCGCGCCCCGACGATCGGAACATCGCAATGACCAACTTCCTCGACGACTACGTCCCGCGCCGCGTCACGCTCACGTTGCCAGAAGGACTGACGCTGCGCGGCCTGCATCTCGGCCAGGGCAATCTCGGCCTCGAGGTGCTGGTGCTCGACGCCGCAACGGAGCCCAAGGTCACCACACTTCGACAGGTCTGGAAGGACCGCCTCGGTGGCCGTGCCGCACCGCTGCTCGCCATCGCGCTGCGCGGTGACACTGCCGTCGTCTGTGGCCCCGCAGGCGAGGATCCGCCGATCCGCCGCATTGAGGCGAAGCAGGCCGAACGCCTTTGCATTCGCGCCCTCGCCGAGCCGGACCGCAACGCCGCGCTCCGCTTCCTGCACGACGCGCTGCCGAGCTTGGAAACCGAGCTGCCGGGCATCCGCAATGAAGGCCTGCTCTCGGATCATGAGCTCGCACGCGGCGCGCGGCTTCGCACCGACTGGACTGCGGCGCAGACCCGTGCGGCGCCCGTCCTCGGCGCCGTCGGCATGGACCTGCTCCGCCGGCTCGGCTTCGGCATCGAGAAAGCGGACGGTGTCACCAGCCTGCTGCGCACCGGCTCGCGTGACCGCGCCGTGGCCGTGCTGCTCGACGGTGGTGAGACGCCGGAGGGTGCGGCACCGCGCTTCCAGAATCTCTCGCCCGTCTCCTGGGCGCTGGCCATGGCGGATCAGCGCAACCTGCCCTGGGTGGTCGTGGTGCAGGGCGACCGAGTGCGGCTCTACCCCGTCGAACTCGGCGTCGGCGTGGGCCGGCGTGGCCGGACGGAAACCTGGATCGAGCTGCGCACCGGCCTGATGCGCCAGGACCAGGCCGCGCTGCTCTGGCTGATCTTCTCCGCCGATGCCCTGAAGCCCAGCGGCACGCTTGAGGAGTTGCTGGACAACTCCAAACGCTTTGCCGCCGACCTGGCGGTGCGGCTGCGCGAGCGTGTTTATGACCGCGTTATCCCCGGACTAGCCACCGGCATCGCCCGTGCGCGCGGCCTGCATTCCTTCTCGGCCGAGGACCTTCGCCTGACTTACGGCATGGCGCTGACCGTGCTGTTTCGCCTGCTGTTCATCGCCTATGCCGAGGACCGCGACCTGCTGCCCTTTTCGGGAAATGAGGCCTATCGCCGCCGCGCCTTGAAGACCAAGGCGCAGGAGTTGGCGACGAGCACTGCCGCGCCTGGGCCCGGCGCGCACCTCTGGCAGGAAGTCACCCGCCTGTTCGACGCGGTGCGCGAGGGTGACGCGGCGCTCGGCGTGCCCGCCTATGGCGGCGGCCTGTTCGAGACGGACCCCGTCATCTCCAAGCCGGGCGCCGCACTCGCCGGCATTTCGCTGCCCGACACAGTGTTCGAGCCGGTGCTGCGCGGTCTGCTGCTGGACGACAAGCGCGACCTGGCCCGGCCCGATGGCATCGGCCCGGTCGATTTCCGCAGCCTGCGGGTGCGCGAATTCGGCACGATCTACGAAGGGCTCCTGGAATCCGAGCTGGCGGTGGCGGATGCCGACCTAGCGCTGAAGAAGCAGGGCAAGGATCTCGTCTATGTCCCAGCCAAGGCGCGCGATGCGGTCGCTGTGCCACGCGGCGGAATCTACCTGCACAACCGCTCAGGGGCGCGCAAATCCTCCGGCAGCTACTTCACACCCAGCTTCGCTGTGGATCACGAACTGGACACCGCCGTCGAGCCTGTGCTCGCGGCGCATGCAGAGAGGCTTATGGCGCTAGACGATACCGATGCGGCCGAAGCCTTCTTTGACATCCGTGTTGCCGACATCGCCATGGGCAGCGGCCACTTCCTGGTCGCGGCGGTCGACCGGATCGAGCGCGCTTTGTCCGCCATCCTTGTCGATCCGAAGCGCAAGTTGCCTGGCGTCACGGCTGAACTCGCGAAGCTGCGGACCGCTGCCGAGACCGAGTTGAAGAAGTTGGGGCTGGAGGGCACCCAGCAGATCGAGGATGGCCAGTTGCTGCGCCGACTAATCGCGCGCCGATGCATCTACGGCGTAGACCTGAACCCGCTGGCCGTCGAACTGGCACGACTCTCCATCTGGATCCACACTTTCGTACCCGGCTTGCCCCTCAGCCTGCTGGACCATCGGCTTGTGGAGGGCAACGCCCTGGTCGGTGTTGCCACACTGGAAGATGCGAAAGCCAAGCTGACCGCGCTTGCCGGGGTCGGGCTGGCGGTTGAGCCGGCGGAAATGATTGCCGCTGCAGATGCGCACCTTGCGCGTCTTGGACGCAATGCAGACACCACTCCCGATGACGTCGCCGAAGCCAGGGAGGCTTATCGTGCCGCGAAGGATGCTGTGGCTGCGGCAGTGTCCCTTTTCGATGCCGCGGTGGCCGCCGCTTCCGGCCATACGCAGTTCCGTGTCCGGGTCAACAGAATCCTTGCTGACCAGGCCTTGGCAGGCATCACGCTCGACTTGCGCAACACGCCGGAGCACGTGGAAATCAGCGCTGCGCTGGCTGCCGCAAAGCCGCTGCACCTGCCCGCGGCGTTTCCTGAGGTTTTCAGGCGCCAGAACTCCGGCTTTGACGCAATCATTGGCAATCCGCCGTGGGAGAAGCTGCGGGTGGAGAAGCACGAGTTCTGGGCGCGCCATTTTCCAGGGCTTCGCGGCATCAAGTCGACCGAGGATCGCGACGCACAGATCCGCAAGCTGGAGCACGCACGGCCCGACCTCGTCACGCTCGAAGCAACGGAGCGGCTGGAGAGCGAGGCGCTTCGCGATGCGATGCGGACGCTTCCAGGGATGAACACCGGCCATCCAGATCTGTTCCGAGCATTCATGGCGCGCTTCGCGCAGGTTTTGGCACCGCAGGGCGGCCGCTACGGCGTGGTGCTTCCGGGCGACGCCTTTAAGATCAAGGGCAACGGTCCAGTGCGCGACGACCTCGACCAGCGTGCCCGCGGCGTCGACGTCCAGATGCTGACGAATAAAGGCGAGTGGGTCTTCAACGACGTTGATGGACGGAAACTGATCGCGCTGGTGGCCGTCGAACTCGGAAAGCAGGGACCTGATGGTTGCGACTACATCCTTCGGCCCGAGCATCATCGCGAGGCGCAGTTTAAAGCGCGCAACCTGAAGAACTTCGCGACTCGCAGCAGCAGGTGGCTGCGAACCTACAGCGCTGGCCTCGTCCAGCCAACGCTTCCAACCGCCGATGCGGCCACTTCGGTCCACGTCATCGAGATAATGATGGCATCTCCGCTGATCTCAGAACACCCGCGGCTGAAGGTGCGGCGCGTGTACGCCGATGTTGAGACCAGCCGAAAATACAAGGCCTACTATAACGACACAGGCACCGAGACCGACCTGTGGCCAGTGTATGGGGGTGACAGCTTCGATGTTTGGCAGCCAGACACGGGTCAGTACTATGCCCAGGCCCGTGGCGGTCCAATCTTCAAGCTGGTGCAGGATAAGCGTGCCAAGTCGCGCCGGGGCACGCCATATTTTGACACGCCCACCAAGTGGCGGAGCGATGCAAAGACGCATCCCTGTCGTCATCCGCGGATCGCGTATCGTGACATCACCAACCGGACCAATACCCGCACCTTGATAGCGGCATTGATCCCACCGGATAGGGTCCTCACACAGTCAGCCCCTTGGGTGCTGTGGACGGATCCGAAGCATCCCGTCACGCATGAAGCCTTCCTACTCGGAGTGATGAGCAGCATCCCTGCCGATTGGTGGATGCGGCGCTTCGTCGAAGGCCATGTCGACGAGGAGGCGTTCGACTGTCTTCGCGTTCCAGACGCGGATCCTTCGGCAGGCTTGGCTGCCAAGGTCGTCGCGATCGCCGGCCGCCTAGCCTCCCTGGATGATCGCTTTGCAGCTTGGGCAAAGGCCATTGGTGTGAAGCACGGTCCGCTGATGCCTGTGGAGAAGCAGGCACTGATCGATGAGTTGGACGCAGTGGTCGCTCGCCTCTACGGCATGAACGCCGAGCATCTGACCCACATTTTCGACACCTTCCACGAATGGTCCACGGACGCTCAGCAGCAGGCGTGGAACGCTCGCCGCGACCGCACCGTCGCCATCCTGCGGAGCCTGTCATGAGCAAGCCGGAATTCATCACCAACCAGGGTGGCAACACCCTGCTTGCAGCACTACGCGCCGCCATCCCGGACGCACCCGCCGCCGCCGCGCCTGGCGTGGCGGAAGCCCCGCTGGCGCTGACCGAGATCAGCATCGCCACTGCCTTCATGAGCCCTGCCGGCTTCGGCGCGGTGGCCGAACGGCTCGAACAGGCCGGCCGCGTGCGGCTGCTGATCGGCGCCGAGCCGGAGCCGGAGGCGCTGCGCCTCGCCCGCGGCCACCTCCGCAAGCCAGGTGATCCACCCCAGGCAGCCTTCGAACGCCGTGAGGTGGCAGAGGGCCTAAAGCTGCTGGAAGCCGGGCTGCGGGCCGAACGCGACCGCCAGCCCTTCAGCGCCGACGCCCGTCGCCATCTGCGCCGCATGGCCGCCATGCTGCGCGCCGGCACGCTGGAGACGCGCCGCTACGAACGCGCCTTCCTGCACGCCAAGGCGACGCTGCTGGATGGGCTGGAGCCCGGCCTCATCGCCGGCTCCTCCAACCTCACCCGCGCCGGCCTGACCACGAACCTGGAGCTGAACCTCGGCCGCTGGGACCCGGTGCTGTTCGCTCAGGCCAAAGCCTGGTTCGACGCGCTGTGGGAGGAGGCGGTGCCCTTCGATCTGGCGGCCATCTTCGACGAGCCGGAGGCCGAGTTTCCGCCCTGGCTGATCTTCATGCGCATCCTCTGGCAGCTTTATGGCGAGGAGCTGGAGCAGGAGCGGGAGGAGCAAGGCGATATCCCGCTGACCGCTTTCCAGTTGCACGGTGTCTGGCGCGCGCGGCGCATCCTGAAGGATTTTGGTGGCGTCATCGTCGCGGATGAGGTCGGCCTCGGGAAGACCTTCATCGGCGGCGCCATCTTGGAAGCCTGTGCGAAAAACCGGCAGCGCGCGTTGCTGGTCTGTCCCGCAGCACTTCGCCCGAATTGGGAGAAGTTCCTGGAGGCGCACAACATCGGCCGCTTCGTGCAGATGGTGTCCTATGACCAGCTTGCACGGGACCGGCAGCTGCGGGATCCGCTGCTGCGGCCGGACTCTGCGGGCCATCATCTGAACTTCGAACTCGACGAATACGCCCTCGTCGTGGTGGACGAGGCGCACAACTACCGTAATCCGGACTCGCCCTACCGTGCCGCCGCGCTGCGACGGCTCCTGTTCGGTCAGCGCAAGGACGTGGTGCTGTTGACCGCGACGCCAGTAAACAACAGCCTGTGGGACCTGTTCCACCTCCAGCGTTTCTTCATTCGCCAGGACAGCCGCCTGGCGCAGCGCGGCATCATCAGCATCCGGGAGCGCTTCAAGGCGGCGGCAAAGCAGGATCCGGCCAATCTCAGCCCGGATTTCCTCTATCCGATCATCGACGCTATCACGGTGAAGCGGACTCGGGGCTTCGTGAAGAAGTTCTACGCCGGCGACACCATCCGCGGCCCGGATGGCGTGATGCGCCCGATTGTTTTCCCGAAGGCTGTAGCGATCACGGTGCGGTATGACCTGGATGGCCTGGCTCCGGGGCTATTCGACGCCGTGGTGCATGCGCTGGATCCGGTAAACGGCGGCAACGTGCTCAGCTTCGCGCGATATGCCCCGAGCGCCTACTTGCGGGAGGAGGATGAGGATCGCGAGGAAACGGCCGAGACCGCGGCAGGCCTGCTGCGCTCCGGTCTGCTGAAGCGCTTCGAATCCTCGGCCCATGCCTTTCGGCTCAGCCTCGCCCGTATGGTGCGCGAGCACGACCTTTTCTTGGAGGCGCTGGCCAAAGGGAAGGTCATTACGACCGCCTTCCTGCGCGAACTGTCGGCCGACGAGGAGGCCTTCGAGGACCTGCTTGATAGCAGCGGCCAGGTGCACGATGCCGCTGACTACGACGCGAAGGCATTGCGCGAAGCGGTGGAACGCGACGGGGAGATCCTGCGAGACCTCGCCGCTCGCATGGAAGAGGTGACTGACGAGGCCGATCCCAAGCTCGCCGCGGTGGTGGAGGAACTGGCGAAGATTGCTGCCCAGGCGAAGAGCGATGCCACCACCGATGCGGAGGAGCAGCGCAATCGCAAGGTGCTGGTCTTCTCCTACTTCGCCGATACCGTGGCTTGGCTGCGGCAGGCGCTGGAAGCGCGCATCGCCACCGACAACCGCCTGAAGGGCTTCCGTGGGCGCATCGTGGCCGTCGCGGGAGGCGGGCTGGAGGGCGAAGAGGCGAACCGTAACCAAGCCGTCTGGGGCTTCGCGCCGGAATCGAGCGATCCACCCGCAGGGCAGGAAGATCTCTACGACCTGCTGATCACGACCGATGTGCTGGCCGAGGGCATGAACCTTCAGCAGTGCCGGCACATCCTGAACTACGACCTGCCCTGGAACCCAATGCGGCTGGTGCAGCGGCATGGCCGTGTGGACCGCATCGGCAGCCCTCATCCGCGTATCTTCCTGCGCACCGTCTTCCCGGCAGACCGCCTCGATGCGCTGCTGGCGCTGGAGGCGCGCATCCTCCGCAAGCTGACCCAGGCGGCTAAGAGCATTGGCGTTTCGACCCTGCCCGTGGACGGCGGCGAAGCAGGCGAGCAAGTCTTCGCCGAGACGCGTGCCGAGATCGAGAAGCTGGCGGCGGAAGATCCCACCTTGTTCGAGCAGGGCGGCACTGCGGCCGCGGCACAGACGGGCGAGGAATATCGCCAGCGCCTCCGAGCCGCACTGGAAACCGACCGAAAGGCGATCACGGGCCTTCCCGGGCAAGCTGGCAGCGGCATGCGCAAGGGCAAGCGGTCGGGCGTGCTGTTCTGCGCGGAAGTCGCGTTGGCGGAGGAGCGACGGACCTTCCTGCGGTTCGTGCCGGCGAAGCCCGGGTGGCAGCAGCCCGACGCGGCCACGGGGATCGAGAGGGAGAGTGGCACCTGCCTCCGCCTGATCGACTGCACGGAGGAGACGCCGCGCCATATGCCGGCGGCGCTGAGCGACGGTGTTTTCGCCTTCTGGGACTTGGCGCTGTCCGACATTCTCTCGGAGTGGGACAGCCTATCGGATCCGGCAAACCTTCAGCCGCAGGTTCGGCGGCTGAACCGCCAGGTGGCAGAGTTCATTCGGGCGCACCCTCCTCATGATCTGGATGGTGACAAGCTAGCCAAAGCGCTCGACGTGCTGGAGGCGCCCTGGCCCCTGCGGGAGGAGGCGCTGCTGCGCGACCAGTTCAGGGACCGCTCAGGGCCAGCCGCGGCGCGCAGCCTGCGCCTGGTGGACTGGATCCTGGCGACCGGGCTCGAGCGCTTCGAGCCGCCTGTGCCCCTGCCGCCTATCAGCGATACGGACGTGCGGCTGGTGTGCTGGATGGCATTGGAAGGCGGCGCCGATGGCGACAATCAAGCATGAGCGCAGGACGGTTGCTCATTCCCGTCCGCGGGACGCGCTACTATGACGCACAGGCGGCTAACGCCGCTGGCCGCCTCCTTCACGGCACGCGGCTGCGCCTCGTGCCTCGGCCCGATAATCCCTATGATGCAACAGCGGTAGAGATCCGCCTCGCCGATGGAGCCATGCTTGGCCATGTGCCACGCGAACAATCGGCCGACGTCTTTTCGCGGTTGCGCGAAGGCCACGTCGTCTCCGCTAGCATTAGTTCTGTCCGCGGCAAGGCGCCGCGCCTCGAGATTGAGGTAGAGGTAGAGTTCTCGGTGCCGGTTTCGATGCCAACAACTGCTGCGGCGCCGCCCCCGCGAACAACGCCAGGCCGATCACACCGCCCGTCTCCGACGGTTCAGACCCCACCCCCACCCGCGCGCGCAGACGGCGGTCGCAGTTGGCTCTGGTGGGTGATCGGAGCGATGTTTCTTCTGTGGCTGTTCGCACAATGATGCGTGAACCAGAACCGAGCTGGCGTCCCGCGCTGACGGCCAGCGCGGCTCCCAATCACCCAAACAGATCATCTAAGCCTGGCGTGCCCACTGCGGGCCCCGGTGCCTGGGCCTCGCCGCCGCTCTCCTCTCGCTGCCGCCGCGTCAGGTCCCCCGCCGCCACCAGCGGCTCCAGCCGTGACAGGCACGCCGCTTCCTGCCCCGCGACGGTGGACAGATACACCCACCGCGCAGCCCGCGTGACAGCCACGAACATCATGCGCAGAATCCGCGCCTCTGTCGGCTTCTCGAAGGAGCCGTTTACGAGCCGCGGCAGCAGCACCGTGTCGAAGGTCAGTCCCTTGGCGCTGTGGTAGGTCAGCAGCTTCGGCGCCGGGCTGGAAAAATCCAACGCCTCGCCCTTGCCCTGAATCTCCGCCTCCAGCCCGAACTCGATCATGGCTTTGCGGAAGCCAAACACTTGGCGTGACAGGGGTAGCAGAATTGCGACCCGCTCACCCATCATGATCCGTTCCCGCGCCACCTCACCCAGGCGCGCCCGCTCCTCGTCGAAATCGCGCGCCACGAACAGCACGGGCGTCTCGCGCTTCCCTGGCGCGGTCAGCGTCTGTTCGCGGAAGGTCCGCGCCTCCACGGGGTCGGCGATGAAGGCGGCGCCCAGCGGCACGATGTAGGGCGAGCAGCGGAAGGCCGCGAGCAGCGACATGTTCCGCCGCGGCAAGCCCAGGCGCGCGGCGATATCCTCCTCCGAGGCGCCATTCTCATAGAGCTGCTGCTTGCGGTCGGCGGCGACGGTGACGTGGCGAGCCACGGTGCACAGCACCTCGAAGGCCTCGGAGTCCAGGTCTTGCCCTTCATCCACCACCACGAAGTCATACAGGCTGGGCCGCTTGGCCAGTACATCGGCGCGGACGCGTTCGCGGATCTGGGGGAAGTCCATCATCTTCTTCGCCGCGTCCCAGGGCCGCTTGCCGCCAATCTGCTTGTCGAAATACTCGGCGCACCATGCGTCGTAGGTGCAGATGGCATCAAGCGGGATGTCGAGGTCGGCGGCGCCGGCGCGGATGTATTGCTTGAGCACGTTGGTGAAGACCATCAACCGAAAGCGGCCTGGGGCCACATGATAGCGCTCCCGCAGCCTCGCGGTGCGATGAAGCAGCGCGAGCGTCTTGCCGGAGCCCGGTGCGCCGACGATCAGCCGATGGGTGTCGGCCGATGCGTCCACGGCCCGCATCTGGTCCGTGGTGAGGTCGCCATAGGGAACCAGCCAACTCATCGGTCGGGGCCGATGGCGGCAGGCAATTCGCCCGAACCCTTGTCGGTGGCCGGCTGGTCACGGCGGCGGCGGTCGCGCTCCTGTTCCGCGGCGCGCAGCGTTGCGTCGTCGCCGCTCTCTTTTGCCCAGATGGTGTACCAGTAAAGCATCCAATCCTGCATGCGGCGCGGCGTGGGCCAGGCGCCCGTGGCTGCGAGGAGTGATGCCTGCTTCTGCGCGTCGTCCTTGGCGTCCTTGGCGAGGAGGGCCTTGAGGGTGTGTGATGGCCCGTTGTCTTCGCGCTGCAACGCCCGGTCGATGGCGTGCCTTGCCTCCGCCGTCTTGCCACGGCCACGGCATTTCAGGGCCAGGTTGAACAGCGGTCCGTCCCAGTCCTTGTCCGCGTCGGCGGCCTGCTCAAACAGGCGGCAAGCCTCTTCGTGGTCGCCGATCTTTTCCACGATGAGCGCCATGCTGTTGAGGATGCCCGCATCGGGCGCTGATCGCCGAGCCAGGAGGGCACGGAGAGTGGCCAAGGCCTTCTCCCTTTGGCCCAGATCATCCAGCAGGCCGGCGAGTTCGCGACCCTTGCGGTCGCGTTCGGTAGGCTGAAGCTTCCCGCTGGCTACCAAACGCTCGAGCGCTTCGGCCTCCACCTCTTTTTGGATCGGGTTCTGGACATGGGTGAGCGGGCTCTCGATGCGACCCTCCATTGGCGGTTGGTCGGGCCGTTCAGGACGCGCCAGCTTCAGATGGAGTACCTGATCGGCGTCCAGGCGATAGCGCACGATCAACGGCTCACCGGCCCGCACCGGGGCTTCCAGCGTCCAAATATCCTTGAAGAGTTCGCGGCCATCGGCGGATGCAATGACGGCGACCTTCAGCGGCAGTGGTTCATTAGCGCTGTTGCGTGGCGCGCGAAGCTCGGCTTCAGCGAACTCTGCCTGAGCAGGGAAGGGCAAATGCTGTGCGGCAGGGATTAGGGGGCGGGGACCGTCTTCGGTGAGGATGGCAATCTCATCGAAGCAGATGGGCGTGATCAGGCGCTGCCCGGTGACGGCAGTGATCGTTGCCGCGATGGCGGCGCCCCGGGCTACGCACTCCTTCCGGGCGTCGGCATCCTCGAATGTGATCACCTGGGCGCGCGGCAACACCCCGGTCAGCGCCTCAGCCACCTGCGGAATATTGGAGCTGCCGCCAACCATCAGGCAGACGTCGATCTCATTGTGGGTGAGCCCGGAGCGGTCGATGGCGTCGTCGATCGGCGCGAAGATCGAGCGGGCGGTGCGGTACTCATCCGTTCGAGGCGCCAGCATATTGCGATCGAAGAACGGCTGCAGCACCTCCGCGAGGGCCTTGGCCGTTAGGATTGGCGTGGTCAGTTCGTAGGTCTTGCCATTGACGACCAAGGTGTGACGGCCGGGGAATTGCCGCTTCAGTTCTGGGTCCGGGGCGAGACTCAAGCGGGCGCGGCGCGCTTGCTCCTGGCAAAGGCCGATCTTGAGCCCTTCGGCGATGGGGCGAAGTGCAGGCTCAAGCTGGTTGCGCTTTTCCGCGAAACCGAAGCTGCGCGGGGGCAGGTTGTTCTGCGCCAATAGCTGCGGGATCAGCACGTCATAGACAATCGCTGCGTCGATATCCCCGCCGCCGAGGCGGTGAAAGCGCGAGATACTTCGGGGCGCGACAGCAAGCCGGCCGTCCGCGGCGCGCGTGAGCGAAAGAACAGCGATGTCACAGGTGCCGCCACCAAAGTCGAAGACCAGGAGGTTGCAGCTTGTTTCGGGGGCGATGGACAGCCGCGATGGCTGGGTTGCGAGGAAATCAATGAAAGCCGCCAGAGGCTCGTCCAGTAGCTGCGTCTTCAGCAGATCGAAGCCGGCATGGGCTGCCGCTGCTACGGTTTCGTGGCGCTGGGCGACCTGGAAGGAAGCGGGGACGGTTACAACGACGGCGCTCGGGTCGGCCGGCGCCGAACCCATCAGGAACCTGAGGACGTGGCCTCCGATCTCGCCTGGGGTCCTATATCCCTCGGGCGCCTGAGGGTAGCCCCGATCGGTGCCCATCTCGTTCTTGTTCTCGAAGAAGAACTCGCGGTTGCGCCGCAACCCGCGTGAGGCGCCGCTGGCGGCTAGGCGCTTGGCACCCTCGCCGACGTAAGTTTTCCCACCGGCCAGGCTAACGATCGACGGGACCAGCGTGGCGATGTGATCACCAAGTTCTGCAGTTGGCTGCTCCACTTCGAGACACCGGATCTGCAACACCTCGGGATGGGACGGATCCCAGGTGCCCAGACTGGCCACGGAATTCGTTGTCCCGAGATCGATACCGACGGCTGAACGAGCATTGCTCGGCATCGCCAAGCGGTTTGGAGGTATTGGAAGAGAGGCAATCTGTATTTCGGACTTCATGGCAGGCAGATTGTCTCCCTCGGCTTCGTCGTATGCTTTTCAACGGATGTCATGATCGTGGCAGCATAGCCAGACTTCGATTCGACAGGCGCTTGGCGCGCATGTAGCACAGCGGCATCAACCATGGGTGGGCGTGTTGCTATCTTCCAGGTGGGGTGACGGAAGCAGTTCTCCGTTTGAGGTGGCGCCCCTTTCCCTTGGATTGCCGTTGCGGCAGCTCGGCAAGCCGAAAAACTTTGCCAGCCTGGCTGATTTAAGATCACTTTGGGGAACAATCTATGGCCATGCCGGACTACCAGTCTCTGATGCTCCCGGTTCTCGAGATCGGTGCGAGGGGCGAGTCCTCGGTCCCACTGGCTGCCGACGACATTGCAGGGCGCTTCGGGCTCACCGACGATGAGCGCGAGCAGATGCTGCCGAGCGGGAAGCAGCGTGTGCTCCACAACCGGCTGCACTGGGCCAAGTTTTATCTAACCAAGGCAGGATTGCTCGAAAGCCCAAAGCGGGGCCGCTTCGTGATCAGCGACGCTGGCAGGAAGGTGCTTGCCAACCCGCCGACAGAGCTCAATACGAAATACCTCCTGGCAATCCCGGCCTTTCGCGACTTCTACCGTGGCGAGGAGGAAGCCGGTGCCGCCGGTCCGGTCATCGAGCTGGAGCCACCAGTCGCGACTCCCGAAGAGGTCGTTGACGCTGCCTATAAGGCTCTTCAGGCGGCACTGCGCGATGAACTCCTGGGGCGAATCCTGCAGAATAGCCCGGCCGTCTTTGAGCAGTTGATCGTCGAACTTCTGGTGGCCATGGGCTACGGGGGATCACGTCTGAATGCCGCGGAGCAGCTCGGCAAGTCCGGTGACGGCGGCGTCGATGGCGTGATCAATGAGGACGTCCTCGGCCTCGATCGGGTCTATGTGCAGGCCAAGCGGCACGCGCCTGGCAGCACGATCGGGCGGCCGGAGATCCAGGCATTTACCGGCAGTCTCGTCGGCCTCGGCGCCTCGAAAGGCGTCTTCGTGACGACCTCCGCGTTCTCTGCCCAGGCCATCGACTTCGCATCCAGGATCCCGCAGCGCGTGGTGCTGATCAACGGGAAACGCTTGACCGAACTGATGGTCGAGCACGGTGTCGGGGTACGAATCAACCGAACCGTTGAGTTCAAACGCCTTGACGAGGACTTCTTCTCGGAGGAGGAATGATCGGCCTTACTGTCCGTACCAAAGTGTTCGTTCTCGAAGTAAGGATTTCGGGCAAGTGGGGTTCGAACCACGGCCAATGCCGACAGCGCTGAAACCGGCCTTTTACATAGATTTTTGAGTTCCGTACTAAAACGCCCAAGTCAGGAGGTCCGGAGAGAACTGGCCTTCGAAGAGCGATTTTCGCCGGTCTCCCCGCCGAGCCGGTCAACAGGTCTGCGCCAAAAACCCCAGGAAACCTGCCACTCAGCGCGGCGCTTAGCCAGGCGGAGAGCACGGCTCGTATAGGAACTGGCGGACAGGGTGGGATTCGAACCCACGGTAGGCTTGCACCTACTTCGGTTTTCGAGACCGACGCGATCGACCACTCCGCCACCTGTCCGAACGGGCGCGTTCATAGGCGCCCTCGCGCTGCGGCGCAACCGCCCCTCCGCTTGACTCCCCGCGCCCCCAACCCTAAACGCTCCCCTCCCGGGCGGCGCTGGCGTGTCGCCCGTGGTGGCTCTTGGGGTTCGCCCAGGTGCTGCCGACCCATTTTCCAGTGATGCGGGCCCGTATACGCCACGGGGCGGCCCGAGAGGCGCGTGTGATGACCTTTGCAGTGATCCGCACTGGCGGAAAGCAATACCGGGTGACGCCCAATGCGGTGCTCGCCGTCGAAAAGCTGGAGGCCGAACCCGGCGCCACCATCACCTTTCATGAGGTGCTGGCCATGGGCGACGAAGCCGGCCTGCAGCTTGGCGCGCCCACCGTTCCCGGCATGACCGTGACGGCGACCGTGCTGGAGCAGACCCGCGGCGACAAGGTGCTGATCCTCAAGAAGCGCCGCCGCAAGAACAGCCGCCGCAAGCGCGGCCACCGCCAGCACATGACCGTGCTCCGCGTGGCCAGCATCGGCGCCGCCGCAGCGCCCGCCGCGGCCTGAACAGGAGACACCCCAGATGGCACACAAGAAAGCAGGCGGCTCCTCGCGCAACGGCCGCGACTCTCCCGGCCAGCGGCTCGGCGTGAAGAAGTTCGGTGGCGAGCATGTGCTGGCCGGCAACATCCTGGTGAAGCAGCGCGGCACCAAGATGAAGCCGGGCCGCAATGTCGGCCTGGGCCGCGACCACACGATCTTCGCGCTGATCGAGGGCCATGTGAAGTTCGAGCGCAAGGCCGAAGGCCGCGTGCACGTCTCCGTGGAACCCCAGAAGATCGCGGCGGAATAAGGCCCATCGCCTGGCGATGAGATCCGGCGGGGGCCTTCGCGGCCCCCGCTTTCGTTTCCGGCCCCAGCACCGTGCCCCCGTCCGGGGGGTAGAGGGGGGGCTTGCCCCCCCTTGCCGCCGCGCGGGCAGGGTTGGCGTGGCGGCTGCCCGCGCGGCGGCACAAATCAAGGCGCGGCGGCACAACAATGAAATTCCTCGACGAAGCCAAGGTCTTCCTGAAATCCGGCGATGGCGGTGACGGCGTCATCGCCTTCCGCCGCGAGAAATACATCGAGTTCGGCGGGCCCGATGGCGGCAATGGCGGCCGCGGCGGCTGCGTCTATGCCGAGGCGGTGGACGGGCTGAACACCCTCATCGACTACCGCTATGCCCAGCATTTCAAGGCCCGCAAGGGCGGCAACGGCGCCGGCAGTGACCGCACGGGCGCGGCCTCGGACGACGTGGTGCTGAAGGTGCCCGTCGGCACGCAGATCCTCGACGAGGACAAGGAAACCCTGCTGGCCGACCTGGATGAGCCGGGCAAGCGCGTCCTGCTCTGCCAGGGCGGCGATGGCGGCCGCGGCAACGCCCACTACAAGACCAGCACCAACCGTGCCCCCCGCCGCGCCGACAAGGGCTGGCCGGGCGAGGAGCGCTGGGTCTGGCTGCGCCTGAAACTCATCGCCGATGCGGGCCTCGTGGGGCTGCCCAATGCCGGCAAGTCCACCTTCCTCGCCGCCGTCAGCGCCGCGCGCCCCAAGATCGCGGATTATCCCTTCACCACCCTGCACCCGCAGCTGGGCGTCGTGCGCCTCAACGCCACCGAGGAATTCGTGCTGGCGGACATCCCGGGCTTGATCGAGGGCGCCTCCGAAGGGGCGGGCCTCGGTACCCGGTTCCTGGGGCATGTGGAGCGCTGCAAGGTGTTGCTGCACCTCATTGATGGCAGCCAGGCGGACCCCGCCGGCGCCTACCGCCTGATCCGGCACGAGCTGGCCGAATACGGCGCGGGGCTGGAGGACCGGCCCGAGATCGTGGTGCTGAACAAGCTGGACGCCATGACGCCACAGGCCCGCGTGTCCCGCATGAAGGCCCTGGAACGCGCGGTTGGCGAGGGGAAGGTCATGCTGGCCGCCGGTGCCACGGGGGAAGGGGTGGCCGCCATCCTCCGCCGCCTGATGGACGTGATCCGCGAGAACAGGTGACGCCGGCGGCCTCGCTTGGTTGCCGTGCAGCAATGCCTATGTTAAGGCGCAGCCGCCGACGGGGGATGGCCCCTTCGGCCCTCAGGAACAGGACCGGGACCGCACGTGGGCGCCGAGACCATTTCCACTGACGCGCCAGCCAATGGCAGCGTGGCCGCGCGTTACGCGCTGGCTCTCCTTGGCCTCGCGGATGACGCGCGCCAGGCCGATGCCGGTGCGCTGGACCGCATCGCCAATGACCTGGACACCCTGTTCGGGCTGTATCGTGACAATGCCGGGTTCCGCGCCTTCGTGAAGGACCCGCGCCTTTCCGCCACCGAACAGCAGCGCGCCGCCTTCGCCGTGCTGGAAAAGGCGGGCGCGGGCAAGGAGATCACCAATTTCGTGGGCGTGCTGATCGCGAATCGCCGCCTTTCGCAACTGCCGGACATCGCCGCCGCCTTCGCCGCCAAGCTCGCCGAGCGGCGCGGCCAGCAGATGGCCCATGTCACCACCGCCTTCCCGCTCAGCGACAAGCAGCGTGCCGCCATCACCGCGCGGCTGACGGAATCGGGCTTCGCCGGCGTGAAGCTGGCGGAAACGGTGGACTCCTCGGTTCTTGGCGGGCTGGTCATCCGGATCGGCTCGCGCCTCTACGACAATTCGCTCAAGTCCAAGCTGCAGCGCCTGCAGTTCGCCATGAAGGGAGCCGCCTGAGATGGAAATCCGTCCGGCTGAGATTTCGGAGATCCTGAAGCAGCAGATCGCGAGCTTCGACGCCGAGGCCAATGTGGCCGAGGTGGGCACCGTTCTGACGGTGGGCGACGGCATTGCCCGTGTGTACGGGCTGCAGAACGTGATGGCCGGCGAACTGGTGGATTTCCCCGGTGCCGGCATCAAGGGCATGGCGCTGAACCTCGAGACCGACAATGTCGGCGTCGTGCTGTTCGGCGACGACAAGGGTGTGAAGGAAGGCGACACGGTCAGCCGCACCGGCGCCATCGTGGACGTTCCGGTGGGCAAGGGCCTGCTGGGGCGCGTGGTGGACGGCCTCGGCAACCCGATCGACGGCAAGGGCCCGCTGACGGACGTGATCCGCCGCCGCGCCGAGCTGAAGGCGCCCGGCATCATGCCCCGCAAATCCGTGCACGAGCCCATGCAGACGGGCATCAAGGCGATCGACGCGCTGATCCCCATCGGCCGCGGCCAGCGCGAGCTGATCATCGGTGACCGCCAGACCGGCAAGACCGCCGTGATCGTGGACACCATCATCAACCAGAAGGACGCCCACGCCGGGACGGACGAGAAGCAGAAGCTCTACTGCATCTACGTCGCCATCGGCCAGAAGCGTTCGACGGTGGCCCAGCTCGTGAAGCAGCTCGAGGAGAGCGGCGCGCTGGAATACTCCATCATCGTGGCCGCCACCGCCTCCGACCCGGCGCCGATGCAGTTCCTCGCCCCCTACACGGGCTGCGCGATGGGCGAGTTCTTCCGCGACAACGGCATGCACGCGGTCATCTTCTATGACGACCTTTCCAAGCAGGCCGTGTCCTACCGCCAGATGTCGCTGCTGCTGCGCCGCCCGCCGGGCCGCGAGGCCTATCCCGGCGACGTGTTCTACCTGCACAGCCGCCTGCTCGAGCGTGCGGCCAAGATGAACGATGATTTCGGCGCGGGCTCCCTGACGGCGCTGCCGGTCATCGAGACCCAGGCCGGCGACGTGGGCGCCTACATCCCCACCAACGTGATCTCGATTACGGACGGCCAGATCTTCCTGGAGACGGAACTCTTCTACAAGGGCATCCGCCCCGCCGTGAACGTCGGCATCTCGGTGTCCCGTGTGGGCTCCGCGGCGCAGATCAAGGCGATGAAGCAGGTCGCCGGCAAGATCAAGCTGGAGCTGGCCCAGTATCGTGAGATGGCGGCCTTCGCCCAGTTCGCCTCGGACCTGGACGCCACCACGCAGTCGCTGCTGGCCCGTGGTTCGCGCCTGACGGAGCTGCTGAAGCAGCCCCAGTTCAAGCCGGTCCCGGTCGAGGAGCAGGTGGTGGCGATCTTCGCCGGCACGCGCGGCTACCTGGACAAGCTGCCGCTGAACAAGGTGGGCGAGTTCGAGAGCCGCCTGCTGAGCGGCCTGAAGTCCTCCGTGCCGGACATCCTGGTCTCCATCCGCACGGACCGCGAGATCAAGAAGGATGTCGAGGCCAAGCTGGTCGCCTTCCTGGACGACTTCGCCAAGTCCTTCGCCTGAGCCGGTTGGATAGCACCCCATGGCGACCCTGAAGTCTCTCCGCATGCGGATCAACAGCGTGAAGTCCACGCGGAAGATCACGCAGGCGATGAAGATGGTGGCGGCCGCGAAGCTCCGTCGCGCCCAGGCGCAGGCGGAAGCCGCGCGCCCCTATGCCGAGAGGATGCAGCGCATGCTGGCCTCGCTCGGCGTCTCGGTGGCGGGCGCGCCGGACGCGCCGCGGCTGCTGGTCGGCACGGGCGCGGACAAGGTGCACCTGCTGGTGGTGGTCACGGCAGAGCGCGGCCTGGCCGGCGCCTTCAACACCAATGTGGGCCGCTTCGCGCGCACCCGCATCCGGGCGCTGGAGGCCGAGGGCAAGACGGTCAAGCTGCTGAGCGTGGGCCGCAAGGGCGCGGTCTACCTGAAGCGGGAATTCGCCAGCCGCTTCGTGGGCGAGATCAGCTTCGCGGGCAAGAAGCGCATCGGCTTCGAGGATGCGGCCGAGATCACGACGCAGCTCACCACCATGTTCGAGGCGGGTGACTTCGACGTCTGCGCGCTGATCTACAACCGCTTCCGCAACGTGATCAGCCAGACGCCGGTCGAGCAGCGCCTCATACCGGCCCCGCTGCCGGAAGTGGCCGCCGCCGAGGGGCCCGTCCAGCTCTACGAATACGAGCCGACCGAGGAGGAAATCCTCGCGCGCCTGCTGCCGCAGAACCTGGCCATCCAGGTCTACCGCGCGCTGCTGGACAGCGCGGCCGGCGAGCAGGGCAGCCGCATGACGGCCATGGACAACGCCACGCGCAACGCGGGCGACATGATCAACAAGCTCACTCTCAACTACAACCGCACACGCCAGGCGAACATCACCCGCGAGCTGATCGAGATCATCTCCGGCGCTGAGGCGCTCTGACCCCGAGGGATATGCAGGCCATGAAGAATAATGTCGGTCAGGTGACCCAGGTGCTCGGCGCCGTGGTGGACGTGCAGTTCCCCTCCGAGCTGCCCAACATCATGAACGCGCTGAAGGTGCAGATCGGCGAGGCCACCCTGGTCCTCGAGGTCGCGCAGCACCTGGGCGAGCGCACCGTGCGCTGCATCGCTATGGACACCACGGACGGCCTCGTCCGCGGCTCCGAGGTGACGGACACGGGCGTGGGCATCTCGGTCCCCGTGGGCAATGGCACGCTGGGCCGCATCCTGAACGTGATCGGCGAGCCGATCGACGAGCGCGGGCCGGTGGTGGCCGAGAAGTACTACACCATCCACCGCGACGCCCCCTCCTTCGAGGACCAGGCGACCTCGGCCGAAATCCTCGTCACCGGCATCAAGGTGATCGACCTGCTGGCCCCCTACCTGAAGGGCGGCAAGATCGGCCTGTTCGGCGGCGCCGGCGTGGGCAAGACGGTCACCATCCAGGAGCTCATCAACAACATCGCCAAGGCGCATGGCGGCGTGTCCGTCTTCGCCGGCGTGGGTGAGCGCACGCGCGAGGGCAACGACCTCTACCACGAGATGGTGGATGCCGGCGTCATCAAGCTGCAGGATGATGGCGGCACCGAAGGCTCCAAGGTGGCGCTGGTCTATGGCCTGATGAACGAGCCGCCGGGTGCCCGCGCCCGCGTGGCGCTGTCGGGCCTGTCCATCGCGGAATACTTCCGCGACGAGCAGGGCCAGGACGTGCTGTTCTTCGTGGACAACATCTTCCGCTTCACCCAGGCGGGTGCGGAAGTGTCGGCGCTGCTGGGCCGCATCCCCTCCGCGGTGGGTT
>JBHYDO010000055.1:0-19048 GCA_051860645.1 Roseococcus sp.
CACGGAGGGGGCACAGCCCCCTCCGTGAAACCCAATGATGGGGTTCCGAGGGACGTGTCCCTCGGCGGGGAGCGCGAGGGGCAGCGCCCCTCGCAAGCGCCACCTACCCCGCCGGCACAAACCCGTTCGGCGTCGTGCCGCGGGGTTGGATCAGGTCGTAGGGGGCGCGGGGCAGGAATTCTCCGGTGCCGGGCTCTGCGGTGACCTGGTCGTTGTGCATCACGCTCTCGCCGCGACGGAGCACATGGACGGGCCAGCCGGTGACCTCCATGCCTTCGTAGGGCGTGTAGTCGGCCACGTGCTGCATCATGGCGTTGGTGAGGGTGCGCTTTTGCGTCGGGTCCCACAGCGCGATGTCGGCGTCGGCGCCGACATGGATGCCGCCCTTGCGCGGCCACAGCCCCAGCATCTTGGCGGGGTTGGTGGCGACGAGGCGCACGAAGTGTTCGGGCGTGATGCGGCCCTTGGAGACGCCCTCGCTGAACATCAGCGGCAGGCGCGCGCTGATGCCGGGGATGCCGTTCGGGATGCGGTCGAAGCGGTCGGTGCCGTTCATCCGCTTGCCGTTGGGGCCTTCGAAGCTGTAGGCGCAATGGTCGCTGGAGACGACGTCGAGCACGCCGCGGCGGATCATGTCCCACACGCGCTCGTGTTCGTCGGCGCCACGGGGCGCCGGGCTGCAGATGAACTTGGCGCCCTCGAACTCGCCGTCCTTTTCGCTGGTGCGGCCCATGTCGTCGGCGGTGAGGGTGACGTATTGCGGGCAGGTCTCGCCCCACACCTTCACGCCGCGCGCCTGGGCATTGGCGATTTCCTCGGCCACCTCGGCGCAGCTGACATGGAAGACCTGGATGGGCTGGTCCAGCAGTTCCGCGAGTGCGATGGCGCGGTGCGTGGCCTCGCGCTCCACCACGGGCGGGCGCGCCCAGGCATGGTATTTCGGCGCGGTCATGCCCGCTTCCAGCAGCGCCTCGATGCGCCACTTGATGGCGTCGTAGTTCTCGCAATGGACGTGGACCAGGCACTGGTGCTTGCGCGCCGCGCGCAGCACGCGCAGGTATTCGGCATCCGACAGGTGCACCGCGTCATAGGTGAGGAACACCTTCAGGCTGCGGATGCCGCGCGCCACGATCTGCGGCAATTCCCGCTCCAGCACGTCGTCGGTCGGGTCGGTGATGATCTGGTGGAAGCTGTGGTCCAGCATGCCGGTGGCCGCACGGCGGGCGTAGTCGTCCGCGCGCTCCAGGATGCCATGCCCTTTCCATTGCGGAATGAAGGAGACGGTGCTGGTGGTGCCGCCCGCGAAGGCGGCGCGCGAAGCGGTGATGAAGCTTTCCTCGCTCAATCCCCCGGCGGCATTGGGCTCCTCGATGTGGCAATGGGTGTCCACGCCGCCCGGCATCACCCACAAACCGTCAGCCTCAATGACGCGCGCTGCACCTGTGATCGCCTCGGCCAGCGCCACCACGCGCCCGCCGGCAATGCCCACATCCGCCCGCCGCATGCCGTCCGCCGTGACGACCATGCCGCCCCGGATGGCCAGTTCCACATTGCTCATCGTCACACTCCTGGTTCAAAGATATGAAAGTCCTTGATTTGATCGGGCGCAAGGCAAGGCGTTGGCGTGGTGTTGCAGGCTGCCGCGCATGAAACTCCTTGATCGCTCCGTCTATGCCACGGCGAACCTGCCGCGCTACACCAGCTATCCCACCGCGCCGCATTTCGGGCCGCTGGGCGAGGCCACCTATCGCGGCTGGCTTTCCCGCATGCCGCCGGCCGAGGCGCTTTCCCTCTACGTCCACATCCCGTTCTGCCACGAGCTGTGCTGGTATTGCGGCTGCCACACCTCGGTGACGCGCAATGACGAGCGCATCGGGCGCTATGCCGAGGCGCTGCACCGCGAGGCGCGGCTGCTGGCGCTGGCCCTGCCGGCGGATGGCATCGTGCAGCAATTGCACCTGGGCGGCGGCACGCCGAGTGCCCTGGGGGCCGCCCGCCTCTCGGCGCTGATGGGCAAGCTGCGCGCGCTCTTCCCCTTCGCCCGCCACGCAGAGCTGTCCATCGAACTCGACCCGCGCACCCTCACAGAGGACGTGGTCGCGAGCCTGGCGCGCGAGGGCTTCACCCGCGCCTCGCTGGGTTTGCAGGACGCGAACCCCGAGGTGCAGGAACTGATGGGGCGCATCCAGCCGGCCGCGATGGTGCGGCAGGCGGTGGAGCGGCTGCGCGCGGCCGGCATCGCGGGCATCAACCTCGACATGATGTACGGCCTGCCCGGCCAGTCCCGCGCCCATGTGGCCGCGACCGCGGCCCTGGCGGCGGAGCTGGGCGCCGACCGGGTCTCGGTCTTCGGCTATGCCCATGTGCCCTGGATGAAGCCCGCCCAAAAGGCCATCCAGGAGGCCGACCTCCCCGGCGCCGAGGCGCGGATGGAACAGGCGCAGGAGGCGTCGGACGTGCTGCGGGCGGCGGGCTTCACGCCCATCGGCCTCGACCATTTCGCCCGCCCCGCCGACCCCATGGCGCGCGCCGCGGCCGGCGGCCGGCTGCGCCGCAACTTCCAGGGCTACACCACCGATGACGCGCCGATGCTGCTGGGCCTGGGTGCCTCCTCCATCGGCGCGGTGCCGCAGGGCTATGTGCAGAACATCCCCGATGAGCGCGGCTATGTGGCGGCGGTCGAGGCCGGCAAGCTGCCGGTGATCCGTGGCCTGGAATTGACCGGCGAGGACGTGATCCGCCGCGGCGCGATCGAGCGCGTGATGTGCGACCTGGCGCTCGACCTCGACACGCTGCCGGCCGCGGTGCTGCAAGCCGCCCTGCCGGGGCTGCACGCGCTGGAGCGCGATGGCCTGGTGCGGCTCGCCGGTGCCTGGCTGACCGTGCCGGACGAGGCGCGGCCCTTCCTGCGGCATGTCGCCGCCTGCTTCGACGCGCGGCTGAACCAGGGCAAGGGACGGCACAGCGCGGCCGTCTGATATCCCCCACGAAACCGCCTTAGGCGTTTCCGCGGGGGGGCGGGAGCCATCAGCCCTGCGTGATCCCCTGTTCCCGCACCACGCGGCCCCAGGTCTCGATCTGGTTCTCCAGGAAGGCGGCGAACTCGGCGGGCGAGGACGCCACCACCTGCACACCCAGCGGATTGGCCAGCCGCGCCTGCACCGCGGGCTGCCGCAGCGCCGAGGCCCAGGCGGCGTGGAAGCGCATGACGATCGGCTCGGGCAGGCCGGCCGGCCCCAGCAGCCCCCACCAGGACGTGACGCCAAGGCCGGGCACGCCGTTCTCCTGCAAGGTGGGCACGTCCGGGAAGAAGGGCGAGCGGGTGGCCCCGCTCTGCGCGATGGCGCGGATGGTCTGCCCCACCTGGCCGCCGAAGCCTGCATTGGTGGAAAGTGCGAGGTCCACCTCGCCCGCCACCGCCGCCGCCGTCATGGGCGCGCCGCCCCGATAGGGCACGTGCACCACCTTGAAGCCCGCCGCCTGCTGCATCAGCGACATGGTGAGGTGTGCCAGGCTGCCCACGCCCACCGTGCCATAGGTCAACCTGTCCGGCTGTGCCTTGGCGGCGGCGATGTAGTCCGACAGCCGCTGCCAGGGGCGCGCATTGGGCGTGCACAGCAGCATGGGCGCCTGGCCCACCTGCATGATCGGCGTGAAGTCGCGCCGCGAGTCGAAGTTCAGGTTCGGGATCAGCGCGGGGTTGGCGGCATGGGTGTCGAAGACCAGCACGAAGGTCTGCCCGTCGGGGGCCGCGCGCGCCACGGTCCCGGTGCCGACCGAACCACTGGCGCCGGCACGGCTCTCGATCAGCATGGGAACGCCCAGCGTCTCCTGCACATGTGCCTGCACGAGGCGCGCCAGCGTGTCCACGCTGCCGCCCGGCGGAAAGGGCACGACCAGCCGGATCGGGCCGTTGGGCCAGCCGGACTGCGCGCGCGCCACATGCGGGGCCGCCAGCCCCAGCATGGCCGCCGCGCCCAGAAGTCCGCGTCTTGTCTCGTGCATGGCTGGTGGCTTTCTGTTGATCACCGCAAGATGCTAGGGACCGCGCGCCGCCGAGGTCAAGAATTGGTCGTGATACCGGCTGGTCAATGCCGGCGCATGTCATGATCCGCCATGGCCGGAGAGGAGATTTACATGCAGCCCTGGGATGAAATTATTTCCGCGGCCGAACAGACCCGGTCCGGCGCGGCCGGCTTCGGGCGCCGTGGCGGGGTCGGTCGCCGCCCGGCCCTGCTCATCATCGACGTGCAGTATCGCACCCTGGGCACGCAGCGCGCACCCATCGAGGCGGCAATGGCCGAATTCCCCACCGCCTGCGGCGAGGCGGGCTGGGCCGCGGTGGACCGCATCATCCCGCTGCTCGCGCTGTTCCGCGCGCGGGGCTGGCCGGTGCTCTACCCGCATGTCTCGCCCAAGGAGGGGTTCGACACCGGGCGGCTGGCGGCCAAGAACCCCGCCATGCTGGGCATCCCGCCACATGGCTACGACTTCGTGGCCGAGGTGGCGCCCCGCCCCGGCGACGTGCTGCTGCCCAAGAAGCACCCCAGCGCCTTTTTCGGCACGCCGCTCGCCAGCTACCTGGTGGACCTCGGCGCCGACACGCTGGTCGCGACCGGCTGCACCACCAGTGGTTGCATCCGCGCCTCGGTGGTGGACGCGTTTTCCTACAACTTCCGCGTCCTGGTCCCGCATGACGCGGTGTATGACCGCAGCCCCACCTCGCATGCGGTGAACCTGTTCGACATGGCACAGAAATACGCGGATGTGATGAGCGGCGCGGAGTGCCTGGCCGCGCTGGAGGCGGTGGACTGAGCCGCCCCGCCCGCCCGGGCGCCTTACCATCTTACTATCTTACCATCTTACCGCGCCAGGCCGTTCCAGCCACGCGGGAAGACCGTTGGCCGCGGCAATATGCCTGGAAACACGCGTAAAAGTCGAGAAAATCCGTCAGCGCGGCAGGAAGGGATTGGTCTGCCGCTCCGTCCCGAAATCCGAACCAGGGCCGTGGCCGCAGAGGAACTGGATGTCGTCGCCCAGCGGCATCAGCTTGGTCATGATGGCATTGATCAGCGCGGCATGGTCGCCATAGGGGAAGTCGGTGCGGCCGATCGAGCCCTGGAACAGCACGTCGCCCACGAAGGCGATGCGCAGGCTCTCGGAGACGAAGACCACGCTGCCCGGCGAATGGCCGGGGCAATGCAGCACGGCGAATTCCTCGCCGCCGAGCGTCACCGTCTCGCCCTCCGCCAGCCAGCGGTCCGGCACCAGGTTGCGTGCCTCCAGCCCGTAGGCGGCACCCTGCTTTTCCAGGTTGTCCAGCAGCATCTTGTCGGCGAGGTGCGGCCCGACCACGGGCACGCCGGGCGCGCGCTCGCGCAGCTCATCCGCCCCGCCGGCATGATCTATGTGGCCATGCGTCAGCACGATCTGTTCGAGCGTGAGCCCCTGCCGCGCCAGCACCTCCAGGATGCGGTCCACGTCGCCGCCGGGGTCCATCACGGTGGCCCGCATGGTGGTGTCGTCCCACACCAGCGCGCAGTTCTGCTGGAAGGCGGTGACGGGGAGGATGGCGGCCTTGAGGGTCATGCGGCGCGCTGTATCATCCCGGCAGCACCATCACCACCCTCAAGCCCCCGGGGTCATTGCCCGAGGCCGCCCGGTTGTGCAGCGTCACCTCGCCGCCATGCGCCCGGAAAATGCTGCGCGCGATGGTGAGGCCGAGGCCGGTGCCGCCCGTCTCGCGGTTGCGGCTGCCCTCGATGCGCTGGAAGGGCTGGAAGACCAGCTCATGCGCGTGCTCGGCAATGCCCGGCCCGTCATCCTCCAGCACCAGCATCACGCCGCCGCCGCGGGGTTCGAGGGTGAGGCGCGCCGCATCGCCATACTTCAAGGCGTTGGCGACGAGGTTGCCCAGCGCCCGCTTCATCGCCAGCGGCCGCAGCGGCATGACGAAATGCTCCGGCCCGGCATAGGCGATGCGCTCGGCCATGTCGGGGTTGGCGTCCGTCGCCTCGTCCAGCACGGTGCGGGCGAGGCTGGCGAGGTCCAGCGGCGTGGCGGGTTCCGCCGCCGCATCGTCGCGCGCGAAGGCCAGGGTGGAGGTGATCATCGCCTCCATCTCGGCGAGATCGGCCAGCATGCGGCGCTGCTGCTCCTCGTCATCCATGAACTCGGCGCGCAGGCGCAGGCGGGTGATGGGCGTGCGCAGGTCATGGCTGATGGCGGCCAGCATCTGGGTGCGGTCGGCCACGAAGCGGCGGATGTTGCTCGCCATGCCGTTGAAGGCGGCGGCCGCCTGTGCCACCTCGCGCGGCCCGTTCTCCGGCAGGGCGGGCGCATTCACGTCGCGGCCCAGGCGCTGGGCGGCCGCGGCCAAGTCCGCCACCGGCCGCGTCAGCCGCCGCACCGCCCAGAGGATGAGGGCGAGTGCGGCCACCGACATCGCCACGAAGGCGAAGAGGAAGCGGTCCGAATGCCAGGGCCGTGGCGAGGGCACCCGCAGGGAGAGGTTCAGCCAGGTGGGCTGCACCCAGGCCGGGTCGGCGAAGCGCAGCGAGATCAGGATCTGGTTCGGCGCGGACATCCCAGAGGCGATCTCGGCCGGGCGCAGCCGGCGCGAGATGGGCGGCGGCGGCCCGTCCAGCCGGAACAGCCGGGCATGGGGCGGGGGGACGGGCGGCAGCCCCTCGCGCGCCAGGGGGCGGGGGTCCAGCGTCGCGGTCACATTGGCGGGCAGGTCCGCATCGGCCAGCAGCATGGCCCGGCGGTCGGGCGGCGAAGCGGACAGCGCCCGCCAGAGTGCGAGGGTGCGGTTGGAGATGTAACGGGCCTCGGCCGCGCGTTGCAGTTCGATGCGGTCGAAGGCGTGGATGGTGAGGCCCAGCGCCTGCACCGCCATCAGCCCCAGCACCAGCACGAGCGCGGTGCGCCCGCCCAGGGTGCGCGGCCGCAGCCAGCCGAACCAGCGCCATCGCCGCCCGGCCGAGGGGGCGGCGCTCAACCCCGTTCGACCGTGGCCGAGAGCACGTAGCCACCGCCGCGCACCGTCTTGATGACCGAGGGGTTGCGCCCGTCATCCTCGAGCTTGCGCCGCAGCCGCGAGATGGCGACGTCGATGGCGCGGTCGAAGGGGCCGGGCTGGCGGTTGTGGATGAGGTCCATGAGCATGTCGCGCGTCAGCACCCGATTGGGGCGGTCGAGCAGGGTGGTGAGCAATTCATACTCGCCGCCGGTCAGCGGCACCTCGGCGCCGTCGGGATTGAGCAGGCGCCGGCGCGTGGGCTCCAGCACCCAGCCGGCGAAGCGCAGGTTCTGGTCGGGCACGGCCTCCTGCGCCTCCGCACCCTGGGCGCGGCGCAGGACGGCGCGGATGCGGGCCAGCAATTCGCGCGGGTTGAAGGGCTTGGCCATGTAGTCGTCGGCACCGAGTTCCAGGCCCACGATGCGGTCCGTCTCCTCGCCCATGGCGGTGAGCATGACGATGGGCACGGCCGATTGTCCCCGCAACCATCGGGCGAGGTCGAGGCCGGATTCGCCGGGCATCATCAGGTCCAGCACCACGAGGTTGTAGCGCGCGAGCGGCCAGAGCTTGCGGGCATCGCGCGCATCGCGCGCCAGGGTGACGCGCAGCCCCTGCTTTTCCAGGAATTTTCCCAAGAGTTCGCGGATGTCACGGTCATCGTCGATGACCAGGATGTGCGGCTTTGTCTCCATGCCGGTGATGTTACAGGCAAGGGGCGTTGCACGGTGTCGCGTTATGTAACAGCGCAGGGGGGGGGTGCTGTGGCCGCGTGTGGCCACTCTCGACCGCGCCGCGCGGGCCATGTTATCCAGCCCAAGGTTCGGGGGTGTGCCGGAACGGTAGACGGACTCGGCTCAAAATCGAGCGGCCGCAAGGCCATGGGGGTTCGAATCCCCCCGCCCCTACCAGCGCCGCGCAGAGGCAGATGGACGTTGGCATCCCGCTCAGATGCTGACCGCGCCCTGCTTCGCGCCCAGGAAGCCGGTCTCGTCCAGCTCGTCCAGCACCGCCTGCGCCTCATCGGCCAGCAGCTGCTCCTCGGCGTCCATCCTGGCCTCCTTCTCCAGCCGGTCGAGCAGCGCGGCGAGGCGCTTGCCCTCCCGCCGGCGGCGGAACAGGGAGTTGATCCGGCCGAAGAGGTTCTTCGCCCCGCCCTTCATGGCGGTCTGGAAGCTGCCCAGCATGGTCTCGTAGCTGCCGCGATGGCCGGACTGCCGGCGGCGGAGCAGGTACTTGATCCACATGATCCAGTAGCCGTTCTTGGCATAGAAGACGTGGCGCAGGTCCACCCACAGCAGCTTCGACATGCCCCGGCCCGCGATATCCATGTAGAGCAAATTGTCGAAATCGAGCTCACCCGCCGCGTCCAGCCGCCTGCCCGCCACGTCGAGCCAGGGGTCGCTCTCGCCCATGGCCCGCGCCAGGGCGCCGACCAGCACCTGCTCGCCCTTGTAGCGCACGATCACCATGCGGAATTCGGGGTAGCGGCGGATGCGGAGGTAGTCGGCATACCAGGCCGGCGGGTTCTTGGGCTCCTTGTCGACCTTGGTGTAGTAGCCCTGGACGACGACCTCGATGGGGCGCGACATGGATGTCTCCTCGCTGGCCGCAGGTTGCCTTGCGCGGGGCGGACGCTACCGCAGGGTCGCATTCCATGTCACGCTTTGCGGTCGGGCGGGCCGTGTCCGGCAGCCTCTCGCGTCCGCCGCGGGCACGCCTCAGGGCCGATAGGTGCCGAAGCTCCAGAGATTCCCATCCAGGTCGCGCGCCGTGTATTCGCGGGACCCGTAGCCGGTGTCGCGCGGGGCGCTGACGATCTCGGCGCCGGCGACCGCCGCGCGGGCGTGGTGCGCGTCCACATCCTCGACCACGACGTAGATGCCGGCTTGCTCGGCCCAGGGGTTGCCGGGCTCCGGCCGGGCCTGGCCGAACATGACGGCGCCATTGCCGTGCCGCATTTCCGCATGGGCGATGACGCCCTCGGCGTCGCGATGGACCGCGTGCTCGGCGAAGCCGAAGGCGTCCCGCAGGAACGCCACGGAGCGCGGGGCGTCGCGGTAGCGCAGCGCGGGAAAGAGGGTGCAGGTCAGGGTCATGGCGGGTTCCTCCTGGCTGGAGCCTACCACGCGCGGCCGGCGCAAAAGTTAAAAAAATGGTTGACCATTCGCGCCCCGCATGGATAGTAAACCATATGGATAAGCAATCCCTCGCCGAGGCCCCGCCCCTCGATCACGTCTTCGCCGCCCTGGCCGACCCGACCCGCCGCGCCCTGCTGGAGCGCCTGGCCGCCGAGGACGGGCTTTCGGTCAGCGCGCTGGCCGCGCCCATCGCCATGTCGCTGCCGGCCGTCATGAAGCACCTGGACGTGCTGGAGGCCTCGCGCCTCATCACCCGCCGCAAGACCGGGCGCACCGTGCATTGCCGGCTGGCGGCCGCACCCATGGAGGACGCCATGGCCTGGCTTGCCCGCTACCAGCGCTTCTGGGCCGAGAGCCTGGATCGCCTGGCCGCCGTGGTTGAGGGGGAGGAGGCGCCATGAACGCCGTCACGCCCAGCCTCACTTTGGTGCGGCGCTTCAAGGCCACGCCCGAACGGGTGTGGGAGGCCTGGACCACGCCCGAACTGCTGGCCCGCTGGTTCGGCCCGCACCACACCCGGGTGGAGGCGGCCCGCGTGGCGCTGCACCCCGGCGGCGCGCTCAACGTCGTGCTGCGCGAGGACAATGGCCTGCGGCACGAGATCCAGGGCGAATACCAGGTGATCGAGCCGCCGCACCGCCTGGTGCTGGCCTGGAACTGGGCCTCCACGCCCGAGCGCGTCTCGCGCGTCACGGTGCTGCTGCGCCCGGTGGCGGAGGGAACCGAGCTCACCCTCACCCATGACCGCTTCGCCGACGAGGCCACCGCCATCCGCCACACCCGCGGCTGGACGGAGTCGCTGGAACGCCTGATCGCCCTGCTCGCCTGAACCACCCCCCAAGGAGGAAACGCCCATGACCACCGAACTGCACATGACCCGCCGCCTGCCCGCCACCCCGGCCGTCATCTTCCGCGCCTGGGTCAATCCCGACGAGGTTCGGGAGTGGTGGGGCCCGTACGGCATGACCACCCCGGTCTGCGAGATCGAGCCACGCGTCGGCGGCCGCTACCGCACCGTAATGCGCGACGCCGAGGGGCGCGAGTTCGACCACCTCGGCATCATCGACGAACTGGCCGAGCCGCGGCGGATCGTCATGCGCCTGCCCGAGGAGGCGGGCGGGCCGATGGCCGGGGCTTCGGTGGCCGTCACCCTGGCGCCGGAACAGGACGGCACGCGGCTGGACGTGCACTGGCAGCACCCCACGGAGGAGATGCGCGCCGCGCATGAGGCCATGGGCTTCGACCGCGGCTGGGGCGAGATGCTCGACCGCCTGACCGCCCATGTGAAATGCCCGGCGCAGATGTGCCCCCTCGCCACGCCGCCCGCGGCGGAACATGGCTGGCTGCACCGCTTCCTCGGCCAGTGGGAGTATGTGGGCGAGTTCAACATGCCCGACGGCACCACCGGGACCGGCCGGGGCACGGAGCATGTCCGCTCGCTGGGCGGCTACTGGATCGTGGGCGACTCGGTGGGCTGGATGCCGGGCGGGAGCGAGGCGCACTGCCTCATCACCCTGGGGTTCGACGCCGGGCGCGGCCGGTTCACGGGCAATTGGGTGGGCTCCATGATGCCGCACATGACCATCTATGACGGCACCCTCTCCGAGGATGGCAAGGTGCTCACGCTGGAGAGCGAGGGCCCCTCCTTCACCGGCGAGGGCATGGCGCTCTACCGCGACGTGATGGTCTGGGAGGACGCCGACCACCGCCGCATGGAGACCAGCGTGCGCGGCCACGACGGCGCCTGGATGCCGCTGATGATGCTGCGGCACAGCCGGGCGTGAGCTGGCGCTTCCGGCCAATGCCCCCCGCTCCCGGCCGGACGCCGCGGCCAGCCGGCGCCCCCCGCCCGGCTGGCCGCACCCCGTCGCCCTCATGCCAACCCCTGGTCGCGGGCCAGCCCCGTCCGCCCCGCGCTGGACAGCGGGGCCGCAACGCGCGAAAGGAACGCCCTCATTCCATTCACGGAGCCCGTCGCCATGTCCTCGGCGTCGCCTGCAAACGCATTTGATACCATCGCCGAGATCATCGCCGAGACGGCCAATGTGGACCGCGCGAAGATCACGCCGGACGCGCATGTCATCAACGACCTCGGCATCGACAGCCTCGATTTCCTCGACATCGTCTTCGAGATCGACAAGCGCTTCGGCGTGAAGGTGCCCGTCGAGGCCTGGACCGAGCAGGTGAACAGCGGCAAGGCCCCGGCCGAGCAGTTCTTCGTGATGGGCAGCCTCGCCACGCGCATTGAGGAACTCGTCGCCGCCAAGCAGGGCTGAGCCTTGCGCCTCGAATATTTCGAGATGGTGGACCGCGTGCTGGAGCGCGAGGCGGACCGCCTCGTGGCGCTCGCCCGCGTGCCCGATGAAAGCCCGGTCTTCGAGGGCCATTTCCCCGGCTTCCCCCTGCTGCCCGGCGTGCTGATGGTCGAAGCCATGGCGCAGACGGCGGGCTGGCTGATCGTGGCGCGGCACGGCTTCACCCGGATGGCGGTGCTGGCCAAGGTCAGCGAGGCCAAGCTGCGCGGCATGGTCCGCCCCGGCGCGGAGCTGACCGTCACGGCGGAACTTGTGCATGACGGCTCGGGCTATGCCGTGCTGCGGGGTTCCCTGATGGACGGCGCCACGCGCGCCGCCGATGCGGAACTGACGCTGAAGACCCTGCCCTTCCCCGCGCCCGGCCTCGAGGCCGCGCTGCGCGCCCGCGCCACCCAGATCGGCCTGCTGCCATGACACCCGTGATGATCACCGGCCTGGGCCTGGTCTCGTCCCATGGCGAGGGGCGGGCCGTCCATGCGCCGCTGCTGGCCGGCGGGACGCCCCCCATCCTGGCACGGTCCAGCCACGCGCCCTACGACATCCATCCCACGCCTGAACTGCCGCTGGAGCGCTTCATCCCGCGCCGCGAGATGCGCCAGATGGAGCCCTGGCAGCGCATCGGCGTGCACGCGGCCGGCATCGCCATCGAGGAGGCGGGCCTCAAGCCGCATGTGGCGCGCATCGACGTGACGGTGGCGGCGGGCGGGGGCGAGCGGGATGCCGCGCTGGACGCGGCCATCCTCGCCGCGCGCCCCGACGAGGCCGGCGTGCACAAGATGCTGCTGGAGGGGCTGCGGCCCACGCTCTTCCTGGCGCAACTGCCAAACCTGCTGGCCGGCTCCATCTCCATCACGCATGGCGTGGCCGGTTCCTCCCGCACGCTGATGGGCGAGGAGGTGGCCGGTGCCGAGGCGTTGCGCGTGGCCGCGCGGCGCGTGGCGGCCGGGACCTCGTCGGCCGCGCTGGCAGGGGCCGCCATGACCAGCGACCGGCCGGAACTGCTGCTGCTCTATGGGCTGGGCGGGCATCTGCACCAGGGCGCCTGGGCGCCGCTGCCCGACCGCCAGGGCATGGTGCTGGGCTCGGTCGCCGCCTTCCTGACGCTGGAGCCCGAGGGCGCCAACCCCGTCCCCCTGGCCCGCCTCACCCATATCGAGACCAGCCAGGGCCGGCCCGAGGGGCGCGTGGCACGTCTGGCCGCGCTGCTGGCCCGCGTGGGCATGGAGGCCGACCTGCTCATCTCCACCGGCTCCGGCGCCGTTGCCGCCACGCGCGACGAACTCGCCGCCCTGCCCCGCCTGCCGGACCTCTTCACCGCGGACCTGCTGGGCCATTCGGCCGAGGCGGCCTTCCCGGCGGGCCTCGCCATGGCCACATGGGCCATCGCGGAGGGGCGCGCGCGGCGCGTCCTGGTCACGGGGTGCGGGCAATGGCGCGGCGAGGCCGTGGCGGTCCTGGAGGCGGTCTGAATGCGCATCGCGGTCACGGGCATCGGCATGGTCACGGCCCTCGGGCATGGCATCGAGGTCAACTGGGCCTCCATCCAGGCCGGGCGTTCGGGCGTGCGCGAGATCACGCGCTTCGACACCACGGGCATGAAGGCGCGGGTCGCGGCCTGCGTGGACTACCCGGAGGATGCCTCCGGCACGCCCTTGGTGGCGCCCGAGCGGCTGCGGCGCATGGGTTCGGCCGCCATCGCCGAAGCCTTGGCGCAAGCCGGCCTGCCCACCCCCTTCCCCGGCCCGCTCTGCTTCGGCCTGCCGCCGGTGGAGATCGAATGGCCGCAGCGCCTGGCCTTCGGCGTCGCCGACCACGCCGGGATGATCGCGGCCGGGCGCGGCCGGGCCGGCCATTACGAGGATTTCCTGCTGGGCGGCGTGGCGACCTACCTCGCCGAGCGCTTCGGCACCGAGGGCGTGCCCCAGGTCGTCACCACCGCCTGCGCCTCCGGCGCCTCCGCCATCCAGCTCGCCATCGAGGCCATCCGCCGCGGCGAGGCGGATTGCGCCATCGCGGGCGGGGCCGAGGCCTCCCTGCAGCCGGAGGCGTTCATCCGCTTTGGCTTGCTGCAGGCGCTCTCCAGCCGCAACGACCCGCCGCAGGCGGTCTCGCGCCCCTTCACCAGGTCGCGCGACGGCTTCGTGATGGGCGATGGCGCGGGCGCGCTGATCCTGGAGAACGAGGCGCATGCCCGCGCGCGGGGTGCCACCATCCTGGGCTACGTCCTGGGCGTGGGCGAGGCGGCGGACACCTTCCACCGCACCCGTTCCTCGCCCGATGGCCACGCGATCGTGGAGGCGATGGAGCGCGCGCTGGCCGATGCGGGCCTGTCCCCCGCCGAGGTGGGCTACATCAACGCGCACGGCACCTCGACGCCCGAGAACGACAAGATGGAATCGCTGGCGGCAAAGCTGGTCTTCGGCGCCGAGGCGCCGCCGCCGATCTCCTCCACCAAGTCCATGATCGGCCACACGCTCTCGGCCGCCGGCGCCATCGAGGCGGGCGTCTGCCTGCTGGCGCTGCGCGACCAGATCCTGCCGCCCACCATCAACCAGGACGACCCGGACCCCGAGGTGGGCATGGACACGGTGCCGGCGGCGCGGCCGCACGCGTTCCGCGCCGCGCTGTCGAACAGCTTCGGGTTCGGCGGGCAGAATGTGTGCGTGGTGCTGGGGGCGGCTTGAGGATCTCGCGCGGCTGACCAGGCGGCCCGGCCGTGCCTGCCCTGGCCGGCTTATGTTCCGATGGACCAGCGTCGTGTCCAACGGTAGCGAAATACCGGGCGCATTCATCCCGAGCAAAGATGAAGGTGGGGCGGCCGGTGACGGGCACATCCCGCGGATGATGTCCTCTGCGGCCCTTCGCTGGGGCGAGCGGAGGATTTCTTGACAGGTGCGCAAGCCGAAAGGCAAGACATCGAGTTGAGGAAACTCGGGAAGCACCATCATGGATCAGCAGGGAGACGACGGCCTTCCAGCCGACGCGCTTCCCCGCACGGACTTCACAACCCGGAACCTGCCGCCGGCGCAGCAGTTCGAAGCCTATCGCGCCGACGCGATACGCTTCGCGGAACTCGTCGAGCGAGAGCCGGGCGTGGGCTGCGCGGCCAGCTACACGGCGTGGTCACTCGGGCCGGTCGTGATCAAGAAGACCGCCTCGCCCCCGCTCAACCAGACCCGCACCCCGGCGATGGCGCGGCGGGACGGGCTGGATCACTGGCTGGTCAGCCTGCCGGTGCACAGTCAACAGCGCATCGCGCTGGCCAGTCACGCCCTGGAAATCTCGACCACGCGCCCGGTGCTGATCTCCTGCAGCGACCCCTATGAATTGGAGCGCCCGGATGCGGAAGACGACTGGATCATCGCCTTCATCACGCGGGATGCCGTGCGTGGCCTGGACATCCCCACGGGCATCGACGGTGTGGAGATCCTCGCCACACCCATGGGTCGGCTGCTCGTCGGCTTTCTTCGGGAAATGGCCGCGCAACTGCCGGAGATGACCGTCGCCCAGGCGCCCGCCTTGAGCAACGCGACCACCGCGCTCCTGCGAGCAACCCTGGCACCCAGCGCCGACAACAGGGCTGCCGTCCGCCCGCAGACCGAGGCCATGGTTCGCGAGCGGATTCGTTCCCTGATCCGCTCGCGGCTCGCTTCTGTCGCGCTGACGCCGGAGCGGCTGGGCCGGGAGGTGGGATACTCGCGAAGCTCACTCTACAGGCTCTTCGAGCCGCTTGGCGGCGTGGCCGCGGTCATCCAGATGGAGCGGCTGTCCGAGGCGCGTCGGCGACTTGAGGATCCGAGCGAACGGCGCTCCATCCAGCGGATCGCGGAATCGGTGGGTTTCTGCGACGCGTCGGTGTTCACCCGCGCCTTCCGCCGCCGCTACGGGGTCGCTCCGGGGGAGCTGCGGGAGGTGGCGCGAGCCGGATTGTCGTCGGTCGCCGCCGTGCCATGCATCGCCACCGCCGGCTTCTTCGACATGATCATGGGTCTGCCGAGGTAGGTCGCGCACCTGCCAGGGACAGCGCGCCAGATGCGCGACATCCGCGCTGGAGCGATGCGGGCGAGCCGATCCTGGATACCGCCGGTGTCGGTCGTCCTCCCGCTCCCGCGGCGCCGCTTCACTCCCATCGCGAGCAGCTTGCGATGCCGTCCAGCACAGTGTTGATGGGACTGCGGCCTGCCATCCAGCGCGCCGAAGGCGCCTGCGGAACGCCGGTCATGGCCCAGCCCTTTGCCGGCCGGATGATTCAAGCCTCCACCCATGAGGCTTCAGAGGCAGGCCAGCACCGCCTCCCCCATTCCCGCCGTTCCCAGCACCGCCTCGCCGGGTGCGGCGATGTCCGCCGTGCGGGCGCCCTGCGCCAGCGCCCGTTCCACCGCCGCCTCCAGATGCGCGGCATCCACGGGGCGCCCGGCACTCCAGCGCAGCAGCAGCGCGACCGAGAGGATGGACCCCAGCGGGTTCGCCACCCCCTGCCCCGCGATGTCCGGCGCCGAGCCATGGATGGGCTCATACAGCGCCCGCCTGCGCCCTGCGGCATCAGGCGCGGACAAGGACGCGGAGGGCAGCATGCCCAAGGACCCGATGATCGCCCCCGCCGCGTCGCTCAGCAGGTCGCCGAACAAATTGTCGGTCACGATCACGTCGAAGCGGCGCGGGTTGCGGGACAACTGCATGGCGCAGTTGTCGGCCAGCATGTGTTCCAGCGTCACGTCGGGATATTCGCGGGCGTGCAGCGCGCCCACCACCTCGCGCCACAGGGCGCCGGCCTCCATCACATTGGCCTTGTCCACGCTCGTGACTTGCATCCGCCGCGTGCGGGCGAGCTCGAAGGCGAAGCGCGCGGCGCGGGTGATCTGCGCCTCGGTGTAGCTGTGCGTGTTGATGCCGCGCCGCGTGCCGTCGCGCAGCGTCTCGATGCCGCGCGGCTGGCCGAAATAGATGCCGGCCGTCAGTTCGCGCACGAAAACGAGGTCCACCCCCTCGGTGATGCGCGGCTTGTAGGGGCTGGCCTCGGTGAGGGAGGGCGGCATCTTCACCGGGCGGACATTGGCAAACAGGTCCAGCGCGCCGCGCATCCGCAGCAGCGAACCCTTGCGGCGCTCCTCCGGCGGCACGGCGCCGGCCTGGTCCAGGCTGCCCACGGCGCCGAACAAGATGGCGTCGGCCTCGTTGATGCGCGCCCAGGTCTCGTCGGGCATCAGCGTGCCGTGGCGGCGCCAGTTCTCCATGCCGAAATGGCGGTGCGTGGCCTCGAAGCGCAGGCCTCGGTGGCGCGCGAACCAGTCCAGCACGCGCAGCCCCTGTTCCGTCACCTCCGGCCCGACGCCGTCGCCGGGCAGGACGAGCAGCTTCACGCCACGCTCTCCCAGGCCCAGCCGCGCGCCGCCTGGTCGCGCGCCTTCCAGGCCGCGATGGCATCGGCCTGCTTGAGCGTGAGCGCAATGTCGTCAAGGCCGTGCAGCATCGCCTCCTTCTTGCGCTCATCCACGCCGAAGGGGATCTCCTGGCCGCGCGGCGTGATGACCACCTGCCGGGCGAGGTCCACCGTGGTGCGGGCATTGCCGGGGCTGGCTTCGGTTTCCTCGGCGATCTGGCGGATGGCCTCGATGGGCAGGCGCACGGGCAGCAGCCCGTTCTGGAAGCAGTTGGCGAAGAAGATGTCGCCGAAGCTGGGGGCGATGACGCAGCGCACGCCCATGCCCATCAGCGCCCACACCGCGCCCTCGCGCGAGGAGCCGCAGCCGAAATTCTCGGCCGCCAGCATGATGGGGCTGCCGCGGTAGGGCGCCTGGTTGGGGATGAAGGCTGTGTTGTCGCTGCCGTCCGCGTTGTAGCGCAGGCGCTCGAAGGCATGGGGGCCGAGGCCCTCCCGCCCGGTGCCGACGAGGCGCTGGATGGGGATGATCACATCCGTGTCCACATTGGCGGCCATGAGCGGGATGGCGGCGCCGGTGACGCTGGTGAAGCTCTGCATGGCCATCAGAAATTCCTCACATCGACGATGGTGCCGGCGAGTGCGGCGGCGGCCGCCATGGCGGGCGAGGCCAGGTGCGTGCGCGCCCCCGTGCCCTGCCGGCCCACGAAGTTGCGGTTGGAGGTGGAGACGCAGCGGGCACCCGGCGGCACCGCCTCGCCATTGGCGGAGACGCACAGCGCGCAGCCAGGCTCGCGCCATTCGAAGCCGGCTTCGAGGAAGCGGTGGTGCAGGCCTTCGGCCTCGGCCTCGGCCTTCACGCGCTCGCTGCCGGGGACGACCCAGGCGGTGACGTGCTCGGCGCGCTTGCGGCCCTTCAGCACTTCGGCCGCGGCGCGCAAATCGCTGGTGCGGGCATTGGTGCAGGAGCCGATGAAGACCCAGTCCACCTTGGTGCCGATCAGCTTCTGCCCCGGCTCCAGCCCCATGTATTGCAGGGCCGCCGCCCAGGACTTCGCCTTGGCGGGGCTGGGCGCGTCGTCGGGGCGCGGGGCGTGGCCGGTGACGTCGGCCACCTGCTCGGGGCTGGTGCCCCAGGTGATCTGCGGGGCGATGCTGGCCATCTCGATGACCTCATCGCGGGTGAAGCGGGCGTCCGCGTCGGAGGGGAGGCGGCGCCAGTCGGCCAGCGCCGCCTCCCAGGCGCGGCCCTTGGGCGCGTAGTCGCGGCCGGAGAGGTATTCGAAGGTGGTGTCGTCGGGGGCGACCATGCCGACCTTCGCCCCCATCTCGATGGAGAGGTTGCACAAGGTCAGCCGTTCCTCCAGCGACATGGCGCGCACGGCGCTGCCGCCATATTCCATGGCCATGCCGGTGCCCGCCGCCGCGCTGAAGCGCCCGATGGCGGCGAGGATCATGTCCTTGGCCGTCACCCCCGGCGGCCGCGCGCCCTCGAAGCGGATGCGGAAGGTGCCCGGGCGGCGCTGCGGCAGGGTCTGCGTCGCCAGCGCGTGCGTCAGTTCGGAAGCGCCGATGCCGAAGGCCATCGCCCCCACGCCGCCATTGGTGCAGGTGTGGCTGTCGCCGCAGGCCAGCGTCAGGCCGGGCAGTACGATGGCGAGTTCGGGCGCCACCACATGCACGATGCCGTTGCCATGCTGGCCGAGGTCGAACATCCGCACGCCCTCGGCGGCGCAGCGCGCGCGCAGGCTGGCAAGCAGTTTGGCACCCACCGGGAAGGTCTCGGCCGTGCGGCCGGGCGCGGAACTGACGGCATGGTCGGGCGTGGCGAAGACGTGGCGGGGTTCCGCCACCTTGTGGCCCGCCTGCGCGATCTCCTGCATGGCGCGGCCGCCCGAGAGGTCATGCACCAGGATGCGGTCGAGGTAGAGCAGCGACCAGCCCTCGCCGAGATCGGCCACCACATGCTGGTCCCAGATGCGGTCGAACATTGTCGTTGGCATTTTTTTCGTTTCCTCCCGTGTGGCGGGTTTGGTCAGTCCAGGGCGCGACGCACGATATTGTCATCCACGCAATTGGCGTAGCCGGGTGCGCGGCGAATGGCGCCAGCGGTCAGCATGTGGCGTTCCAGCCGGTCGAAGGGCTCGGCCGGGAAATGCGGCGTCTCGGTCCAGATGCCGAGCGCCTTGTA
>JBHYDO010000056.1:0-18934 GCA_051860645.1 Roseococcus sp.
ATCGGCATCGATCCGAACGAGGGCGACGCAGGGGCCGGCGAGCCCGACTGCTCGGGCATCGAGGGCAACGTGCCCGACACGGCGGACACGGGCGCGGACGACGCCGCCGTGGGGAATGCCCCCGCGGAGGCAGCCGAACCCGCCCAGGGCGCGCCCACACCCGCCCCGCGCGCCAGCCTGCGCGACGCCGCCGCGGCGGTGCTGGCCGCGTGGGACGCCAGCCCGGCGCAGGATGCGATCGACAACCCGATCAGTCGCGCCATCGAGGCCCTCCGCGTCGCCCTCGCAAGTAAGCGCGCGCGCACGCCGCGGGACGCCAACGCACCGCGCAAGCCGCGGGAGGGCACCAAGCAGGAGGCGATGCTCGCCATGCTCCGCCGCCCCGAGGGCGCGACGGTGGCCCAGATCGACGAGGCCACCGGCTGGGCACCACACACCGTCCGCGGCTTCTTTGCCGGCCTCAAGAACAAGGGCCGGGCGGTCGAGGTGCGCGAGCGCATCCGCCAGGTCGGCCCCAACGGCCAGGGTGCCCGCGGCAGCCACAGCATCTACAAGCTGGCCCCCCATGCGGGCTGAGCGCGGCCAGGCGCGGCTGGCGGTGGGGATGGACCGCGGGGCGGCCAAGGAGGCCTTTGGCGGCTTCCTGGCGGGCCGGACGCTGCGGCCTGCACAAATTGAGTTAATCGACCTCATCATCGACCATCTGACGGACCAGGGGGCGATGAGCCTCACCCGGCTCTATGAGCCGCCCTTTACCGACCTCAGCACCAACGGGGTGGATGGGGTGTTCTCTGATGGGGAGGTGGAGGGCCTGATCTCCGTTCTAACTCAGGTGAGACAGTCCACTGCGGCGTGAGGACCAAGATCTCGACATGCCCTCGGGGCCTCACAGATTGCACCGGATGCGGCTCTGATCGCCTGAGGTCGGTTTGGACAACGGTGGACTGGGGCATGCAGGAGAGAGAGCCAGTGGAACGGGCGCTGTGCCGCGCACGGTTAAGCTAACGCCACCTGTTGGGACCGTTGTTGGGCCCGAACGCCTCGTTCACATATGTAGGTAAGACATTTCAGTGATTTGAGAGATTGGAATGGCGGAGGAGGTGCGACCGGTTACGAACGGTCTCAAGGCTGGAGCCTTGGAGACCAGCCGCCCGTCAGTTCGCCCACATCTATTCCCGTTGCCCGGTCGCGAGGGCCTGTCGGGCCGCGGAGGCACCCCGCATCACCACCCGCCCATCCTCCATTTCGACGACCCGATCGAAGAGGTCCTTCGTCCGCGCGTCATGCGTCACCACCGCCACCGCCGCGAGGCGGCGCCGCGCGATCGCCAGCATGAGTTCCATGACCTGCCGGCCCCGACGGCTGTCGAGCGCCGCGGTGGGTTCGTCCGCCAGAAGCAGGATCGGATCATTGGCCAGCGCGCGCGCCACGGCGACGCGCTGCTGCTCGCCCCCGGAGAGGCGCGCCCGCGTGTTTGCGGCGCGGTGCGCGACCGCGAGCAAGGCCAGCAGCGCCATCGCCCGCCGCTCGGCGACGGCCTCCGGCATGCCGTCGATCACCATGGCGAGGGCGACATTTTCCACAGCGGTCAGGAAAGGCACGAGGTTGGGCTTCTGGAAGATGAAGCCGATGTGGCGGCGACGGAAATCGCGCAGCGCTGCCTCATCGTCCATCGTCGGCGCGGCCGTGCTGGCGAAGCGCACGCGGCCGCTGCTGACTGTCTCCAGCAGTCCAGCTGCCATCAGGAGCGTGGTCTTGCCGCAGCCCGAGGGGCCGAAGATGCCGATCATCTCGCCGGCCTTGAGGTCGAGCGTCACATCCGCCAGGGCATCCACCATGGCGCCGTCGCCCCCGCGATAGCGCACGCCCACATCGCGCAGCGACAACACCGGAACGCCAGGCTGTAGCGTCACGCCAGCACCTCCTTCGCGCGCACGCGCATGGCGCGGGCGATGCCGATCCAGCTGCCCAGCAGGCAGGCGAGCAGCAGGCCGCCGAATACCAGCGCGAGGTCCTCGGGGAGCAGCACGACGTGGCGTGGGAAGAGCGGGAACAGCAGCATCGAGAGCGCCAGCGCCAGCCCATAGGCGACCAGCCCGATCAGCAACGCCTGCTGCAGGATCATGGACAGGATGAAGCGGTCGCGCGCGCCGATCAGCTTCAGCATGGCGATCTCGTGCAGCTTCTCGACGGTGCTGTTGTAGATGGTCATGGCGATGACCACGCCGGTCACCGTCAGCAGCAGGACCGTGAAGAACAGGATCTGCATGCGCAGCCGCCACAGCCGGCCATCCACCAGCACCGATCGCTGATCGTCGCGGCTGAGCACCGCGACGTCCCCCCAGGTGGCGACGGTGCGCGCCACCTCCTCGACCATGCCGGGCAGGGTGGTGACGACGACGGCGGCGATGCGGCTCGGGCGGTCGGCGCTCGCGCCGAGGCCCTGCGCGCGATCGAGCAGCACGCTCTCCGGCGTGCGGCTGTCGGCGATGTCCATGGCATCGGGAATGGTCACGAAAAGCTGGCCGTCCCCCGACATGTCCACCTGGCCGCGGGTGACGCCCACCACGCGATAGTGATCGCGCCCGAGCCGGATCTCCCGGCCGAGGGCGAGCCCGAGCGTCGCATCGGCGATCGCCTCGCCCCGCCCGGCCTGCAGCAGCCGGCCCTCGGCCAGGCTGAGCCAGGCGCCCTGGTCCTTCGGAAAGTCGAGACCCGTCACGGCGATGCGCCGCCGCTGGCCGTCGATGTCGACCTGCTGGTTGTTCTGCACGAAGCGGCGCACGCTGGTCACGCCCGCGACCCCTTCGACGCGGCGGTCCAGCGTGGCCGACACCGTGGAGGCTTCGGCGAAGGGTCCGACGCGCCCACCCTGCACGACCCAGAGATCGGCGCCGATCTCCTCGATGGTCAGCAGCGCGTCGTGCAGCACGCCGCGATAGAGCCCCAGCATGCCCATGCTGCCCGTCAGCAGGAAGCCGACACCTGCGGCGGCCAGCAGGAAACGCATCATGTTCGAGGTGATGTCCCGCACGGCGAAGTAGTTCACGGCACCACCGGCGTGACGGGCTTGAAGGCGTAGAGGTTCCGCGGCCGGCGCAGCACCACCTCGCCCGGCCGCAGCCCTTCGCGCACCTCGATCCGGCCGCCGCTGGCGGCCCCGAGCTGCACGGGGCGCCAATGCGCACGCTGCTCGTCCTCCGCCACCCAGAGCCCGGCCTGGCCGCCGCGCGGCGCCAGCACATCCTGCGGCACCGTGATGACGGCGGGCACCGTGCCCGTGGCGAGCGTGACCATCGCGCGCTGGCCGATCGCCCAATGCGGCGGCAGTTCGGCCGGGGTCACCTCCACGGTGAATTCGCGCGTCGTGGTGTCCACGCTGCGTCCGATCCTCAGCACCGTGCCGTGGAACACACGGTCCGGGTAGGAGACGTAGCGCAGTTCCGCCGCCTGCCCGGGTGCCACCTGCGCCATGACGGATTCGTCGAACCGCGCCGCGAGCACCAGGCTCGCCGGATCGACGAGGCGCAGGATGGGCGACCCGGCAGCGACCACATCTCCCACGCCGTGCAGCCTGTCGGTGATCACGCCACCGAGGGGTGCCGCGACCATGGTGTCGCCCAGGCGCACGCCGGTGCCGCGGGCGCCGGCCTCGGCGGCGCCGAGTTGGTCGCGGGCGCGCAGCACCGCGCTGCGGGTGCGCTCCGCCGTGGCCACCGCCTGGTCCAGCGTGGACCGCGCGGCATCGAACTCGGCGCGGGTCGTGACGCCGCGGGGCAGCAGCTCCTCCTTGCGGCGGAAATCGGCCTGGGCGCGCAGCAGGGCGGCCTCGGCGGCGTCGCGGTCGGCCTCCGCCTCGGTCACCGTGCGACGCGCGGCCGCGGTCTGTGCCTCCGCCTGGACGAGCAGGTGCCCCGCATCTGCGGCATCGAGCCGCACCAGCAGCGCGCCGGCGGCGACGTGGTCGCCCTCCTCCGCCGGCAGTTCGGCGATGCGGCCCGGGATGCGCGCCCCCACATCCACTTTCACCAGGGCATCGAGCAGGGCGGGACCGGTGACGGTCCGCGTGAAGGGCGCGGGGCGGACTTCGATCGCATCCGCCCGCACCGGCACGCCGTACCGCCAGACCAGCCAGGCGGAGGCGCAGGCGACGACGAGCAGGAGCCAGCGCCGCCCGTTCCGGCGGCGCGGGGGGGGCGGCGGCGGCTCGACCATCGCGAGGCCCGCCCAGGGCGCCTGGCGGATGCTGGGACCGTCATCCATTCAGCACATTCCTTCCACGCTGCGATGCCGGGCGGGGGCCTCCCCGCCCGGCTGGGGCCCGATCAGCGACGCTCCACGGTGCCCGAACGCGTCGCCGTGCCGCCGAAGCGCCCGGTCGCGGTGCCCTGCGCCGACCACTGGCCGGGCGCCGTCTGCGTCACGGTGCGTTCGCGCGTGGCGGTCCGGCCCTGCGGGCCGGTGGCCGTGCCGGTGCGCGTGCAGCTCGCGTCGGCGCAGTTGGCCGTTCCGGACCGCGTGGCGGTCTGGCCCTGCGGGCCGGTGAAGCTGCGCTGCGCCTCCTGGGCGGAGGCGGCCGGGACGAAGGCGAGGCTGCCGAGCATGGCGGCGGCGAGAAGGATGTTGCGCATATCAGGGTCTTCCTTGCTGTGTGGGAGGTGAAGGGTTCAGCGCTGCACGGCGCCGAGGGCCTGGCGGCACGTGGGCGAGAGCTTCTCGCTGTTTTCGCGCAGGCAGGCGATGATGCGGCCGCCGCCGCGCTGGACATTCGCGCAATGGCTGCGGATGTCGGGCGAGCAGGCCTGGGCGGCCTGGCGCTCAGCCGGCGACATGCTGCCCTGGGCGGTGGCCGGGCTCGCGCCGAAGGCCAGCGCGGCCAGGGCCAGACCGCCAAGGCAGCCAATGAGGTTGAGTGTCATCGGAACATCTCCTGCTGGGATGTGTGGGTGAGGAGGAACGGGCGGGTCATCCGCGCCGCTGGGCTTCGACGGCGGTTCCGGCCACAGCCGATTTGCCGTCGAAGGAGGGGGGCTCGGCCTCGGGTATCCAGCCGGCCCAGCGGAAATAGGCGGCCGTGTACTCGACCACGGCCTCGGCCAGGTCGCGGAGGTCCTGGCTGAGGCCGCGCCCGCGCATCGCCGCGACGGCGACGCCGGCGGCGCCGACGACGGCCGTGGCGCTCTGCGTACCCAGCCCCACGCCCAGCGGCATGGCGAGGCCGGGCCGGTGGCGACCATGCGCCGCGCCCTGGAAGGACAGCAGGTCCTGTGGCGCGGAGGTCGGGTCCGCAGGGTACAACCGAACCATCACCTCGATGCGCGACCGACCGGGGCCGAAGCCGAGCGCCATGCGCTGCACGCGGCTGCCCTCCTCGACACGGTGCAGGGCGAGCACGAGGCGCGCCGCATCGGGTGCCGCGCCGTCGGTCGTGGCGATTTCGGCCGGAATGCCGTGCCATTGCAGGCCGCGGACGATCGTCTCGGTCAGTGTGCTCGCCGTGCGGCTGACCAGCGCCGGGTCATCTCCGCCGGCGATGGCCTGCGCGCCATCGGTCAGCACCAGCAGCCTCGACGGGGCCGGCCCCGCTGGCGCGGCGGCGAACCGGTCGGTGAGCCGCGCCCCGCCGCAGCCGGCGAGCAGCGGCAGGACGAGCAGCAGGGCGATGTCGCGCCGCCGCGCCGTGGTCTTGTCGGAGAGAGCCTGAGCCGCGGCCGCCATGCACCTGCATCCTCCCGGGAGGCCCCATCGCATCCCGGTATCCGCAGCCTGATACGGAGCGGTCCGGCGAAGTCGCCGCCGCCGGAACAGATTTTTTTCTGCAGCGGCCGCGAGGATTTGCCGGGCCGGCCCCGTAGCATGTGGGCAATGCATGGCCCGACCGAATGTGCGCCCTCTTGAGCGCCCCACCTTCTGCCCCGGACGACGCCGCACTGGTGGCGCGCATCGCTGCCGGCGACGAGACGGCGTTCCGCCATTTCGCCGACCGGCATGTCGGACGGATGCTGCGGCTCGCCCAGTCCATCCTGGGCTCGGCGGCCGAGGCGGATGAGGTCGCGCAGGACGCGCTGCTGCGTGTCTGGCGCCACGCCGGGCGCTGGGATGCCGCGCGCGGCCAGCCCGGCACCTGGGTCCATACGATCGTCGCGCGGCTGTGCGTGGACCGCTTGCGACGACGCCGGCACGAACCGATCGACGCGGCGCTCGACGTCGCCGATCCGGCGCCGAGCGTCGTGGAAGCGCTCGCCTCGGGCCAGGAGGCGCTCGCGCTGCATGCCGCCCTGGCGTCCCTGCCGGAACGTCAACGCATCGCGATCAGCTTGTTCTACCACGAGGATCTGGGCGGCGCCGAGGCGGCCGCGACGCTGGGGATCACGCTGCGCGCCTATTGGTCGTTGCTGGAACGGGCGCGACAGACGCTGCGCGACCGGATGCGGCGCGTTGCAGGCCCCGGGCCGGAGATGTAGGGAAAAACACCAATGAACACAGAGCAATTCACCGTCCTGCTCGACACCCATGGCGCCGACCCTGAGCGCTGGCCCGAGACGCAGCGCGCGGCGGCGCTGGCGCTCTGCGCGGCCTCGCCCGCGGCGCACGGGCAATGGTTGGCGGCCAGGCGGCTCGATGCCCTGCTCGCCGCCGCCAGGGCGCCAGTGCCTGACCCCGCGCGGCAGGCCCGCATTGTCGCCGGCGCGGTGGCGCGGCTGCGGGCTCAGGCGGAGCCGTTGCTGGATTGGCGCTGGCTGTTCACCCGGCCGATCTGGGCGGCCTTCGCCGCAAGCTCGGTGGCCGGCTGGATGGTGGGCATCGAATGGGCCGAGACCACGTCGACGTATATGGCCCTGGCTGTTCTCGGCTTGGAGGACCTGTTCCTGTGATGCCTCGGCTCACGCCCGCGCGGCTTCGCATGATCCTGGTCGCATCGATCACGGTGAACCTGTTTCTCGTGGCCCTCGTGGGCGCGCAAGCCTGGAAGGCGATGGAGTTGCGGCGCATGGCCATGCCGGCGATCAGCGAGTTCGAGAGGCAGGGGCTGCAGGATCCTGAAGGAACCTTGCGGCGGCTGGGCGCGGGGCTGTCGCGCGAGGATGCCGCCATCCTTGTCGCTGCGGCCGGGGCACGCCTTGACTCGCTATTGAGCGTGAAGGCTGACTTCGTCTCGGCCGTGGATCGCGCGCGCGAGGAGATCGCCCGCGATCCCGCCGATCCCGCCGGCCTGCGGTTGGCGATCGAGGAGGCGCGGTCGCAGCGTCAGCGCTTCGGTCCGTTGCTGGAGGAGATCCTGCTGGACGCCGTGCCACGGATGACGCCTGAAGGCCGGCGGGCCCTATCGCAGATGCGCGGCGCTGCCGCGCCCTGAGGCAAAGGGCATGGCTCTGCCGGACCAGGCGTGCCCGGACCGCAAGCGACGACGGGCCGCGCTGCGCCCGGATCAAGGCTACGGTTCAGGACCGGATTCCGAGCTGATGGCATTCCCCAGCCAGTCGAGCAGGGCGCGTGCCGCGGCCGGGCGGTAGCGGTTTGGCGTGGTCAGGGCATAGATGCGATCGGGCAGGCCACACAGGGCGTATCCGGGAAGTATTTCGACCAGATCGCCGCGACGCATGGCATCCGATACGGCGTAGTCGGGCATCGCGCCGAAGCCTGCGTTGGCCAGCAATGCCGCCAGCAGGAAGTTGAAATCCTCCGAGGCGATGCGCGGCACCAGGGCGATGGTGTCCGGGGGCTCGGCGCCGCGGGCCAGCGCGAGGGGATAGCGCCTCCCATCCGTCGGCGGCGGGGCGATCATCGCGTGCTGCGCGAGTTCCGCGGGCCTTGTGATGGTGCGCCCCGCCAGGTAGGCGGGCGAGGCGCAAAGACGCCAGCGCATCGGGCCGAGTAGTCGCGCGACATGGTCGACTGGGGGGTCGGCGACGACGCGGATGGCGATGTCGATCTGCGCGCCCACGAGGTCGGGCACGCGATTCCTGAAGACGACGCCGAGCGTCACCTGCGGATGCGCCTTCGCGAATTCCAGCAGGAGCGGGCCGAGCCGCATCCTGCCGTAGCCGGTGGGCACGCTGACGCGCAGATGGCCGCGCAGCGTGCGCCCGAGGCCCTCAACCGAGGCCTGCGCCGCCTCCGCCTCGCGCAGCATGTTCTGCGCGTGCTCGAGGAAGATCTGTCCGGCCGAGGTCAGCTCTATGCGTCGGGTGGTGCGGCGCAGGAGCTGTGTGCCGAGGCCGCGTTCTAGCTGCTGCAGCCCGCGGCTGACGCCGGAGCGCGACGTGCCGAGCCGCCGCGCGGCCTCGGCAAAGCCCTGGGCCTCGACGATGTCGGCGAAGAGGCGCACCAGATTGAGATCAATTGTCCCGGCCATCGCAACAGAGTGTCGCCAAAATGGGAGATTGTCGATCATCACGCCCCGCTTCACGCTCACGTCGTTCGACAGGCAGGAAGCGTCCATGTTCCAAGATAAGCTCTTCGCGGGCCAGCATGTGCTCGTCACCGGCGGCGGTACGGGTCTCGGTCGGGCCATGGCCGAACGACTGCTGTCACTGGGCGCAACGGTGGAGATATGGGGCCGCCGCGGCTCCGTCCTCGAACAGGCGGCCGCCGAGATGGGCGAAGGCTGCTTCTGGCAGGCCGTCGACATCCGCGACCCCGAGGCGATCGAAGCCGCGGTGGCCGCGAGCTGGGATGCCAGCCGTCCTTACACGCGCCTGGTCAACAACGCGGCCGGCAATTTCATTAGCCGCACGGAGGACCTGTCCCATCGCGCCTTCCGTGCGATCGCCGACATCGTCTTTTACGGGACCTTCCAGGTCACCTCCGCGGTCGGGCGGCGATGGATCGCGGAGAAGACCGGCGGCGCCGTCCTGTCCATCGTGGTGACCTGGGTCTGGACCGGCTCGCCCTTCGTGGTGCCCTCCGCCATGTCCAAGGCAGGCATCGACGCCATGACCAAGTCGCTGGCCGTGGAGTGGGGGCGGCACGGCATCCGGCTCAACGGCATCGCCCCCGGCGTGATCCCGACCGAGGGTGCCGGGGCCCGCCTGCGCCCGGGCGATGCGCAGATCACCGATCCGGCGCAGCGCAATCCCTTGGGGCGCGTCGGCCGGCTCGAGGAGATCGGCGACCTCGCGGCTTTCCTGCTGGCGCCGCAATCCGGCTGGATCAACGGCCAGACCATCGCGCTTGACGGCGGCGACTGGCTCGCGAACGGGGCCTATTTCACGGAGTATCTGCCGTGGGGCGATGACGAGTGGCAGGCCGCGCGCGAACGCATCCGTGCGCGCGATGCCGCCGATCGCGCGCAGCGAGGCTGAGGTGACGGCGACGGTCATCGCCGGCGGCATCACCCGGCCCGGGGCCGCGCTCGACCGGCGGGGCAGCCAGCTCGCCGCGCGATGAAATCACGTTCTTCACGGCTGACCGGTTTGCCATGGGGACCCGGACCCGCAAGCGCGGGGGACTGCCGGAGAAGCTGCGCGAGAGGCAGATGGATGTAGGCGGTGGGGATGGCGGCGAACCCGTCTGGAGCCCACCAGGCCGGCCGTCATAGGGCCGGGCGATGTTGCCCGGTATGCCGGGAGGTGAGACGGAGGGGGTGCAAGGTTGGACAGCGCACCCCCTCCCTGTAGGGATGGTCATTGCGAACCGCCGTCACGGTACCCGTCGCTTCACCACCCCCACCGACAGCGTCGCCGGGGCCAGGTCGAACGACGCGGCCGAGATGTTCCGCGCCACCACGCGCATCACGCCACACCGACGACGCGTGGCGAGTGGACCAGGCGAACCAGAGCCACCTTTGGCTGTACGGCTGCTGCTGGATGCGGCCAGGACGACGCTTGCCATACCCCCGAAATGTCCAGACGCTGAATGCCATGGCGAAACAGAGGAATCGAGCAATCCGCCGCGATCGGTTCATGCGGGGCCATGGGCTTGCCTGCGGCCTGATCGCGGATGCCTGGGTACGTGATGACGATGCTCGCGTGCCCCCCCAGACACGTGCGGCGCGCTGCATCGGCATCAGGGGCTGAGATGGACGACGCCAGCACCCAGGTCCTGCCTGTCGCCATCATCGGCGGCGGCCTCGCCGGGCTTCAGGCCGCGCGGCTGCTGCACGAAGCGGGCATTGGCTTCCGCCTCTTCGAGGCGCGCGACCGGCTTGGCGGCCGAATCCTTTCAACCGATGCGGCAGGACGTCCCGCGGAGGACGGTTTCGACCTTGGTCCGTCCTGGTTTTGGCCCAGCATGCACCCGGCCATGGCGGCCGTGCTGGCGCAACTTGGCCTCGCCGCCTTCCCGCAACACGACGAAGGCGATGTTCTCGTCGAACGCCTGCCAGGCCGCCCGCCGCAGCGCTTCGCCGGCTCCCGGCCGGAGCCGCGCTCCATGCGGCTTGCGGGCGGTACGGGCGCGCTGGTGCGCGTGCTGGCCAGCGGCTTGCCGGCGGGCTCCGTCCAACTCACCTCGTGGGTCACGCGGATCGCCCTCGACGGTGACCATGTCCGACTGACGCTTGGGCAGACTGACGGCGGGAGTGACAGCGTCCTCGCGGCACAGGTGATTGCCGCGCTGCCACCGCGGCTGCTGGAGGCCAGCATCGCCTTCGAGCCGGCCATCGCTCCCGCCATGCGGCTGCGCTGGCGTGACACGCCGACCTGGATGGCGCCGCACGCGAAGTTCGTCGCCGTCTATGACCGCCCCTTCTGGCGCACGGCCGGTCTGTCCGGCATGGCGCAGAGCGCCGTAGGCCCGATGGGCGAGATCCATGACGCGACAACCGCTTCGGGCGCGGCGGCGCTGTTCGGCTTTCTCGGCATCGACGCAGATCGGCGCCAAGCCGCGGGTACGGCTCTGCTGACCCGCGCCTGCCTTGAGCAACTCGTGCGGCTGTTCGGCGACGAGGCCGGACGCCCCGCGGCGACGCTGCTGATGGACTGGACTGCCGAGGTCTTCACCGCGACCGTGGACGACCGGCACGGCGGGGCCCATCCCGTGCCGCAGCGCGGGCCGTGGGTGAGCGGCGCGTGGCGGGATTGCCTGTCGCTTGCAGGGAGCGAAACCAGCGCGACCGATCCCGGCTACCTGGCGGGCGCGATGGATGCCGCCTCTCGCGCCGCCGCGGAGGTGCTGCAGCGGATCGCCGTGCCTGGCCGTGCCGCTTAATGAGGGAGGCGACAGCACGCCGCAGCATCACGGCACGCGCCGCTTCGCCACTGCCACCGACAGCGTGGCAGCTGCCAGGTCGAACGTCGCGCCTGAAATGTTCCGCGCCATCACCCGCACCGTATTGTTCGACCAAGCCGCCGCATCGAGTTCGATGAACCGCGTCGACGACACCAGAGACGCCTGCGCCAGGTCGCCCGCCCGGGCCCCGTTGACCGTGACGTCGAGCAGCGCGGTCGCCCCCGGCGCCAGGCTCGGCAGGTGCCAGGACACCTCTGTCGCGAACTTGCGCCGCCCAAGTGGCCCGATTTGGTATAAGCCGTAGGTACTCGACGAACTCGGATTTCGATATCACTATCCGATTCCGTTGAGGGAGTGCGCCGCTCCCGGGATCGGGAGCCCGCAGCTACGTGTTACGAATTGACCATGGAACACAGGGACCTGCTGGCCGGCTTCGTTCGCCTGCACGTGCTGCATCATGCCGCCGAGCACGAGGTCTATGGCCTCTGGATGATCGAAGAACTCGCTCGGCACGGCTACCGCCTGAGCGCAGGCACTCTCTACCCCATGCTCGAGGCGATGGAGCAACGCGGCTACCTGGTCTCGCGCCGCGAGCAGCACGGCCGAACCATACGTCGCCTGTACCGCATCACGGATCTCGGCCGGGAAGGTCTTGCCGTGGCCATGGAGCGCCTGCGCGAGCTGCGTGGCGAGGTGGCGCCTCGGCAGACAATCACGGATTAGTATCCGCCGACAGCGCCCAGCATGGCGGCCGCTCAGCTTGGCGCGACAGCATTCAAGTTCAGATCGCACGGTGCGCAGCCACTGGCATGTGTAATGCGCCCATCGCCCCCTGCACCCAGCCGGAGACCCGCCAGTGACCGATATGTCTGTGCCGAGCCCTGGCGCGCCGCCCGCTGACATCACGGCCGCTCCTCGCGACGGCTTCGTCTCGATCTTGCTGATCTTCCTGCGGCTCGGCCTGACGTCCTTTGGCGGGCCGATCGCGCATATCGGCTACCTGCGCGAGGAGTTCGTCACCCGCCGCAAGTGGATGACCGAGCAATCCTACGCCGACCTGGTGGCGCTGGCGCAGTTCATGCCCGGCCCGGCCAGCAGCCAGACCGGGTTCGCGATAGGCGTCATGCGGGGTGGCCTGCCCGGCGGCCTCGTGGCATGGCTCGGCTTCACCATGCCGTCGGCGCTGGTCATGCTGCTTGCGGCCTATGGCGTAGACCTCGCGGCGGGGGGAACCGGCGCTGGCGTGGTGCATGGGCTGAAGCTGGTGGCTGTGGCTGTCGTCGCGCAGGCGGTCTGGGGCATGGCAGGGAGCCTCTGCCCGGATCGCACGCGCGCAACACTCGCGGTGGCCGGCACCATCGCATTGATGCTGCTGCCGAGTGCCTGGACCCAGATCGGCGTGATCCTGGTGGGCGCCGCGGTCGGTGTGGCGCTGCTGCGCAATGGCGCCGCGGCCAATGACTCGACGCTCGGCTTCACGGTGCCGGCCTGGGCCGGCGTGACAGCTCTGGTAATTGCTGTGCTGCTGCTGGTTGGCCTGCCGCTGGTCGCCGTCGGCGGCCCGCACGCGCTGGCCCTGTTCGAGGCTTCATACCGCGCCGGCGCGCTGGTGTTCGGCGGCGGCCACGTCGTGCTGCCGCTGCTGGAGGCGAGCTTTGTCCCGGCCTGGATGAGCGCCGATACCTTCCTCGCCGGCTATGGCGTGGCACAGGCAGTGCCCGGGCCGCTCTTCACCTTCGCGGCCTTCCTCGGCGCCGCAGCCTCGCCCTTCTCGAACGGTGTGCTCGGCTCGATGATCGCCCTGGTCGCGATCTTCCTGCCCGGGCTGCTGCTGATGTACGGGATGCTGCCCTTCTGGGACGGCTTCCGCAAGCAACCGCTGGCGCAGGCGATGCTGCGCGGCGTGAATGCGGCGGTGGTCGGGATCCTGCTCGCGGCGCTTTTCGATCCCATCTTCACCTCCAGCGTGAAGGCGCCGGTGGATTTCGCCATCGCGCTCGCTGCCTTTGCCGCGCTCGTCCTTTGGAAGGCGCCGGCTTGGGCGGTGGTCGCCGCCACCGCGGCGGCTGGCGTGCTGGCCCACACGCTCTGAGATGAGGTTTCCGATGCCGTTCGATCCTGCCGATCCCGTCCTTGCTGCCGAAACCCTGCTCGCCAACCGTGCGGCGCTGATCCTGCTCGACGCGCGTCCCCTCGACGCCTTCGTCGAGGGGCGCGCCGCCGGCGCCCGCCGCCTGCCGATCGAGGCTTGGGAGAAGGCTGCGAAGACCGCGGAAGGGCAGTTGACCAACCAGGCCCATTGGGCGGCGGCGATCGGTGCGATCGGCGTGGACGGAACATCGCCGGTGGTCGTGCTCGATGATGGCCGCATCACCGAGGCGGCGCGCGCCTGGTTCATCCTGCAGCATTTCGGCGTGCCCGCCGCGGTGCTCGACGGCGGCTGGCCGGCGTTGGAGCCGCTGCTCCGCGATGCTGGGCAGATCGAGAAAGGACCTGCGGAACAGCCCAAGCCGGTCAGTTTCACGCCTCGGCCGGGCAGCGGTCGTGTGACGCTGGTCGAGCGGGAGCCGCTGCGCGCGGCCTTCGACAACGGTGCAGGGCCGCAGGTCTTCGACACGCGGACCACGGCGGAACATACGGGCGCCGATCTGCGCAAAAACACGCGTGGCGGCAGACTGCCTGGCGCGGCCAATCTGCCGCACGCCGATCTGTTGGGCGCGGACAACCGGCTGCTGCCGGCCGAGACGCTGCGCGAGAAACTGGCGGCTGCCGGAATCCGTCCGGGCGAGCGCTTGGTCACGCATTGCGACGGCGGCGGGCGGGCCTCACTGGCGGCGCTGGCGGCGCTCCGCGCGGGGTATGCGGATATCGGCGCCTATTATCTCAGCTTCTCGGACTGGGCGTCGGACGAGAGCTGCCCTATCGAGCGGTGAAGCGGGAAATGTGATCGCGTATTGCGGCCGTAGCACTGCGGCGCGGGGTCAATCACGCCTATGGAACAAGCCGCTTGGTCACCCCCACTGACAGCGTCGCCGCCGCGAGATCGAACGTCGCCGCGGAGATATTCCGCGCCATCACGCGCACCGTGTTGTTCGACCACACCGCGGCATCGAGCTCGATGAACCGCGTGGACGACACCAGCGATGCTTGCGCCAGGTCACCCGCCCGCGCCCCGTTTACCGTGACATCGAGCAGCGCCGTTGCCCCCGGCGTCAGGCTTGGCAGATCCCAGGACACCTCCGCCGCGAACTCCCGCCGCCCTGAGCCGAACAGCGCCCCCGTCAAGAGGGGCGTGCCGTTCAGCACGGGTGGCGCGGCCTCGGGCAGCCCGTAGAGCCGGCGCAATCGCACGTCGATGGGCCGATCAAAACTGATCACCCTCGCAACATTTCCGAAACAGGGACAACAGCGCGGCGGCTGCACCGATGGCAGCGCCGGCCAGCAGTTTCCCGCGTGAGGCGCGCGCACCGCGGAGGATCAGCAGGCCCGGCAGATGTGCCCGTGGCGCCGGGCGCGAGAGTGTACCGGCCACGCTACTCGGCGGCCTGGCGGACCAGGGTTTCGATGAAGGCGCCGGTGCTTGGCTGACCCTCTGGCGGGATGGTGACGCCGTGGCGGGCGCAGACCCGCTCCGCCAGGCCGGCACCGGTACTGTGGGTGATGAAGGTGTGGCCCTGGCCGTCCTCCCAGACCAGCACGCGCATCGGCAGGTCGATCGCGAGCGTCGGATTGGCTGCTATGCCCGGCGTTCCGGCGCGCGGGTTGCCGAACAGCACGACCGTCCGGCTCCGCAGCGGCATGCCGGCATTACGCGTGGCGGCGGCGTAATCTACTTCAAGGAAGAAGACCCAGCGTAATCCGCGGCGCGTGCGCACCGGTAGCGCGAAGCCAAGCCGGCCCGCTGTGCGCTGGCGGGCAGACCCGGTGCCAAGGCCGCGAGAGCCGCGGCAACCAGTGTCGGGCGGCGCGTTACCTCGTGCCTCCGCCAAGCATCGCGGTGGCCCCGGCAATACCCACTCCGAGCCCGAGGTGCCCGACCAACGACGCCCAGGCGACCGGCTCGAAGCCGAGGAAAGGCGGCATGCCGCCAAGCAAGCTTGCCATCCCGTACATGGCGAACACCCAGAGCGCGACGCCATAGCCAAGGCCCAGCGCGAGCCACGGCAGTGCCGGGGCCAGGCGATTGGCCAGCGGACGCGCAAGGAACACGTACCCAAACGGAAAGAACACGAGACCGGTCAGCAGGTGCAGCACTTGTGCCGGCGTGCCCGAGACGCCGAGGGCAGCCTCGATCAGCCCGGTGGGATCGAGTGGCCCGCCGAGCCAGAGGGGGGCGATCAGCCGCGCGAAAACCTCCCAGACGATTAGCCCTGTCGCTCCGGCGGCGAGCGTGCGGCCGAGCGTGCCGGGCGAAATCCTTGGCACCGCGGCGCGATTGATGGTGTCGGTTCCGTTCATGGCCACTTCTCCCTTGGCTGGCACTGTGAAGCTGCCCGCTTGCCTCGGCCAGTTGACTGGTCCGTGAACGTCATTCGCCGCCTATCCCGCCAGGGTTACGCGGCGGCAGCGCAAAGTCTGCAGCGCCAGATCAGGGGCTGATGCTCGCCGGCCGCCGTACTCAGGAACTGTCTGGCTGCATCACTCGCCATGAGGCGCCCCTGCGGCGAGCGAAGGCGCACTCAAGGCTCTGCGTCGACCGACCGCGGACTTCAGGTTGCCCGCCTGGTCCGGATAGCGCGGTTGGAAACCCAGGGCCCAGGGGGCCGTTGGACGCCCAGGCATAGCGTGGCCAGCGAGGGAGCAGCACGCTCCCTGGACGGGCCCAGCACGGGACGTCGCGGCCCGGGCAGGAGGCATCATGCGGAGCGAGACACAGCGCGTCCAAGGCGTTGCAATGCGGTGGTAGGAACAGGGGGCGGGCATTGATCGGGATGATCAGCCGCATGGGGGGCTCGCCCAACACACCCGCGATCGGCTGGGCGGTTCACTTCGTGATCGGCGTCGTAGGATACGGGATCCTGTTCGCCCTTCTCGACCCACGGCTGCCCGGCAGCACGCATGCGGTACGGCGCATCGTTCTCGGTACGATCGGCTGGTTCCTGATGATGGTGATGCCGATGGCCGGCGCGGGGTTTTTCGCGCTGAACCTAGGCATTATGGCGCCCGTGATGACGCTGGTGCTGCACATCGTATTTGGCGTGGTGCTCGGCTGGACCTACGGCCGGCTGCGACATCGCGGGACGCACGTCCGCGCCTAACGGATGCCAGCCTTCGCCGTTGTGCCTCATCGTGACCCAGCCAAGATACCGAAGCATGGAACATCGCTGGAAGTGCCAGGGATCATCCAGATCCCGGCGCGCTACCGGGTTGGCCGCGCTCCGAAACTGTCTGAATCACCCGGCAGACGCAGCACTGAATGGCGCGAAGATAACAGACGCCCCAAGCGCCGGCTGGCTTTGGCCGCGGCCCAAAGGCCCCGCCAGCCCATGGCCGCGCCAACGGCATTCTTCGCCCGACTGGCATAGGTGCCGCGCGACGCATCGCGGCCGCCGCGTCGGAACAAGCCAAGATGCGTCGCGCTGCCGATGAGTGCGAGATGGGTGAAGGCTTGCGGAAAGTTGCCGAGGAACTCGCCGGTTGCGGGATCCAACTCCTCCGAGAGCAGCCCCACATCATTGCTCATGGCCATGAGACGCGCGAGCAGCGCCTCGGCCTCCTCCCCCCGATCCTGCCACAGCAGGGCATCGACAAGCCAGAAGCTGCAGATCAGGAAGGCGCCTTCCCGGCCCTCCAGGCCGTCATCCGATCGGTAACGATGGACGAAGTCCCCCTCCCGGAGTTCCGCGCAGACCGCGTCTATGGTGGCGTGCAGCACCTTCTCCGGCGCGGGGAACCCGAGCAGCGGCAACAGCAGCAGCGCCGCGTCCATGCCGGGCGCGCCATAAGCCTGCGTCAGGCAGCCACGCTCATGATCCACGCCGCGCTCCAGCACCTCATGTGCCAGCGTATCGCGTTCCGTCCCCCACCGCCCATTGTCGCCCAGCAGCGCGATGGCACGGTCAAGGGCAACCCAGGCCATCACCTTGCCGTGCACGTAATGACGCGGTGCTCCACGCGCCTCCCAGATGCCGTGATCGGGTTCCCGCCAGTGCCGCGCGGCGAAATCGGCGATCGCGCCCATCATGCCCCGCATGTCCCGCGGCATCGGCCCGCCCAGCGCATGGTAGGTCGCGGCCCAGTCCAGCACCTCGCCATAAACGTCGATCTGGCGTTGCGCGTGCGCGCCATTGCCCACACGCACCGGCCGGCTGTCGCGATAACCTCGCAGATGGCTGAGTTCGGCTTCAGGCAACTCGGGCGTGCCGTCGATGCCATACATGATCTGCAGGTCGGGGAACGTCCGCGCGCAGGCCATGGACAGGAATTCGCTGAAGCGCCGCGCCTCGCCGCTGTAGCCGACGGAGGCCAGGGCATAGAGCGAAAAGGCGGCGTCCCGCAGCCAGCAAAAGCGGTAATCCCAGTTGCGCCCACCGCCGAGCGATTCCGGCAAGGAAGTCGTTGGCGCGGCCACGATGGCGCCACTTGGCGCCCAGGTCATCAGCTTAAGCGCGAGCGCGCTGCGCAGCACCGCCGGCTGGCCCTCCCCCCGATGGCGGCAGTAGCCCGCCCATTCGAGCCAGAAGGCCTCGGTGATCCGCAGCCACTCCTGCGCCCGGCGGGCCAGGTCTGGGCCGACCCTGGGCGCTGAGGCGCCCAGCACCAGCACGCGCCGCTCACCAGCGCGCAGCGTGATGGTGCCATGGGCGCGCGCGCCCTCCACCGACACCTCGCCCCAGTCGTGATGCAGCGCCGGCGTGTGCTCGGCGGGGATGATGCCGGCGGCGCTGCGCAGTTCCGGCGCCTCCGCCGCATAGTGCCGCATGGGCGCGTATTCCAGCCGCAGCGTCATGCTGCCGGCCAGGCCCTCCACGATCCGCACCAGTGCCCCGGGTGCATTGAGGCTCACATAATCGTGGGCCGAGGCGCCGGGTTTGCGCCCAACCGGCATGAAGTCGGTCATCGAGACGCGACCTCCGGCGGTCGTGAACTCCGTGCGCAGGATGTTGGTGGTGCCGAGATAGGCCCGCTCGGCCGTATGCGCTTCCAGGGGCTGAACGGAGAGGTGACCGCCGCGCCCCGTGTCCAGCAGGCGGGCGAAGACCGGGTCAGCGTCGAAGCGCGAGAGGCAGCACCAGTCGATGCCGCCGTCCCGCGCAACCAGTGCAGCGCCGTGGCAGTCGCCGATCAGTGCGTAGTCGCGGATCGCTGGTTGTGCCCGCGTCCCGGCATCGGCTCGGTGGGGTTCGGCCATCGCTCCCTCCATCTTGTTGCTCTCGCGCTGCTTCGCCCGATGTCCAGGTTGTGGGCGAACACGCGACATCGTTCGTTGCGGCGGCAACTGCGCGCGCGGGCATTGATCACCGGTCAGCCTTCCGGGCCGGCCTGTGGTCTCTCGTGACCAACGGCGTGAGGCAGTGCCGCATGAGGCATGGACCGGCCAGTGCGACAAATGCAACAACCATCGCAATCGAGGCTCCGTGCCAAAGCAGCACCGTGAGCGCGGTCTCAAGGGGATGGAACTGGCCTGCCCCCATCGGGTGGTCCGTTGTTGATCTTAATGCACGGTCGGTTTGAGCGCCACGTCGGGCGCGGTGTTTGACGGTGAAGCGGGCCAGAGCACGGTCTCGGGCGCAGGTGGCCGGTATCCCAGCGAGGAATGCGG
>JBHYDO010000057.1:0-18932 GCA_051860645.1 Roseococcus sp.
CCGCGCATCTGCACGAATTCTGGCGCGGGATGGCGCCGCTCTTTCTCGCGGAGGCCGAAGATGGCCCGGCCTGAGCTTGCCCTCCCTCGGACCGCCGCCATGGAGGTGTGCGTCGTGGCGCACGCCCACCCCGCCTTCTCCAAAGGCGGCGGCGAGACCGCGGCCTGGCGCGAGTTCGAGACGCTGCGCGCCGCCGGCCACCCAGCCAGCTTCATCGCGGCGGCCGAGATGGGCGCGTCCGCCCCGGGCGGCCTGCTGCTGCGCCACGCCCCCGACGAGCACCTCTTCGACCCGCGCGGCATGGCCGAGGACCGGCTGTTCTGGAACGACATCGCCGCGCGCGAGGCGCTGCTGCGCCTGCTGGTGGCGCAGCCGGCCCGGGTGTTCCACTTCCACCACCTCTGGCGGGTGGGGATGGACCTGGTGACGGCGCTGATGGAGGCGCGTCCCGATGCGCGCTTCGTCATCACCCTGCACGAGATGCTGGCCATCTGCGCGCATCACGGCCAGATGGTGCGCACGCGCGGGCGCGAATTGTGCCACGGCTTCGCCCCTGCGCTCTGCGCCAACTGCTTCCCCGAGCAGACGCCGCGGCACTTCGCGCTGCGCCGCGCCACCTACCTCGCGCTGCTGCGGCGCTTCGACGGCGTGATCTACCCCTCGAATTTCCTGCGCGGCCGGTTCCGCGAATGGGGCCTCGACACCCCGCGCGAGACGGTGCTGGAGAACTACCTGGGCGACGTGCTGGCCGCGGCACCGCGCAGCGCCGCGGCCGACCCGGACCTCGCGCGGCAATTCGCCTTCTTCGGCCAGCCCACTCCCTTCAAGGGGCTGGACGTGCTGGTGCGCGGCTTCGCCCTGGCCGTGGCGGCCGAGCCCGACCTCAGCCTCGCCATCCATGGCTGCGAGCGGGAGGAGGTGCTGCGCCTCTTCCCCACCCTGGCCGGGCCGTTGGAGGCCGCGGGCAGCGCGATCTTCTTCGGCGGCCGCTATGATTCGGGCGATGTGCTGGGCCTGATGCATTCGGCGGGCTGGATCGTGGTGCCCTCGATCTGGTGGGAGAACTCGCCGGTGGTGATCCAGGAGGCGCGGCGGGCCGGGGTGCCGATGATCGTCTCCGACGTGGGGGGCATGGCCGAGAAGGTGCGCCCGGGGCTGGACGGGCTGCACTTCCGCCGCGGCAACGCGCCCGACCTGGCGCGGGTGCTGCGGGCCGCGGCTGCGCCGGGGCGACGGGAGGCGATCGCCGCCACCGTCGCCGACAGCATCGGCCGAGAGGAATTCCTGGACGGGCTGCTGGGCGCGCTGGCGGGGGGCTGACCCCCGCCCGCGCGGCGGCTCACATCCCCTGGCCCCAGGCGCCGGCGAAGAACAGCTCCGCGCCGGGCTTGCGGGCGCGCGGCGCGGTTTCGCGCTGGGCGAGCTGCTCGGGCAGGGCCTCGGCCGGGCCGGGCTTGCCCAGGACCATCGCGGCGATGGGCGTCACATCCTCGGGGATGGCGAAGGCGGCGCGGGCCGCGGCGGCGTCGAAGCCCGCCATCTGGTGCAGCTGCAGGCCGAGCGACGCGGCCTCGATCGCCATGGCGCTGCTGGCCTGGCCGGTGTCGTATTCGGCCCAGCGGTTGGGCTTGCCATTGCCGGCCGAGTTCATCCGCGCGCAGGCCAGCATCAGCACGGGGGCCGCGCCCGCCCAGCCCTGGTTGAAGGGCACGAGGCACGCCAGCAGCTTCGCATGCGCCTCCGGCTCGTTCTCCCTGCGGGTGACGAGGTATTGCCAGGGCTGCTCGTTGTAGGCGGAGGAGGCCCAGCGCGCGGCCTCCAGCACCCGGCGCAGCTCGGCCTCGGGAACCGCGTCGGGCAGGTAGCTGCGCGGGCTCCAGCGGCCGGCGATGGCGGGGCTGAGCGGGAAGTCGGAGGGGGCGAGGCGGTCCATTTGGGTCATCCGAAGGTTTGCAGAAGGTCATCCACCTGCCCGGGCGTGAGCAGGCGTGGGTTGCGGCCATGCAAGAGCAGAGCCAGTCTCGCGGCCTCCTCCAGCTCCTCGGCGGCGTTGACCGCGTCGGTGAGGGTGGGGCCGCAGATCACGGGGCCGTGATTGGCCAGCAGCACGGCCTTGGCGCGGAGTGCTGCCGCATGGATGGCGGGTTCCATGGCCGCGTCGCCGGGGCGGTAATAGGCGATCAGCGGGATCTCGCGCCCGGCCCGCATCACGAAATACGGGGTGAGGGGCGGGATCACGCCGTCCAGGCAGGAGATGGCGGTGGCATGGGTGCTGTGCAGGTGGACCACGGCGCCGGCATCGGGGCGGGCGGTGAGGAAGGCGCGGTGGAGGAAGACCTCCTTGGTGGGGCGGTCGCCGCCCACATGCGCCCAGCTCGCATTCAGCTTGCTGATGCGCGCGGCGTCGAGCCGGCCCAGCGAGGAGTTGGTGGGCGTCATCAGGTAGCCATCGGCGAGGCGCACGGAGATGTTGCCCGCGCTGCCCACGGAAAAGCCGCGCTGGAAGAGCGAGGCGCCGAGGGCGACCAGCTCCTCCCTTGCCGCCTGTTCGTTCATGCGAAGGCCTTCAGGAAAAAGTCGCGCGCGCCGAAATTGCCCGACTTCAGGGCAAGGTGCATTCCCTCGGGGGCCGCGGTGGCGGTCGCATGGGTCCAGGGCACGCCGGGGTCGATCTCGGGGCCGATGTGCAGGGACGCCACGCCCAGGCGCTGCACGACGGCCCCCGAGGTCTCGCCGCCCGCCACCACCAGGCGGCGCACGCCGGCCTCGACCAGGGCCGCCGCGATGCCGGCCATGGCCTGTTCCACCAGCGCGCCGGCGGCGTCGCGGCCGAGCTTTTTCTGGAGCGCCTCGACCTTGTCCGGGGGGGCGGAAGCGGCGATGACGACGGGGCGGGTGGCATCGAGCTTGCCGGCCATCCAGGCGCGGGCCTGGGCGGTGAGGGCAGCGGCGTCGGGCGTCGCCAGCGCGTCCAGCTCCAGCACCGGCACATGGTCCCGCGCGAGGCCGATCTGCCCCAGCGTGGCGCGCGAGCAGGACCCGGCCAGCACGGCGCAGAGGCCCTGCGCGGGCGGCAGCGCATCCGCATCGTCGCGCGCCGGCAGCAGCCCCGCGCGGCGAAAATTCTCCGGCAGGCCCATGGCAATTCCTGATCCGCCGGTGATGAGCGCGTGGTTGGCGCAGGCCTCGCCCAGGGCGAAAAGGTGTGCGTCGGTGATGGCATCGGCGATGGCCATGCCGCGGCCGGAATCGGTCAGGCGCGTGATGTCGGCGCGAATGGCGCCCACGCCGCGCTCCACGGTGGCGAAGGGGATCAGCCCCACGCCGAGGCGCGTCTGGCGGGAGAGGACGCGCACCAGGTTGGCGTCGGTCATGGGGGTGAGGGGGTGGTTCTCCATCCCGCTCTCGCTCAGCAGATGCGCGTTCACGAAGAGGTGCCCCTGGTAGAGGGTGCGGCCATTGGTGGGGAAGGCGGGGCAGGCGATGGCGAAGCCGGTGCCCAGCCGCTTCATCAGCGCCTCGGCCACGGGGCCGATGTTGCCGGCATCGGTGCTGTCGAAGGTGGAGCAGTATTTGAACAGGATCTGCCTCGCCCCGGCCGCCAGCAGCGCGTCGCAGGCGGCGAGCGACAGGGCGATGGCGTCGGCGGCGGGGATGGTGCGGGATTTCAGGGCGATGATGACGGCGTCGGCCTCGGGCAGCGGGCCTTCGGGGATTCCAATCACCTGCACGGCGCGCATGCCCTGCCGCACCAGCGTGCTGGCGAGGTCGGTCGCGCCGGTGAAGTCGTCGGCGATGCAGCCGAGCAGGGGCATGGGGTCACTCCTTCAAGCAACCTCTCCTTTACGGAGTGTGTCGGCGGGCGCAAAGGGCTTGAACCAATGCCCGCCCGGGGCGACATGGAAGCATCATGAGCGATCCCTTCTCCCAGCGCCCCGTCCTGGACATGACGCCGGAGGGCGAGTTCCGCGAGCGGCCAAAAGCCAGCGGCTTCGACCGCTTCCTGGCCCGCACCGGCGGCGTGGCCATCCTGGTGCTGGCGGTGACGCTGGGCCTGGTGCTGGTGGCCGTGGCCATCCTGTTCATCAGCCTGCTGGTGCCGGTGGCGATCGGCGCGGGCGTGGTGGCGGCGGTGTCCATCTGGTGGCGCCGGCGGCGGATGCGGCGCGCGGGGCTGACGCCCGCGCCGATCATCGTGGTCCGCCGCCAGGGCTAGGGTTCCAGGCTGAGCGAGGACCGCCCCTTCGGCCTCGACCCTTCCCGCACCTTCGAGGTGGGGCGCGACGGCGCGCCGCGGGAGGGCGTGGAGCCCGCGCCCGAGTGGCTTTCCCCCCGGCACCGCCTGGTGCTGGGGCTTTTCGCGTTGGGGCTGGTGGTGGTGGGGGCGCTGGCCGGGCTGACGGTGGCGGCCTTCGCCTCGGGCGCGCGCGAGGCGGCGGCGCTGTTCGCGCTGGCCACGCTGGCGGCGAGCCCGCTGGTGCTGCTGGGGCCGGTGCAGGATTGGTGGAGGTTTCGCAGGGGGCGGCGGGTGGGGCGGTAGGCCGCGCCCTCACTCCTTCTCGTACAACAACCGCGCCCGGATGGTGTGCGGCAGCGCGCGCAGCTCCGCCAGGATCGCGTCGCCGTCGCGCGTGGCGCCTGCATCCACCACCACATAGCCGATCTCGCCATCGGTCTGCAGGTATTGCCCCGCGATGTTCACGCCGCGCTTGGCGAAGACCTGGTTCACATTGCCCAGCACGCCCGGCGCGTTGCGGTGCACATGCATGAAGCGCGTGCCGGTGGGCCGCGCGGGCAGGGCCACCTGGGGGAAGTTCACCGCGCCCTCGGTGGTGCCGGTATCGGAGTAGTCGGCCAGCTTGCGCGCCACCTCCTCGCCGATGCGCGACTGCGCCTCCTCCGTGCTGCCGCCGATATGCGGCGTCAGGATCACGTTCGGAATTCCCTGCACGGGGCTGTGGAAGGGGTCGCCGTTGCGCTTGGGCTCCTCCGGGAAGACGTCCAGCGCGGCACCGGCCAGTTGCCCGCTGCGCAGCGCTTCGGCCAGCGCCTGCATGTCCAGCAGCGTGCCGCGGGCGTTGTTGATGAGGTAGGCGCCGCGCTTCATCCGCGCCATCTGCGCGGCCCCGATCATGCCCATGGTGTCGGGCGTCTCGGGCACGTGGACGGTGACGATGTCCGACCAGTGCAGCAGCTCATCGAGGCTGGCGCAGCGCGAGGCATTGCCCAGCGGCAGGCGGCCGGCCGTGTCGAAATAGATCACGCGCATGCCGAAGGCCTCGGCCAGCACCGACAGCTGCTTGCCGATATTGCCATAGCCCACGATGCCGAGGGTACGGCCGCGCACCTCGCGGTAGCCATCGGCGCTCTTGTCCCACTCGCCGGCGTGGGCCGCGACCGACTTGGGAAAGACGCCGCGCAGCAGCATCACGATCTCGCCGAGCGTCAGTTCGGCCACGCTGCGGGTGTTGCTGAAGGGTGCGTTGAACACGGGAATGCCGAGCTGCCGCGCCGCGTCCAAATCCACCTGGTTGGTGCCGATGCAGAAGCATCCGATGCTCATCAGCCGGTCGGCCGCCGCCAGGGCTTCGGGCGTGATGGTGGTGCGGCTGCGGATGCCCAGCATGTGCACGCCCTTGAGCGCGGCACTCAGCGCCTCGCCCTCCAGCGCCTTCTTCTCGCGCGTGACGTTGGTGTAGCCGTCCTCAGCCAGCAGGTTCACCGCCGTCTCGGAGATGTTCTCCAGCAGCAGGGTGCGGATGCGGGCCTTGGGCAAAGAGAGCTGTTCGGACATGAAATCCTCAACGGTTCGCGAGGTCGGCCAGCACCTGCGCCAGCACGCGGGTGCCGGCGGCCAGCGCCTCGGGTGTGGCGTATTCGGCCGGGTGGTGGGAGACGCCGGCGCGGCAGGGCACGAAGATCATGCCGGTGGGGCAGAGCGGCACCAGGAACTGCGCATCGTGGAACGCGCCCGAGGGCATGCGCAGCGCGCGCAGCCCCTGGGCCTTCGCCGCCGCCTCCACCGCATCGGGCACCAGCGGGTCGAAGTTGGCGGGCACGGCGTGGAAGCGCTCGGTCAGGGTCACGCTGCAATCGCGCACCGCGGCCTGGATCACGCCCAGGATGGCATTGCCGCGCGCCTGCAGCACGGCATTGTCCGGGTGGCGGAAATCAATGGTGAAGCGCGCCACGCCCGCCACGGAGTTGGAGGTGTTGGGCTGCACCTCGATGCTGGCCACGGTGAAGCGCAGCACGTCGGCCGGGTCGTGCATCAGCGCGTTGAGCGCCTGGATGGCGCGCAGCATGTCCTGCACGGCGTCCTTGCGGAGTGCCAGCGGCGTGGTGCCGGCGTGGTCGGACTTGCCGCGCAGCTCCACCAGGAACCAGCGGCTGCCCTGGATGCCGGTGACGACGCCGATGTCCATGTCGCGGGCCTCCAGCATCGGCCCCTGCTCGATATGCGCTTCCACATAGGCGAAGGGGGCCTGGCCCTCGACCACGCCGAGGGGGCGGCGCGCGATGTCGGATTCGCTCTCCAGCAGGCTGTTCAGGGCCGTGGCGAAGGGGATGCCGTCGCGGTCGGTGATGCCGTCCCAGGTCTCGGGGGGCGCGAAGCCGGCATAGGCCATGCTGCCCATGCAGCCCGGCGCGTAGCGGCCGCCTTCCTCATTGGTCCAGGCCACGACCTCGATGGGGCGCGTTGTGGTGACACCGGCCTCGCGCAGGGCGCGCACCGCCTCGAAGCCCGCGATCACGCCCCAGATGCCGTCGAAGCGGCCGCCATTGGGCTGGCTGTCCATGTGGCTGCCGGTCAGCACCGGCGCGAGGCTCGGGTCCGTGCCCTCGTGGCGGAGGAAGAGGTTGCCCAGCCGGTCCACGCTGGCGCTCAGCCCCGCCCTCGTGGCCCAGCCCAGCAGCAGGCGGCGGGCCTGGCGGTCGAGTTCGGTCAAGCAGGGGCGGTTCACGCCGATGTGTCCGGCCTCGTCGGTGAAGGCGCCCAGCTCGGCCATCGCCATCATGTCCTGCCAGTGGCGGGCCTCGCTGACGGCCGAGACCAGGTTCGGAGCGACCAGGTTGGGGGCGATGGGCGGCATGTGCGATGTCCTGCGGCGGAGCGTGGCGATTAGGGCGCAAAGCCCGGGCAATCAAGCGCGCGGGCGGCATTCCAGCCATCACCGGCCTTGCCAGCGGGGCGGGCGCGCGCTGTATCCTGCGCTGCAACATCGAGGCGGCGGATGGGCAAGCTCTCCACCCATGTCCTGGACACCACCCATGGCCGGCCCGGCGCGGGGATGCGCTTCTGCCTCTACCGTCTGGCCGGGGGCGAGCGCCGCGCGCTGGGCGAAGGTGCGACCAACGCCGATGGCCGCACCGACGCCCCCCTGCTGGAAGGGGCCAGCTTCCGGCCCGGCCGCTACGAGATCGTCTTCCAGGTCGGCGCCTATTTCCGCGCGCAGGGGGTGGCCCTGCCGGAGCCGCCCTTCCTCGACGAGGTGACGCTGGCCTTCGCCATGGCCGAGGGCGGCAACTACCATGTGCCGCTGCTCGTCTCGCCCTACGGCTACAGCACCTATCGGGGAAGCTGATGGAATTCGACCTGGACTATCTGGCCGAATGGGCCAACCTGCTGTTGCGCTGGCTTCACATCATCACCGGCATCGCCTGGATCGGCGCCAGCTTCTACTTCATCGCGCTGGACAACAGCCTCGACCAGCCCGCGGAGCCCAATCCGCGCGTGCGCGGCGAGCAATGGTCCATCCATGGCGGCGGCGTCTACTACAAGCGCAAATATGTGGGTGCGCCGGAGGCCCTGCCCGAGAAGCTGCACTGGTTCAAGTGGGAGGCCTACTGGACCTGGCTCAGCGGCTTTTTTCTGTTTGTGCTGATCTACTGGGGGCAGGCGAGCACCTACCTGATTGACCCCGAGGTGCTGGATCTGCCGGTGTGGCTCGCCGTCGCCCTTTCGGCGCTGATGCTGGTGGCAGGGTGGGTCGCCTATGACCTGCTCTGCCGCTCGCGCCTCGGCGAGAACGAGGCGAAGCTGCTCGCCGCGGGCGCCGCCCTGCTGGTGATGGCCACGCTGATCGCCACGCATGTCTTCTCCGGCCGTGGCGCCTTCCTGCTGATCGGCGCCATGACGGGCACCATCATGGTGGCGAACGTCGCCATGGTGATCATCCCCGGCCAGCGGAAGATGGTGGCCTCCATGCGCGCGGGCGAGGAGCCCGACCCGAAATACGGTGCCTGGGGCAAGCAGCGCAGCGTCCACAACACCTACCTGACCCTGCCGGTGCTGTTCCTGATGATCAGCCCGCACTACCCGCTGCTGTACCAGCATCACCTCAACTGGCTGGTGCTGATCCTGCTGGCGCTGGCGGGCGCGCTGGTGCGGCAATTCTTCGTGCTGCGCCATTCCGGCCGGCAGAACTGGGCGCTGCCGGCGGGCGGCGCGCTGGCGGTGGCGCTGCTCTTCGTCATCGTCGCACCCCGGCCCGATGCGCGCTTCGCCGGCGTGGCGGCGCCGCCCTTCCACGAGGTGCAGGCGCTGGTGGCCGGCCATTGCGCGCAATGCCACGCGGCGCGGCCAACCTTCGAGGGCATCGCCACCGCCCCCAAGGGCGTGATGCTGGAGACTCCGCAGCAGATGCGGCGCTGGGCGGCGGCCATGCGCCAGCAGGTGCAGACCGACGCCATGCCGCCCGGCAACCTCACCGACATGACGGGCGAGCAGCGCGCGCAGCTTCTCGCCTGGATCGCCGCAGGGGCGCGGGTGGAGTGAGACGGCTTCTGCTGGTGGCCGCGCTCTGCTGCGGCGCCGCGGCGGCCTGCGCCCCCGCGCCGGCGGGCGCGCAGATGGAGGTTTCGCCGGGCAGGGCGCCGGGCGCGGCGGGCGGGGCAGCTGCCGCGGCGGTGGGGGCGGCGGGGTGCAACTCCGCGACCCGGGCCCCGCCCCACCCCCCCCCCCCTCCCCCCGGGAGCCCGCCCCCCGCCGTCCGCCGTCGAGCCGTCCGCCGTCGAGCCGCCCGCCCCCGAGGCTCCCGCCCGCGCCCCGGCCCCGCCGGCCGCGCGCAGCGTGACGCCCGCCCCCGCCGCGCGCCCACCCGCCGCCACCGCCCAGCCCCTTGGCCTGCTCGACGAGGGGCCGGCCTGCCGCATCCTCGTCGTGGGGGATTCCATGGCGCAGCAGCTCCAGGGCCCGCTCAACCAGGCGCTGCGCGCCTCCGGCGCCGGCCAAGCCTTCGGCGCGGGGGCGCCGGCCACCGGCCTCGCACGGCTGGACTACACGGAGCGCACCAATGGCCAGCACTGGATCCAGCGCGCCGGAATGCTGCTCGACCGAGGGATCGAGCGCGGCGAGCCCTTCGTGGCCATGCTGGTCTTCCTCGGCACCAATGACCGGCAGGACCTCAGCTTCCTGCCCGAGCCCAATACGCCACGCCGGCGCGACATCCAGTGGGGCAGCGCCGGCCATGCGCCCGAATACGGCGCCCGTGTGCGCGGCATGGCCGAGCAGGCAAGGGAGCGCACCGCGGCCCTGGTCTGGCTCGGCATGCCGCGCACCGGGCAGCGGCGCCATGACGCGGGGATGCTGGCGCTGAATGCCATCGCGCGCGATGCGCTGGCCGAGGTGGAGGAGGCGCATTTCCTCGACCTCGCCGCCATGACGGCCACCCAGGCCGGCGAGTATGATGCCCATGTCTTCGACGCCGCGCGCCACGCGGCCCGGCTGCGCGGGGCGGACAACATCCACTTCAACATGGCGGGCAACCGGGTGCTGGCGCGCTGGGTCGCGGCGCAGCTCACCCCGATCCTGGCCGGGCTGGTGGAGGCGGGGCGCTGCGCGGCCGCCGACACGGGCGGGGCCACGGCCCGCGCCGACTGAACCCCCGACCGGGCGCGCGACGCCCCGGACGCCCGGGCCGCGCCCCCGAGGAAGTCGGCTGCGACGCGCCGGCGCCACCGCGTCGGGGCTGCTCAGCCGCTTTCGGTGCCGGAAGGCGGGAAGTGACAGACCGCCGCCTCGACCTCGGCGAAGCCATCCTCCTCCATGCGAAGGGCGAAGTGCCGGCCGGGGATGGAGATGGCAAACTGCGCAACCAGGTGAATGAACTCGAGGAGCTTGCCGTCCGGCGCGCCCAGCCGCCGGTTGAGCCTGTCGACATGCTCGGCCTCGTCGGAGGTGATCCGCACCGGGCCGTGGCTGCCCATGATGTTGAGGGCCACGCCCACCAGCATGCCGCGGGCGGGCAGGCTGAACCGGGCGACCTGGCCGGGGCGCAGCAGCGTATAGCGCTGAACGCGCATGCTGGACCGGCGCTCGACCACCTCGGCGCCGGGCGCCTGGAGGAGCGGGGCGGCGAAGGGCGGCGGGCCCAGGACGATCGCGGCGGGCGCGGTCTCCATCACCAGCGCCGCCAGGGCCGCCATCATGGCCGCGCAAAGGGTCGGCCCGACATGCTGGCTGTCTTCCATGTCGAAGAGGCGGGGGTCGTCCTCGATCAGCTTGTAGCCGTCCACCACCGCGACGCCGCGCGCCCGTGCCTGTGCGAGCCGCGCCGCCCGGACCGCCTGGGCGATGTCCTGGCCATTGGTCTGCGGCGTGACGAGCAGCACGGGCACGATGCCGCAGTCGCGCAGCCAATCCACCGCGTGCCACAGCACCGCGCCGCTCACGCCGTCGCCGTGGCGACGGACCTGGGCATTGTCGGCGGGGTCGATGGCGAGGTGCGTCACGCCGGCGAGGTCGGTGCCGCTGAGCATGTAGGGCAGCAGGGCGGAAGGCGAAGCGCCCCAGCCCACCGCCCGGACCGGGAAGGGCAGCCGCATGGCCTGAAGGGTGGCGCCGAAGCCGCCGCGCCGGACGGTGTTGCTGGTGCCGATCATGAGGAGGTTGCGCTGCATGCTGCAACCCTAGCCAGCGCGCCCGGGGGCGCCAATTCCTTCACCCCTGCCGAGGCCCGATCGCCGGCCTCATCCCGCCGGCCTCCAGGCGAAGCGCGCGCGCACCACGCCGTGGTCGTTGGCACCCTCCTCGTCGCGCAGGTCCTTGTCGTTCAGGTGGTCGTTGAAGATGTCCAGCCGCTCGAAGTTCCAGCGGCGCTTCCGGCTGTTGGAATAGAACTCCTCGCTCACCAGGATGTGGTCCAGCGAGCCGTGCACCTCCTGGTGGATGTAGGTGTAGTAGACGTCGCGCTGGCTCATGTATTGCTGCAGCGACTGCCCCGAATACAGCGCCGTGTCTCGCCCGCCGGTGGAGAGCGGGCGGAGGAAGGCGGGCTGCTCGGTCAGGATGTCGAGCGTGTTGGAGTTGTGGTCGTCGTTCAGGTCGCCCAGCACGATGACGGGCGTGCCGGTGTCCTTCATCAGCCCGGTCAGGATGACGCGCAGCGCGGCCGCCTCGGCCGTGCGGCGGATGGTGGAGAGCGCGCTGCCGATCGCGCCCTGGTGCGGCCGGTGCAGGGCGTCGTCGGCCTTGAACCAGGCCTCGCCCGAGACCACCGTCGGCGCCTTGGACTTGAAATGCGCGACGAAGAGATGGATGGGCTCGGCCGTGTCGCGCGGGCGCAGGGTGAGGTGCAGCACCGGGCGCGAGAAGCTGCGCAGCGAGACCGAGATGGCCGCACTCAGCGGGTCGTCGCCGCCCGATCGCAGGCGCAGCGCCTCGGGGAAGTCCACGATCCATTCCGGCTCGCCCACCAGCAGGTCGCGTCGGATGGCGGCGGCGCAGGCGATGTGCTGGCCGGCCAGCCAGGGCGGGCAGAGGGCCACATACTCCTGCGCCATGCCGGCCGCATCGAGCGCCGCCTGCAGCGCGTCCGGGTGCCACAGCTCCTGCACGCCATACACGTCGGCGCGGGCGCGGCGCAGCATGGCGGCGGTCCAGGCGATCTTGCGGGCGTATTGCGCCTCGCTCCAGCCGGTGGCGTTGCGATACATGCGCAGCCCCGGCAGGTTGAGGTTGTAGAGGTTGAGGCTGGTGACGCTGAAGCTGGCGAGGCGCATGGCCGTCTCCTTCCCTGCTGGCGGTCCAGGATACCCCCGCCAGCACGGCATGGTGACAGATTTCGGGCCGGCGGGGCCGGCCCGTTGGGCTCAGCCGAAGAAGAAGTCGTCGGTGCTGAGGTCGCTGCGCGAGACGCCGACCAGCACCACGCTGCCGAAGCTGGCGCCGGAGCCCCAGGCCACGACCGCATTGCCAGCGGCGTTGTCGTTGATGCGCAGGTCGCTGAACTCGTCCACACCGGCCACGTTCAGGATGCCGATCTTGTCGTTGGTGACCGAGAAGTCGGTGATGCGGTCGCGGCCGGTGCCGGGGCCGAAGAAGAAGGTGTCGTCGCCCTCGCCGCCCGTCATCACGTCGTTGCCTGCGCCGCCGGTGAGGTTGTCGGCGCTGCGGCCGCCGCGCAGCGTGTCATTGCCGACGCCGCCGAACAGGTCGTCGTCGCCATCGCCGCCGTCGAGAAAGTCGTCGCCGTCGCCGCCGAACAGCTCGTCATTGCCGCCTTCGCCGAACAGCCGGTCGTTGCCCAGGCCACCATCGAGCATGTCATTGTCGGCGCCGGCGTACATCAGGTCCGCGCCCGCGCCGCCCAGCAGCGTGTCGTTGCCCTGGCCGGAGCGCATGTCGTCATCGCCATCGCCACCGTCCAGCGTGTCGTTGCCGTCGCCGTCGCGCAGCGTGTCATTGCCCGCCCCGCCGCGCAGCACGTCGTTGCCGACGCCGCCGATCAGCAGGTCGAGGCCGATGCCGCCATCCAACGTATCGTCGCCCTCGCCACCCTCCAGCCGGTCATCGCCGGCCTCGCCGAAGAGGATGTCGTTGCCCTCCTCACCGTAGATGATGTCATTGCCGCCGCGGGCGCGGATCACATCGTCGCCCGAACGCCCGAAGATCGAGTTCGCCGCGGCGGTGCCGAACAGCGTGTCATTGTCTTCCGTGCCGAAGATGTTCATGGGAGCGCTCCGTCAATGTTGCGATATCGCAACATGCGCTCCCAATCATGGCGGGACGAAGGCCGCCTTCGTGAATGTTCATATCCGCCCCTCACGCATTGCGGCGCGCCGCGCGCAAGGTGGGCAGCCCGATTCCGGCCGCGTCGAAACCGCCATCCACCGCGATCACCTGGCCGGTGACGTAGCTCGACTGGCTGTCGCACAACCAGAAGATGACGGCGGCGAGTTCCGTTTCCAGCCCGTAGCGGTTGAGCGGCATGGCGTCGTGGTAGTCGGCGCGGATCTCGGGGGTATGGACGGCCTTTGCCATGGCCGTCTCCACCGGGCCGGGGGCGACAGCGTTCACCCGAATGCCGAGCCCCGCGAACTCCACCGCCTGCTGCTTCGTGAGGTGGGCGAGGCCCGCCTTGCTGGTCCCATAGGCCACCCGCAGGGTGGAGGCCCGCAGCCCCGAGATCGAGGTGATGTTCACGATGGCCCCGCCGCCGCCCTCGGCCATCAGGGGTGCGGCCGCCTGGGCGGTGACGAAGGGGCCGGTCAGGTTCACCGCCATCACGCGCTGCCAGTCGGCCAGGCTGGTCTGCAGGATGGGGCCGAAGATCGCCACGCCCGCATTGTTCACCAGCGCATCCAGCCGGCCGAAGCGCGCCATGATGGCCGCGGCGGCCTGCTCCACGGCCGCGGGGTCGGAGACGTCGGCGGGCAGGGCGAGGGTGCGGTCGGGCAGGTCGAGCGCCGCCATGGTGCGGGCCAGGTTCGCCGCGTCCACATCAAGGAGTGCGACGGACCAGCCCTCGTCGAGGAAGCGCCGCGCGGTGGCCAGCCCGATGCCGCGCGCGGCCCCCGTCACCCAGGCGATGCGGGTCATGCCAGCACCGCGCGGGCTTCTTCCACCACCGCCGCCAGGGCCCCCGGCGCGAAGGGCGAAGCCAGGCCCGCCGAGGCCACCAGCCCCTGGAAGGGCAGCGAGCCACCACGGCCGCACAGCGCCACATAGGCCTCCAGCGCGGCCGGCGCGTCCTGCCGCGCGCGCTGCCAGAACTGCATGGCGCAGCACAGCGCCAGCGCATAGTCGATGTAGTAGAACGGGCTGTTGTAGATGTGCTGCTTGGCCTGCCAGCGCCCGCCCTTGGCCGGGTATTCCAGGTCACCATAGTCGGTCCAGGGCATGTAGATCGCCTCCAGGCGCTGCCAGATGGCGTGGCGCTCGGCGGGCGTGGCGTCGGGGTTGGCGTAGACCTCGTGCTGGAAGTGATCCACGCAGGCGCCATAGGGCAGGAAGGCCAGCGAGGAGATCAGGTGCATGCGGCGGAAGCGCTCGGCCGCGTCCTCGCCCACCAGCTTGCCCATCTGCGGGTGGGTCAGGAATTCCAGCCCCATGGAGTGGATCTCGGCCGATTCCATGCCGGGCCAGAGCTGGTCCAGCCCCGGCAGATCGCGGCTTTGCCAGCATTGGAAGGCGTGGCCCATCTCATGCGTGAACACGCCGATGTCGTGGTGCGTGCCGTTGAAATTGGCGAAGATGAAGGGCGCCCCGTGCGCCGGGAAGGCCGTGCAGAAGCCGCCGCCCGCCTTGCCCGGGCGGTTCTTCAGGTCCATGAAGCCGCCCGCCGCCATGCCGCGGAAGAAGCCGGCGAGCCGCGGGTCCATGGCGTCGAACATGGCCTGGGCGGCGTGGAGCAGCGTGTCGTGGTCGCCGAGCGGCCTGGGGTTGCCGGCGGGGTCGATCAGCGCCTCGTCCCAATAGCGCAGGCGGTCCCAGCCATGGGTGGCGCGGCGGGCCTCCAGCAATTCGCCCACCAGGGGCACGACGCGCTCCACGATCTCGCGGCGGTATTGCGCGACCTCGTCCGGGCCGTAGTCCAGGCGGCGCATGCGGCGGTAGGCGAGGGCGGTGAAGCTGTCATCGCCCAGCTTGCGCGCCATGCCGTGCCGCAGCTTCACCAGCGCGTCGTAGATGGCATCGAGCTCCTCGCCATGCGCCTGGAAGAAGCCCCAGCGCGCGGCCTCGGCGGCGTGGCGGTGCCCGCGGTCCGGGTGTTCGGCGTGCGGGGCGAGGCCCGAGAGGTTCACCTCCCCGCCCCCCACCTGCAGCTTCGCCGCGGCCAGCAGCGCGGTGTAGCGCGCGCCCAGGCGGCTCTCCTCCTCCAGGTCGCCCGCGATCTCGGGCGCGAAGGTGGTGATGTCGCAGCGCCACAGCGCCGGCGTGTGGGCGCCGCAGATGCGCGCCACCAAAGCGAGGTCCAGCTCGGCCAGGATGCGGCGCTTCAACTCCGTGTCATGGCCCTGCACCACCGGCGCCAGCGCGTCGGCATATTCGCGCTCCGCCTTGGCGGCGGCGTCGGTGGTGTCCTGGGCGAAGCGCAGATGCGCCAGCGCCGACCAGCCCTCCACCTCGCGCCGCAGCGCATCCCATTCACGCAGGGTGGCCTCGGGCGAGGTGGAAAGGCCCGCGTTCAGCGCGGCGTAGCGCGCGGACAGCGCCTCGCGCTCGGGCCGCGGGGCGGTGATGTCGGCGAAGCGCATGTCCATCCTGCGTCAGCCCAGATGCCGCACGAGGAACTCCGCCGTGCGCCCATTGGCGATGGTGGCCGCCCGCGCATCCCAGGCATGCCCGCCCATGCGGGCGAAGGCATGGTCCACGCCCGGATAGACATGGGCGGTGACGTGCGCGTGGCCCTTCACGCCCTCCAGGATCGCCGCCTGCGCGGCGGGTGGGACGAACTTGTCCTGCTCCGCGATGTGCATCAGCAGCGGGTGGGCGATCTTCGGCGCGTCAGCCAGCATGCCCTCGATGCCCACGCCGTAGTAGCTGACATGGCAATCGGCATCGGTCGCGACCGCCGTGCGCCAGGCCATCCGCCCGCCCAGGCAGAAGCCCATGGTGCCGACGCGCCCGTTGCAGCCCGGCAGGGCGCGCGCGGCGGCGATGCTGGCGGCGAGGTCTTCGAGGCCCTTGCCCTGGTCGAAGCCGTTGAACAGCGCGAAGGCGCGGTCCCATTGCGCCTGGCCGGCATCGGGGTCGAGGTCCACATTCGGCTCCTGCCGCCAGAACAAGTCGGGGCAGAGGGCGATGAAGCCCATGTCGGCCACCCATGCGGAAAGCGCCCGCATGGCGGCGTTCACGCCGAAGATCTCCTGGATCATCACGACGCAGCCGGCGGGCTCCGTCCTGGGGCGCACGAGCAGCGCGTCGAAGCGGCCGCTGCCGTCGGTGGCGGGGATGGAAATGGTGCTCATCGGAGTTGCTCCCTTGGCGTGCTGCATGGTTGCCGCCATGTAGCGGCCGATGCAGCGCCGAGCCATGATAGCCGCCCTTGCCGCGCCCGCCATCGCCCTCCCTGCGCGTGGCCGTGCGGGGCTGGCGCTGGACCCCGCGCTCGCCGCCTCGGGCTGGACCCATGCGCCCTATGAGGGGCTGACGCCAGCCCGTTTCCGCGCGACGCCAGGCGGCCTCGCCATGGAAGGCACGGGGGTGGGCAGCTTCGTCTGGCGCCGCACGCCCGGGCGCGCGGCCTGCCTCACCTGGCGCTGGCGCGTGGATCATGGCCCGCCGCCCACCGACCTCAGGCGCCGCGGCGGCGAGGACCGCGCCATTTCCATCACGGTGGGGTTCGCCGGCTGGCCCGCGCGCGCCTCGCTCTGGCAGCGCACCCAGCACGCGGTGGCGCAGGCCCGCGCCGGCGACCACGCCCTGCCGCGCTCCGCCCTCGTCTACGTTTGGGGCGGCACGGGCGAGGAGCCGCCCGCCTTCTACAGCCCCTGGATGGGGGGCCTGGGCAAGGTGCGCGTGCTACGCCCGGCCGGCAGCCCCATGGGCCGGTGGTTCGAGGAGCGCGTGGACCTGGCCGCCGACTGGACCGAGAGCTTCGGCGGGCCGCCGCCGCCCCTGCAAGAGATTGCCATCGGCACCGATGCGGACGACACAACCTCCCGTGTCGCGGCCATGGTCGAGGCCATCCGATTCACCCCCTGCGGTTAGGAACCCAGCCGAATGCCCATCGAGCGCAAGGAATTCCGTGATGCCATGGCCCGCCTGCCGGCGGCGGTGAACATCATCACCACCGGCGGCCCTGCCGGCCGCGGCGGCTTCACGGCAAGTGCCGTGTGCAGCGTCACCGACAGCCCGGCCACGCTGCTGGTCTGCATGAACCGCACCGTCTCCTCGGCCGAGTTGTTCCGCGCCAATGGCACGCTGTGCGTGAACACGCTCTGCGGCAGCCAGGAGGAGCTTTCGGGCATCTTCGCCGGTGCGACGGGCGTGGATGGCGAGGCGCGGTTCGAGTTCGGCACCTGGTCGCCCATCGTCACCGGCGCGCCGGCGCTGGAGGGATGCCTCGTCGCCTTCGACGCGCGCATCACCGACATGGTGGAGAAGGGGACCCATGTGGTGCTCTTCGCCGAGGTGGAGGCGGTGCGGATCGGCGGCGCGGACCCGGCGCTGCTCTATTTCGCGCGGAACTACTGCCGGGTTGCGGCCTGAGCGCGCGCCCAGGTTGACAGCCCCCGCCGCCGGGCGGGCAGAATGTAACGGTGAGGGAACGCAAGCAGGGCGCCGGGCCGGCCCGGGGGTGGGCTTCGGCCGCCCTGCCTCTCACGCTCGTGCTGCTCGGCGGCGCCGGGGCCGCGGTGCTGACCATGGGCGGCCGCATCCTCGACATCCAGGACCTCGGCTGGCTGCTGCATGGCTCGCTGGGGCCGGACCCGGTCGCCTACCTCGCGGCCTGGATGTATTTCGCCCCCGCCGCCTGGGCCTGGCCGCCGGGGCTGAACCCGGGCTACGGGTTGGAGCTCTCATCCGCCATCTTCTACGTGGACGCGGTGCCGCTGCTGGCGCTGGCGGCCAAGGCGCTGCGGCCGCTGGTCGAGATCCCGCAATACTGGGGTCCCTGGCTGGTGCTGAGTGCCGCTTTGCAGGCCGGGCTGGCCTGGAAGCTGCTGGGGCTTGCGGTGCGCGACCCATGGGCACGCGGCTTCGGCGCGCTGGTCTTCGCCTTCCAGCCCATGCTGCTGAACCGCATGGCGGGGCATTTCGCGCTGGTCAGCCAATGGGCGCTGCTCTGGGCGCTGTGGCTGTGCCTGCGGCCGGAACCCCGCCGCCAGACGTGGCATTGGTGCGCCTGCCTCGGCGTGGTCGCCATGCTCAACGCCTATGTGCTGGCGATGTGCGCGGGGCTTTGGGCGGCGGACTGGCTGGCGCGGCTGCTGCGCAACCGGGACTGGCGGCCCGCCCTGGCCCAGGTGCTGCTGGTGCCGGGCTGCGTGGCGGCGATGCTCTGGCTTGGCGGGTATTTCACCGTGACGGGCGAGGTCATGCCCATGGGCATCCGCTATGGCCTGGCCCAGTTCGACCTCACCGCCCCCTTCGACGCCGCCGAATGGGGATGGCTGCTGCCCGAACTGCCCGGGCTGCGCCACTGGGAATACGGCGGCAGCTACCTCGGCGCCGGCACGCTGGCGCTGATGCTGGGCGCGCTGGTGCTGCTGGTGCTGCGCGGTGGCGCCGGACCCGCGCTGCGGCGGCATTGGGTGCTGGTGCTGATGCTGGGCTGCATGCTGGCCTTCGCCATCTCGCCCAACTTCGCGCTGGGCGGCGAGGTGACCGTGCTGTTCGACCTGCCCGCGCCGCTGCGGCGCCTCGCGGACATGCTGCGCGCCTCGGAGCGCTTCTTCTGGCCGCTCGGCTATGCCGGCATCTTCGCGGCAATCGCGGTGCTCGCGCAGCACCTGCCGCGCCCCTGGCTGCGCGCGGCCGTCATCGGCGGGTTCCTGCTGCAGGCGGTGGACATCGAGGCCGGCATGGCGAAGTTCCGCGCCCTGGTGGCCGAGGCGCCCTATGTGGCGCGCGAGCGCATGCCCGACCCCTTCTGGGCCGCCGCCGCCGCCCGCTTCCGCCGCGTGCGCGCCCTGCCGGCAGCCAATTTCGGCGCCCATTGGGAGCCGATCGTGCGCTTCGCCGCGCCGCGCGGCATGCCGAC